>NZ_JAOPXV010000232.1 GCF_025964975.1 Nocardioides sp.
ACGACCGCTACTTCCTCGACAACGTCGCGCAGTGGATCCTCGAGCTCGACCGCGGCAAGGCGCACCCCTACGAGGGCAACTACACGACGTACCTCGAGACCAAGCAGAGCCGGCTCAAGATCGAGGGTCAGAAGGACGCCAAGCGCGCCAAGGTCCTCGAGCGCGAGCTCGAGTGGGTCCGCTCCAACGCCAAGGCCCGCCAGACCAAGAGCAGGTCGCGTCTCGCGCGCTACGAGGAGATGGCGGCCGAGGCCGACCGGATGCGCAAGATCGACACGTCAGAGATCAACATCCCGGCCGGCCCGCGCCTCGGCGACATCGTGCTGGAGGCCGAGAAGCTCGGCAAGGGCTTCGAGGGACGCACCCTCATGCACGACGTGTCGTTCAAGCTCCCGCGCGCCGGCATCGTCGGCGTGATCGGACCCAACGGCGTCGGCAAGACCACGCTCTTCCGGATGATCACCGGCGAGGAGAAGCCCGACGACGGTGACCTCAAGGTCGGCCAGACGGTCAAGATCTCCTACGTCGACCAGAGCCGTGGCGGCATCGACCCGCAGAAGAACGTCTGGGAGGTCGTCTCCGACGGGCTGGACTTCATCAAGGTCGCCAACTTCGAGATGAACTCGCGCGCCTACGTCGCCTCGTTCGGCTTCAAGGGTCCCGACCAGCAGAAGAAGGCCGGTGTCCTGTCCGGCGGGGAGCGCAACCGGCTCAACCTCGCGCTGACGCTGAAGATGGGCGGCAACATGCTGCTCCTCGACGAGCCCACCAACGACCTCGACGTGGAGACCCTGCAGTCGCTCGAGGACGCCCTGCTCGACTTCCCCGGCTGTGCCGTGGTCACCTCCCATGACCGGTGGTTCCTGGACCGGGTGGCGACCCACATCCTGGCCTGGGAGGGCGACGCGGAGGACCCTGCCAACTGGTTCTGGTTCGAGGGAAACTTCGCCGCCTACGAGGAGAACAAGATAGCCCGTCTCGGCATCGAGGCAGCTCGCCCCCACCGCGTCACGCACCGCCGCCTCACCCGCGACTGAGGCTGGGGAGCTTCCGGTGGGCGCTTACTAGGGTGGGGTCATGAGCAACCCAGACACCAGCGGTTCCACGGCAGGCGCTGCGGCGCGGGCGATCCAAGGAGTGGTCCTGGAGCGCTTGGCTGTCGGGAGGGTGGTCATCGCTGGAACGCTACGCCGCCACCGTGCGCCAGTCCTTGCAGGACGATCCGACCTTCTACCCCACGGCCACCTCGCCCGGAGTTTGACCGGTCACCAGCAGGTCGGCGCTGGGCGACGAACCGAGGCGTGTCAGCGGATCTCCATCTCCGGGTGGCCGGCGATGAGCTGGTCGGACACCGCGTCCATCACGCGACCCACGGCCGCGAAGTCGGCGGGGTCGGCGACGTCGACCAGGTAGGACCGCACGCCCTCCACGTGGAGAGGGGCGGCTTCGGCCAGGAGCTCGAGGCCCTTGTCGGTCATCGTCGCGACGATGCCGCGGCCGTCCTCGGGGGTGCTGCCACGGACGACGTAGCCTGCCTTCTCCATCCGGTCGATCGTGTGCGTGACCCGGCTGCGGGAGTGTGCGAGCGCGTCGGCGAGCTGGGCCATCCGAATGCTGCGCTCGGGCCGCTCGGAGAGGCGCACGAGGATCTCGTACTCGGTGAGCGAGATGTTGAAGCCGCGACGCAGGTCGTCGTCAAGACGATCCATCAGCAACGTGGTGCCGATGACGAGCGCGCGCCATGAGTGCTGCTGGGCTCCTTCGAGCCAGCGCGGTTCCCGAGACTTGTCCATGTGCTGCTGTTCTCCCTTAGCTGCGTCCGCCTGGAGGTCACAGACGTGCTGACCGAGGATATCCACTTGTGGTGGGGAGCGCAGAGGAATTGCGAAGCCCGTCCCGGGAGGTCCGCGTCGCCAGCCGGCGATCGGCTGTGGCGCGGACCTCCGCCGATCAGCTCAGTCGCTCCATGATCAACGCCATGCCCTGGCCGCCGCCGACGCACAACGTGATGAGTCCGGTCGTCTTGTCGTGCCAGTCGAGGGAGTTCAGCATGGTGTTCTGCAACCGGGCGCCGGTCATGCCGAACGGGTGACCCACCGCGATCGCCCCGCCGTTGACGTTGAGGCGGTCGAGGTCGATCCCGAGGTCCTGGTAGGACGGGACGACCTGCGCGGCGAAGGCCTCGTTGATCTCGACGAGGTCGATGTCACCGATCGACATACCGGCGTTGGTGAGGGCACGTCGGGTGGCCTCCACCGGACCCATGCCCATGATCTCGGGCGAGAGGCCCGAGACGCCCGTGGAGACGATGCGAGCCAGCGGCTTCAGACCGAGCTCGGCGGCCTTCGTGTCGGACATGAGGACCACGGCCGCCGCACCGTCGTTGAGCGCGCAGCAGTTGCCGGCCGTCACCACGCCGTCGGGGCGGAAGACCGGCTGGAGGGCGGCGATCGCGTCGTACGTCACGCCGGCGCGTGGGCCGTCGTCGAGGGAGACGACCGTACCGTCCGGAGTGGTGACCGGGGTGATCTCGCGCGCCCAGAAGCCGTCGTTGATCGCCTTCTCGGCCAGGTTCTGGGAGCGGACTGCGAATTCGTCGAGCTCCTTGCGGTCCAGGCCGTGCAGCTGGGCGACGTTTTCGGCCGTCTGGCCCATCGCGATGTAGGCGTCGGGAAGGGATCCGTCCTCACGTGGGTCGCGCCACGTCTCGCCACCTTCCGCGAACTTCTCCGTGCGCGCCTCGGCGTCAGCGAAGAGCTCGTTGCGGGTGCCCGGGAGATGGTCAGAGGTGCCCTTCGCGAAGCGGGAGACGGTCTCCACCCCGGCGGAGATGAACACGTCGCCCTCGCCGGCCTTGATCGCGTGGAACGCCATCCGCGTCGTCTGGACCGACGAGGCGCAGTAGCGGGTGATCGTCGCGCCGGGGACCTCGTCCATGTCGTTGAGCAGGTTGATGATCCGGCCCATGTTGTTGCCGCTCTCGCCGCCCGGGAGGCCGCATCCGAGGTAGACGTCGTCGACGGTCTTGCGGTCCAGCGCCGGGATCTTGTCCAGGGCAGTCTTCACGATGAAGGCACTCAGGTCGTCGGGTCGCAGGTCCTTCAGGGACCCCTTGTTGGCGCGGCCGATGGGGGAGCGGGCTGCGGAAACGATGACTGCCTCGGGCATGGAGAAACTCCGAATCTCAGGACGGCTGGGGTGTGAGCCAGCGTAGTCCGTGATCTGCGGACGGCGTGGTCCAGCGCTTGTGGGCTATGTCATGGATGGCCCCGAGCGCGGTGCGGTCAGCTGAGCGGGTCCTGGTGGATCAAGGAGCTGAGGAGCAGGTCCATGCTCTCCGAGACGATTGCCGCCCGGGAGGCGGGAGGTTGGAGCAAGGCGGAGACGAGCACACCGTCGACGGCAGCCACGATGGTCCTCGCGATGGCACCGGAGTGGTCGTGGCCGCCCCGCTCCAGGATGCGGTCGACGAGCGCCGTCAGCCCTCGCCGCGACTCGATGAGCTGGGCGGCGAGGTCGTGGTCCCGGGTAGCGGCCATCGTCAGCTCCAACCTCGCCCGGCACCGGTCGGACTGCTCGAGCCAGCGTTGAATGGTCGCGGTGGTGGCCGCACAGGCGTAGTCCACGTCGCCGGGATGCTGGGCCACCTCGGCCGCCAGCTCCGCGACGTCCGCCGACACGAAGCTGACCACGTAGTCCAATAGAGCGTCGTGCAGAGCCCTCCGGGACCGGTAATAGGCCGAGCTCGTTCCCTCGGGCAACCCGGCCTCGCGGTCGATGGCGCGATGGGTCAGTCCTCGCCAGCCCGATGTCGACAGGACGGTGACAGCCGCGTCGAGGATCTCCCGACGACGAGGCGAGAGGTCGTCGACCTCGTCGGTCACGTCGGTCACGGGGCCTCCAGTCAGCGGGCGGGTGAGCCAGGACACTACCGATCCGCTTGTGATCCCAGCACGAACAGCCTATGTTTCTACATATGTAGAACTTCTACATCTGTAGAAAGGATCGCACATCATGACCTTCGAGCTCGCCAACCTCAACTCCTTCGTCTTCGCCTTCATCGCTATCGCCGGTCTCACCGGCCTGCTCGCCCTCGGTGCCCTGACCCAGTTCTTCGCCTCCAACCGCCAGGTCCGCCTCAAGCGCCACCTGACGATCCCCGCGTACTACGGCAACCTGCTCGGCGCTCACTGAGCTGACTGCTCGGCTCCCGCTGGACCCGGGGTGGCGCCGCTCTGAGACGATCTCGGGCGTGCGCCACCTCTATCAGTGCCCGATGCGGTGGGCCGACCTCGACCTTCTCGGACACGTCAACAACGTCGTCTACGTGGACTACCTCCAAGAGGCTCGCGTCGACATGATGCGCAGCCACGGTCCCTCCGTTCGGGGCGAGGGCGACCAAGGACTGGTCGAGGGTGTCGTGGTCGTACGCCACGAGGTCACCTACCGGGCTCCCCTCAGCTTCAGGTTCCGACCCATCAGCATCGAGTGCTGGGTGACCCGGATCCGTGCCGCCAGCTTCACGGTGGCATACGAGATCTTCGACGAGACGCCCGAGGGACGGGTCGTCCACCTGCGCGCGACGACCGTGCTGACGCCCTACGTCTTCTCCACCGAGCGCCCGCGACGCCTGACCCCCGACGAGAAGGCGGCCCTGGCGCCGTACCTCGAGGAGGCGCCGTCCATGTCCTCGAAGATGGCGCCGATCGACCCGTGGGAGCCCGGTCACTACCCGTTGCACGTGCGCTTCTCCGACGTCGACGTCTACGGCCACGTCAACAACGTGAAGTACTTCGAGTACTTCCAGGAGGCCCGCATCCCGCTGATGGAGCGGCTCGGTCGCGACCTGGGTCGAGCCGACGGCATGCACGTCGTGGTGGCCCAGACCGACGTCGACTACAAGGCGCCGATCCTCTTCCGGCTCGAGCCCTACGACGTGAACTCGCGCATCACCCACGTCGGCACCAAGTCGTTCACGATCGACTCGGAGATCCGCGACGGCGACGTCGTGCTGTCCCGAGCCCGGGTCGTCCTGGTCTTCTTCGACTCCGCCACTCAGCGCTCGGTGGAACCGCCGGCGGCCTTCCGCGAGGCGATGCTCGCTGCCGCAGAGTCCTGAGAGGTCACTGGAGCGTGTTCACCATGAACTGCGCGGCGTGGGTGACGTAGGCCCAGAACGTGGCGTCCTGCTCCGGCGTCAGGTCCGCCTGGTCGAGGCCCTCGCGGAAGTGGACGAGCCAGCGCTCGGCGGACTCGGGAGTGACGGCGAACGGCCCGTGCCGCATCCGCAGGCGGGGGTGTCCGCGGGTGTCGCCGTACGTCGTCGGGCCGCCCCAGTACTGCATGAGGAACAGGGCGAAGCGGTCCTCTGCGGGGCCGAGGTCGTCGTCGGGATAGAGCGGGCGCAGCACGGGATCCTCTGCCACGCCTCGGTAGAACGTGTGCACGATCTGACGAATGGTCGCCTCGCCGCCGATCTCGTCGTAGAAGGTGCTCACGACCTCCATTGTGTCCTGCGGCCGCAATCGGCCGACCACCAGGGCGTGGAAGACTCGGGCGGGACAGCACTCCCACCCGCGCAAGGAGCACACATGCCCACCACCCGCACCGCGACCACGCACTGGGAAGGCACCCTCTTCGAGGGCGCCGGCAAGGTCACCCTCGAGTCCTCCGGTCTCGGCACCTTCGACGTGACGTGGCCGGCACGCGCCGAGGAGCCCACCGGCAAGACGAGCCCTGAGGAGCTCATCGCGGCAGCGCACTCGTCCTGCTTCTCGATGGCGTTTTCCAACGGCCTCGCCAAGAACGAGACCCCCGCCACCTCGCTGGACACCACCGCGGAGGTGGAGCTCACGCCCGGCACGGGCATCACGGGGATCAAGCTCACCGTGCGCGGCGTCGTCGACGGCATCGAGAACGACAAGTTCGTCGAGCTCGCGGAAGCGGCCAAGGCCGGCTGCCCGGTCTCGCAGGCCCTCAGCGCCGTCACGATCACGCTGGACGCCGCTCTCGCCTGATCGGACCTGCGCTCAGGTGGCCGGACCCTCGGCCTGAGCGGGTCCCTTCGCGGCCGGCGCCGCTTCGATGTCAGTCTGGGGCGGCGCC
>NZ_JAOPXV010000235.1 GCF_025964975.1 Nocardioides sp.
GTACATCTGGCGTTCGTCACCAACCACGCTTCGCGCACGCCCGAGGGCGTGGCCGAGAAGCTGACCGCGATGGGCATCGAGGCCACCTCGGCCGACGTGGTGACCTCTGCACAGGCCTCTGCCCGAGTCGTCAGGGAGCGGTTCGGGTCCGACGCCTCCGTGCTGCTGCTGGGCGGCCGGGGCCTGGAGACCGCCCTGGCAGCCGAGGGTCTGTCGACCACGACCGAGCCGGACGAGGCGACGGTTGTCGTCAGCGGTTACGGACCGGACGTGCTGTGGAAGGACGTCATGCGGGCCGCGGCGTTGGTCAGCAGCGGACTGCCGTACGTCGCCAGCAACACCGACCTGACCATCCCCACCGACTACGGCCTGGCGCCTGGGCACGGAGTGCTGGTGGGCGCGATCACCCGCTTCGCCGGCGTGGAGCCGATCGTGGCGGGCAAACCCGCGCGGCCCCTGCTGGACGAGACGATCCGTCGCGTGGGCGGCGAACGACCGCTGATGGTCGGGGACCGGCTCGACACCGACATCGAGGGCGCGCACGCGGTAGGGGTGGACTCGCTCCTGGTCATGACCGGTGTCACCGGTCTGCTCGAGCTGATGGCCGCCCCACCGCGCCGGCGCCCCAGCTACATCTCGCCTGACCTGGAGGGTCTCTTCCAGCCGCACGACGTCCCGGACCAGGCCGAGGGCGGGACCCGCCTCGGGGGCTGGCTGGCGACTGTGGACAACGGGGTCCTGCACGTCGAGGGGCACGGGTCAAGCGCCGATTGGTGGCGCGTGGTCGCCACCTCCGGCTGGGACGCGCTCGACACGTCTGGCGCCGTGGTGGACGTGACGCACCTGCAGCCGCCGGAATGACCCGGGCGTGAGTGACGGGTAGCCTCGCGTCCATGACTGAGTTCAAGGAGCAGACCCGCCCGGAGGCCGGCGAGTCCGAGGTCGAGGTCTCCGCCGTGGCTGAGGTGCTGGCCTCGATGCAGGGACTCGAGACCCGACCGGTGGCCGACCACGTGGCCGTGTTCGAGCATGCCCACGAGCAGCTTCGTCGCGCGCTCGATCCGCGACACGGCTGAACGTGCCGCCTCGTCGCCTTCGGCTCGATGCCGAGCTCGTCCGTCGCGGACTGGCCCGATCACGCGAGCACGCCAGCGAGCTCATCGCCGACGGACGTGTCAAGGTGTCGGGCGCCGCGGCGTCGAAGCCAGCCACCGCTGTCACCACCGACGTCGCGATCGTGGTGCGCGAGGACCCCGACCGCGTGGACTACGTCTCCCGGGGCGGGCACAAGTTGGCGGGCGCGCTGAGCGCCTTTGCATCCGTGGGGGTCGGCGTCGCCGGGAAGCGCTGCCTGGACGCGGGTGCCTCGACGGGGGGATTCACCGACGTCCTGTTGCGGGCCGGAGCTCGCGAAGTGGTGGCAGTGGACGTCGGGTACGGCCAGCTCGCCTGGTCCCTCCAGAGCGACGATCGGGTCGTGGTCCACGACCGCACCAACGTGCGCGAGCTGAGCCTGGACATCGTCGGTGAGCCCGTCGACCTGGTCGTCGGCGATCTCTCCTTCATCTCGCTCGAGCTGGTCCTGGATGCCCTGCTCTCGGTGACGGCGTCCGACGGCGAACTGGCGCTGATGGTCAAGCCGCAGTTCGAGGTCGGCAAGGACAGGGTCGGCAAGGGCGGTGTCGTCCGAAGCCTCGACCTGCGAGCGGAGGCGGTCTCCGGAATCGCCCGCGCAGCCGCGTCCCGTGGGTGGGGAGCCGTCGCGGTGACGACCAGTCCGCTGCCAGGTCCCTCCGGGAACGTCGAGTTCTTCTTGTTGTTGCGCCGCGGACCTGCAGCCATCGACGACGACGACGTGCGGGCCGAGGTCGAGCGCAGCGCGTCGCTGGGGGTGGCGGGTGAGAGGGTGGACCCGTGACCGACACCGCCCCCGAGCCAGACGCACAGCGCCGCGTGCTGCTCCTCGCCCACACGGGGCGGGCAGCGGCTCGCGACGTGGCTCGGGAGTGTGCTCGTGCGCTCAACAAGCACGGAATCGCCGTCCGGCTGCTGGCGCCCGAGGCTGAGGACCTCGATCTCGAACCCACGTCCGGCACCGCGCCCGAGGGGTGGATCGAGATCGTCGACGACGAGGACGACGCCGGCGCGGGCTGCGAGCTCGCCCTGGTCATCGGAGGTGACGGCTCGATCCTGCGAGCAGCCGAGCTGACAAGGGCGAGCGGGACGCCGCTGCTGGGGGTCAACCTGGGTCACGTGGGCTTCCTGGCGGAGGCGGAGCAGGATGACGTCGCCATCACGATCGAGGCCATCGTGGAGCGCCGATACGTCACCGAGGAGCGGCTGACCATCGACGTCACCGTCCACCGCGGCAAGGAGCTGATCGCCTCCACTTTCG
Organism: Nocardioides sp.; assembly: GCF_025964975.1. GTDB lineage: Bacteria > Actinomycetota > Actinomycetes > Propionibacteriales > Nocardioidaceae > Nocardioides. Next base: position 2,396 of record NZ_JAOPXV010000235.1, read on the forward strand.
CGCTGAACGAGGCGAGCGTGGAGAAGGCGGCGCGCGAGCGCATGTTGCAGGTGGTCGTCGAGATCGATGGCCGCCCGTTGTCGCGCTGGGGATGCGACGGCGTCGTGTGCGCGACGCCCACCGGCTCGACTGCCTACAACTTCAGCGCGGGCGGGCCGATCGTGTGGCCCGGTGTGGAGGCCCTGCTCATCGTGCCCATCAGTGCGCACGCACTCTTCGCCCGACCGATGGTGGTCGCCCCGACCAGCGTGCTGGCGATCGAGGTCCTGAGCGAGAACGAGGGCTCGGGGGTGCTGTGGTGCGACGGCCGGCGCACTGTCGACCTGCCCCCGGGTGCCCGCATCGAGGTGCGCCGCGGGGAGCGGCCGGTGTGGTTGGTGCGCCTACGCGAGGCGCCGTTCACCGACCGACTGGTGGCGAAGTTCGACCTACCCGTCGAGGGATGGCGCGGCGCGTCCGAACGCCGCCGTCGCGAAGAGGGGACCACGGATGCTTGAGGAGATCCGGATCCGGTCCTTGGGCGTCATCGAGTCCTCGATGCTCGAGCTAGGGCCCGGACTGACTGTCATCACCGGCGAGACAGGTGCCGGCAAGACGATGGTCGTCACGGCCCTGGGACTTTTGCTGGGAGGACGTGCTGACCCCGGCTCGGTTCGTACGGGCGCCGCAGGCGCACGTGTCGAAGGTGTCATCAGCGTCTCCCGACTCCCTCAGGTGCTCGCAGCGGTCGAGGAAGTCGGGGGAGAGGCAGAGGACGGTCGGGTCGTCCTGGCGCGCAACATCGCCTCGGAGGGCCGTTCCCGCGCGTGGGTCGGCGGGGCAGGAGTGCCGGTCTCCGCGCTGGCCAGCGTCGCCGAGCCCCTGGTGGCGGTCCACGGTCAGTCCGACCAGCACCGACTGCTCAAGCCGGGGGCGCAGCGCGACGCCCTCGACCGGTTCGGCGGCGCGACGCTGGCCAAGGCGGCCGCAGCCTACGGCGATCTCCACGCACGACTCGTCGACGTCGAGCGCGAGCTGCGCCTGGTCGTCCTGAGCGCCCAGGAACGCGCTCGCGAGGCCGACCTGCTGCGGTTCGGCCTCAGCGAGATCGAGGCGGTGTCGCCCGAGGCAGGCGAGGACGTGGCCCTCGCGGCGGAAGAGGGTCGTCTGGGGTTCGCGGACACGTTGCGCACCGCCGCCGAGCAGGCCCGGGAGGCGCTCAGCAGCGAAGAAGGTCGTGCCGACGCGTTGGCGACCACGTCGATCGCACGGACCCTTCTCGAGGGCGTCCGCGAGCACGACACCCAGGCAGGCGAGCTGGCCGACCGGTTGGCCGAGATCACCTACCTGCTCTCCGACGCTGCCGCAGACGTGGCGTCCTACGCCGCCCGGCTCGAAACCGATCCTGCGCGGCTGTCCAGCGTCAGCGAGCGTCGAGCCGCGTTGACGTCACTGACACGGAAGTACGGCGACACGATCGACCACGTGTTGACGTGGGCGGAGGCCGCGTCCCTGCGGCTGCTCGACCTCGACTCCACCGACGAGAAGATCGCCGAGCTCGCGGCCGAGCGCACGCTCCTGCGCGACCAGCTCACCGCCGCTGCTGCCAAGCTCACGTCCGCCCGGCAGCGCGCGGCCAAGCGGCTGGGGGCCCTCGTGACCACCGAGCTCGGCCTGCTCGCGATGCCGCACGCCGCCCTCACGGTTGCCGTACGGGACCAGGAGGTGGCCGAGCCCGACGACCCGACCCCCGCGGTCTTGAACGTCGATGGCCGTTGGCTCCGAGCGACCTCCGCTGGTGTCGACGACGTGGAGCTCCAGTTGGCTGCCAACACCGGAGCGGACGCCCGACCCCTGCACAAGGGCGCGTCGGGTGGGGAGCTCTCCCGGGTCATGCTGGCGGTGGAGGTGGCCCTGGCCGAGACGAGCCCGGTGCCGATCTTCGTCTTCGACGAGGTCGATGCCGGCGTCGGCGGCAAGGCAGCCATCGAGGTCGGCCGCCGGCTGGCGCAGCTGGCGCGCGACGCCCAGGTCTTGGTGGTGACGCACCTGCCGCAGGTGGCGGCATTCGCCGATCGGCACGTCGTCGTTCACAAGTCCAGTGACGGCACTGTCACGACCTCTGGGCTCACGGTCCTCGACGACGCCGGTCGCGAACGCGAGCTCTCCCGCATGCTGGCGGGCCTGGAGGAGTCAGACAGTGCCCTGGCGCACGCCCGGGAGCTGTTGCACACCGCGGCCCCGGCCCGGGCACACGGCTGACCCGACAGCCGACCTGGGCCGACACGAGCGGGACGCCCGGAGGCGCGACTCGCCCACACAGGAGGCTGCCGGGATCCACGTCGCGGGGCTGACACCATGGATCGGTCATGAAATTCTCCCCCCAGCGACTCAGCCCTCCGCGCAGTCGGCAGCGGCGATCAGCCCTCCCCGGCATCCATGGCGTCGCCCGCCTCGATCGCCACACTTCGCACCTCATTCCCCGGTTGCGCTCGGGTGACATCGCGATCCTGGACCACCTCGACCTGGACAGGTCCACAGCGCAGGCGCTCGTGGACGCCGACGTCGCAGCCGTGCTCAACGCCGCTCCGATGATCTCCGGCCGCTACCCCAACCTCGGTCCGGACGTGCTCCTGCAGGCCGGGGTGCCGGTCTTCGACACCTTCGGCGGCGGGATCTTCTCCCGGGTGTGCGACGGCGCGCAGGTGCGGGTCGACGACGGTGAGCTGTTCCTCGGCGACGACCGGGTCGCGATGGGCCGACTCGTCGACGCCGAAGTCGTGCGCACCGAGATGGAGTCCGCCCGCAGCGGCCTGCGGGCGCAGCTGGAGAGCTTCACCCACAACAGCACCGAGTTCCTTCGTCGCGAGCAGGACCTCCTGCTCCACGGGCGAGGGGTGCCCCGGACGGTCACCGACCTCACCGACCGGCCGGTCGTGGTCGTGGTGCGTGGACACGAGTGGGAGAGTGAGCTCGCCGGCATCAAGGCGTTCATCCGTGAGCAGGACCCGGTGTTGATCGGCGTCGACGACGGCGCGGACGCGCTCCGGGCGGCCGGGCACACTCCGGACATCGTGGTGGCCCACGTGGCCGACGAGGAGCTGCCGTCCCTTGAGGTGCTCACGAGGGCGCGCGACGTGGTGGCCCTGGTGGAGCGCGGTGCCGCGCACTCGGTCATCGAGCGGTTCGAGCGCTCCGGCGTCAAGCCGCTCAGGTTCGAGACCGGCGCGACGACTGAGGACGCCGCCCTGATCCTCGCGGATGCCGGTGGCGCGAGCCTGATCGTGGGGGTCGGGATGCATGCGACGCTGGACGAGTTCCTTGATCGCAGTCGCAGCGGCCTCCCGAGCACCTACCTGACGCGACTCAAGGTGGGTCCACGGCTGGTGGACGCTGCGGCAGTGCCGCGGCTCTACGACGGACAGGTGCGCCCCCGACACCTCCTCGCGGTCACCCTCGCCGGGCTGGTCGCACTCGCTGCTGCCATCGGGGTCACGCCCGTGGGCCAGGAGTGGGCCGGCGCGGCCACACCGGTGGTGGCCGACGCCATCGACCGACTCATCGAACTCGTGCAAGGACTCAAGCGCCCGTGATCACCTTCCGACACTTCCTGACCAGCATCGTCGCGGTCTTCTTTGCGCTCGCCGTGGGCATTGCGTTGGGGGGCGGCCCGCTCTCTGACTTCAGCGATCCCGCGCCGGTCGCGGCGTCCGACACGACCGAGGACGACCCGGCTCGCGCGTACGCCGAAGGGTTCGCGACCGCCATTGGCCCGGTGCTCACCAGCGCCAAGCTGGCGGACCGCAGCGTGGCCGTCGTCACCGTCCCGGGCGTCAACGAGGAGATCCTGACCTCGCTCGCCGAGGAGGTCTCCGCGGCCGGCGGGACCATCACCGGGCGCTACTCGCTCACCGATGACATGGTCTCGCCCGACCAGAAGGCGCTGGTCGACACCCTGGGCGCCCAGCTCATGACGCAGCAGGGCAAGGCGATCGCGGCCGACGCGACGACGTACGACCGGATCGGCCAACTCCTCGGCGTGGCTGTCGCGACCACGACGCCCGAGGGCGAGCCGGCTACCGACCAGCAGAACCGGATCATCGAGACGTTGGTCGGGGCAGACCTGCTGACCCTCGATGGCAGCGTGACCGAGCGGGCACCGCTGGTCCTGCTGGTGGTGGGCGGTGAACCGGCCGACGAGGGCGGTGACGCGATCCTCTCCGGCCTGGCGTCGGGCCTGTCCCGGGCTGCGGGCGGAGTGGTCGTGGCCGGCACGCTGGCTGACGGCGGAGAGGGCCAGGTCGGCCGGCTGCGCGCCGAGCCGGTCTCGGCGGAGGTCGCCACCGTGGACGGCATCGACACCCCCGCCGGTCGGGTGACCGCGGTGCTGGCGCTGGCGCGGTCGCTGAGCACCAAGGGCGGCGCCTTCGGAGCGTCGGGTGCCGACGGACCCGTCCCGCTGGGGTAGGCTCGAACCCCGTGAAGAACCCCACGCCGACCAAGCACGTCTTCGTGACCGGAGGCGTCGCCTCCTCCCTCGGCAAGGGGCTCACCGCCTCCAGCCTGGGCAGCCTGCTGAAGGCCCGAGGACTGCGCGTGACGATGCAGAAGCTCGATCCCTATCTCAACGTGGATCCGGGCACCATGAACCCGTTCCAGCACGGCGAGGTCTTCGTGACCAACGACGGTGCCGAGACCGACCTCGACATCGGCCACTACGAGCGGTTCCTCGACACCGACCTCGGTCAGATCGCCAACGTGACGACCGGGCAGGTCTACTCGGCCGTGATCGCCAAGGAGCGCCGCGGCGACTACCTCGGTGACACGGTCCAGGTGATCCCGCACATCACCAACGAGATCAAGGACCGGATCCTGGCAATGGGGACCAGTCCGGGCAGCGACCCCATTGATGTCGTGATCACCGAGATCGGCGGCACCGTCGGCGACATCGAATCGCTGCCCTTCCTCGAGGCGGCCCGGCAGACCCGGCACCAGATCGGTCGGGAGAACTGCTTCTTCATCCATGTCTCGCTCGTGCCCTACATCGGCCCGTCGGGCGAGCTGAAGACCAAGCCGACCCAGCACTCGGTGGCGGCGCTGAGGTCCATCGGCATCCAGCCCGACGCCATCGTGTGTCGCGCCGACCGCGACCTGCCCGACGGCATCAAGCGCAAGATCGCACTGATGTGCGACGTGGACGATGAGGCGGTGGTGACTGCCGCCGACGCCCCGTCGATCTACGACATCCCCAAGGTCCTGCACCGCGAGGGTCTCGACGCCTATGTCGTACGCCGACTGGACCTGCCGTTCCGCGACGTCGACTGGACGGTATGGGACGACCTGCTCCGCCGCGTCCACCACCCCCAGGAGGACGTCACCGTCGCCCTGGTCGGCAAGTACGTCGACCTCCCCGATGCCTACCTCTCCGTCGCCGAGGCCCTGCGCGCCGGCGGGTTCGCGCACGAGGCCAAGGTCCACCTGCGCTGGATCGCCTCCGACGAGTGCGAGACCCCGCAGGGAGCGGCCAAGCACCTACACGACGTGGATGCGGTGTTGATCCCTGGCGGGTTCGGCATCCGGGGCCTCGAGGGCAAGCTCGGCGCCCTGACCTACGCCCGCACCAACCACATTCCGACGCTCGGGCTGTGCCTGGGCCTCCAGTGCATGGTCATCGAGTACGCCCGCAACGTGGCTGAGATCCACGGCGCCGGCTCCACCGAGTTCGAGCCCGACACCCCTGCCCCCGTGATCTCCACCATCGAGGAGCAGAAGAAGTTCGTCGAAGGGGCCGGGGACCTCGGCGGCACGATGCGGCTCGGCCTGCAGCCGGCCGACCTGGTGCCGGGCAGCGTGGTCGCCAAGGCCTACGGGGTCGACCGCGTTCAGGAGCGGCACCGCCACCGCTACGAGTTCAACGACGCCTACCGCGGCGAGCTGGAGAAGGCGGGCCTGGTCTTCTCCGGGGTCAACCCCGACCTCGGACTCGTCGAGTTCGTCGAGCTACCCGCCGACGTGCACCCCTACTACGTCGCGACCCAGGCGCACCCGGAGCTGCGATCTCGCCCGACGCGGCCGCACCCGCTCTTCGCCGGGCTCATCGGCGCAGCGATCGACCGGCAGCGCGAGCTGCGGATCCCGATCGACGAGCACGGCCTGCGCCGCCTCGACACCGACGAGGACGAGAGCTAGCCACGTCCAGCCCTTCCAGAACTAGAGCTGCCGAGCGCGGTTCAGCTGGGCCAGCACGAAGGACTGGGCCCGGACCTGGTTGCGGGCGTACTGGCTGATCGCGTCGTTCTCGCTCGCCGCTTCCGCAGCCTTGAGGAACGACTCGTCGCCGACGGCGTGCGGATACATCCCCCGGACCACCACCCCCTGGTTGAGCATGCCGCCCTTGAGGTCGGTGAGCTCCCCGAGATAGCGGTGGGTGTACGGCGCCAGCAGGTCGACCTGCCCCGGGCGCCAGAAGATCGCCCCCAGGTCGAGGGTGTCGCGGCTCGCGGGCACGGAGTGGTCGACGAAGAAGGCCCGCCACACCGTTTCCTTGGACTCGGCGTCGGGGCTGGCGGCCAGCACCTTGAGGCGCTTGACGCCGGCGTCCGGGTCGGGGTCACCGGCCAGCAGCTGGGCCAGGGCGTCGTCGTCACGCTGGCCGAGCTCGGCACGACGGATGGCCATGCGCCAGGCGAGGTCGGAGTCGGTCGACGCGGCGGCGGCCTCCTCGACGGCGGCCCAGTGCTCGTCGGTGCTCGCTGACGCAGCCAGGGTGCGCAGGGCGGGCTGGCGGTGCTCGGGGTCGCGCGAGAGCACGAGCGCGGCGTCAGCCAGTGCGGAACGCAGGACCGGAGACTCGGCGGGCGGGGCCCACCGGTCGGCCACGAGCGATCCCACGGACAGGAACGGCTCCACCAGGGCGGGGTTGCGCTCGGTGTGTAGGGCGGTGCTGATGGCGGTGGCTGCGTCGCGCGGCGCCAGCTCGGCGAGCAGCAGCAGCTGGGTGATGGTGCCGACCACGAGCGCGCGTGACAGCGGCTCGACGAAGGCGCCGAGGTGGCGGAGCATCAGCCGCAGCGACTCGGCGTCCGGACGGACGGCGGCGAAGGTCAGGTCGTCGGCGTTCAACAGCCGCAGGTCGCCCTCGGGCAGGTCCACCCGGGTGGTCTCGCCGGTCAGCAGGGCCGGAGTGACGGCCACCCTCTCCAGGGAGTCGCCCGTGACGGAGTACGACGCAATGTCGATGCGGTGCGGGCGCGGAGCCTGGCCGTCGGGGGACTCGGCCCGGATGGTGTCACCGTCGAGCGCGACCACATCGGTGCCGGCGCGATCGAGCCACGCGGCCGTCCATGAGGACAGGTCCTGGCCGGCCGCGGCGGCATACGCGGACATCAGGTCGTCGAGCACCGTGTTGCCGTACGCGTGGGCGGCGAAGTAGGCGCGCAGCCCTTCGACGAAGGCGTCCTCGCCGATGAAGGCCATCAGCTGGTGCAGGACGCTCTGACCCTTGACGTAGGTGATGGCGTCGAAGTTGGCCATGGCCCCGTTGACGTCGGTGACCTCGCCCCGGATGGGGTGACGACCCGGACCCATGTCCATGTCGTAGGCGGGGCGCTTGTACAACGCGAGGAAGCTCGCCCACTGGTCGGTGAACTCCGTCGCCTCTGCCATGGCCCAGTTGGAGGCCCACGAGGCGAAGGCCTCGTTGAGCCACAGGTCGTCCCACCACCGCATCGTGACGAGGTCGCCGAACCACATGTGCGCCATCTCGTGGAGCACGAACTCCGCCCGGACTGCGCGCTGGTTGTGCGACGGCGGAGTGCGGAAGAGCTGGGAGTCGCCGTAGGTCACGCAACCCCAGTTCTCCATCGCGCCGCCGAGATTGGGGACGAACACCTGGTCGTAGCGGACCTGCGGGAACGGGATGCCGAACTTGTCGCCGAAGAACGACAGGCCCTGGCGCGTGAGTGTCACCAGCTCCTCCAGGTCGCGCTCGAGGTGCTGCACGAGCGACTGACGACAGAAGAACCCGAGGTCGTAGCCGTCGTGCTGCTGGCGGACCTCGTGGAAGGGACCCGCGTTGACGACCACCACGTAGGTCGACAGACGGGGGGTGTCCTCGAAGGTCCACAGGCGCGTGGCGTCGTCGACCTCCTTGATGGCGGCGGGCGCCGAGTTCGAGGTGACCGTCCAGCTGTGGGGCGCCAGCACCGTGAACGCGTGCGGGGCCTTGAGGTCGGGTTGGTCGAAGCAGGCCCACAGACGTCGCGCCTCGTCGGTCTCCAGGCTCGTCCAGACGTAGACGAGGCCGTCGGTGGGATCGACCGTGCGCAGGATGCCCTCGCCGCTGGCGGTGTTGGAGGTCGAGGCCTCGACGACCAGGAGGTTGTCCGCAGCCAGGGAGGGGAGTGCCAGTCGGCCCTGCTTCGCCGTACTGACATCGAGGTCGACGCCGTTGAGGGTCGCATGCGCGATGTCGGCCACGCAGTCGACGAACGTCGACGCCCCCGGCTCGGAGGAGGTGAACCTGATGGTGCTCACCGAGGAGAAGACCTGGCCCTCGAGCAGGCCGGTGAGATCCACCTCGATGTCGTAGCGTTCGACCGCGACGAGGCGGGACCGCTCGACGGCTTCGGTCTGGGTCAGGCTCGACAGCGTCATGTTCGGCACTCTAGCCACGGGCCCCGACGGAGGCAGAAGCGCGGTGGGTCCTCGCCTAGGCTCGCGGTCATGAGTGACGAGTCCGTGATGTCCCTGGCCGATCGGGAAGCTTCATGGCCCGTAATTCGCTCCCGTGTCGTGCATCAGGACGCCTGGGTCGTGGTGGTGCGGGAGGACGTCATCACCCGACCGGACCACCCCGAGCACGAGTTCGCGCGCATCACCGTGGAACACCCAGGTGCGGTGATCGTGCTGGCGGTCGACGAGGACGAGCGGGTGCTCTGCCTTCGCCAGTACAGGCACGCGTCCGGTCACGTCTTCGTCGAGCTCCCGGCGGGCCTGCGGGACGCGGGTGACGAACCGCCGGTCGAGACCGCCAAGCGTGAGCTCCGGGAGGAGGCCGAGATGGCGGCGGCCTCGTGGCGCCAGCTGCTCAGCACCTATCCGAGCGCCGGCCTGACCGACGAGGTGCACGAGATCTTCCTGGCCCGCGACCTGACTCCGGTGTCGCGCGGCGACTTCGAGATGCAGCACGAGGAGGCCGAGATCGAGGTCTTCTGGGCGCCCGTGGACGAGCTCATCGACGCCGTCCTGGCGGGTCGGGTGCGGCAGGGTCCGCTGGCACAGGCAGTCCTCGCCTACGACGCCCACCGGCGCCGCGGGACCCTGGGCGAGGCCTGACCTCGCCCCGGAGTAATGTCCCCGGCTGTGAGCGGCGTCACGACGAGGTGCGCCCGGAGCTACGAGGAGTGAGTCGTGAAGATCGGCGTACCCAAGGAAGTCAAGAACCGCGAGTACCGCGTGGCCCTCACCCCGATCGGCGTCCACGAGCTGGTGCAGCACGGGCACGAGGTCTGCGTCGAGAAGGACGCCGGCGCCGGCTCCCTGGTCCCCGACGCGGAATACATCGCCGCCGGCGCCACCATGATCGACACGGCTGACGACGTGTGGGGCACCGCCGAGATGATCCTCAAGGTGAAGGAGCCGGTCGCGGAGGAGTACGCCCGCATGCGGGAGGGGCAGGTGCTCTTTACCTACCTCCACCTCGCCGCCGACAAGCCGCTGACCGAGGAGCTGATGCAGCGCAAGGTCACCGCGATCGCCTACGAGACCGTCCAGCTGCCGTCCGGTGGGCTGCCGCTGCTCTACCCGATGTCCGAGGTCGCCGGCTGTCTTGCCCCGCAGGTCGGTGCGCACTCGCTGATGAAGGCCAACGGCGGCCGGGGCGTGCTCATGGGCGGCGTCGGTGGCGTCGCGAACGCCAAGGTCGTCATCATCGGGGCCGGGGTCTCCGGTCAGAACGCTGCCAACATCGCCCTCGGCATGGGCGCCGACGTCACGTTGCTCGACACCGACCTGGACAAGCTGCGGATGTCGTTCTGGCGCTACAACAACCGGGTGCACGGCCTGGCGTCCTCCAAGCTCGCCATCGAGCAGCAGGTGATGGAGGCCGACATGGTCATCGGCGCCGTGCTGATCCCGGGCGCCGCGGCCCCGAAGCTGGTCAGCAACGAGCTCGTCTCACGGATGAAGCCGGGCTCAGTGCTCGTCGACATCGCGATCGACCAGGGCGGCTGCTTCGAGGACTCCCACGCCACGACCCACGACGACCCGACCTACCCGGTCCACGACTCGGTGTTCTACTGCGTCGCCAACATGCCCGGCGCCGTCCCCAACACCTCGACGTACGCCCTGACCAACGCGACCCTGCCGTATGCCGTCGCGCTGGCCGACAAGGGCTGGCAGCAGGGCTGCCGCGACGACCGCAGCCTCGCGCTGGGGCTGAACACGCACGCCGGGCAGCTCACCAACGCGCCGGTCGGCGAGGCGGTCGGCATCGACGTGGTCGGGCTGGATAGCGTCCTTGCGTGACTGACACGGCCGCACTCACGCGCGCCATCTCCATCTACCTGGACCACCTCGCGGTGGAGCGCGGCCTTGCGGTCAACACCCTCACGTCCTACCGGCGCGATCTCAGGCGCTATGCGGAGTACCTGGCCGAGCAGGGTGTCGGCACGCTCGACCAGGTCACCGAGGCGATGGTGGCGGGGTTCCTGATGCGACTGCGCGAGGGCGATGGCAACCACCCGCCGCTGGGCTCCACATCGGCCGCTCGCACCGTGGTCGCAGTCCGTGGCTTCCACAAGTTCGCCGTTGCCGACGGGCTCGCGACGCTCGACCCCGCGGGAGCGGTCAAGCCTCCGACACCCGCCAAGCGGCTGCCGAAGGCGCTGCCGCTCTCCGACGTCGAGGCGATCCTGGAAGCCGCCAGCGCTCCCGACACGATCCTGGCGCTGCGGGACCGAGCGTTGCTGGAGGTGTTGTACGGCACCGGTGCGCGGATCTCCGAGGCGGTGGGCCTGGACATCGACGACCTCGACACCGTCGATGCCACGGTGCTCCTGCGCGGGAAGGGCTCCAAGGAGCGGTTGGTGCCGGTCGGCGCCTATGCGCTGGACGCCGTGGCGGCCTACCTCACCCGGGCCCGACCCGAGCTGGTCTCCCCCCGGACACCGGCTGGAGCGATGTTCCTCAATGCCCGCGGCGGCCGGCTGTCCCGCCAGAGCTCGTGGGCGGTGCTGGTCAAGGCGGGCGAACGGGCGGGCGTCACCCGCGACGTCTCGCCGCACACCCTGCGCCACTCGTTCGCCACCCACCTGCTGGACGGTGGTGCCGACGTCCGGGTCGTGCAGGAGCTCCTGGGCCACGCGTCGGTGACCACCACCCAGGTGTACACACTGGTCACCGTCGACAACCTGCGCGAGGTCTTCGCGACTGCGCACCCGAGGGCGAGGGACTGATGAGCACCCACCTGAGCGCGGTGCGCGGAGACGCGGACGAGGTCTACGACGCCTTTGCCGCCTGGGTGGGCGAGCAGGGCCTCGACCTCTATCCCCACCAGGACGAAGCCGTCATCGAAGTGATGGGCGGCAACCACGTCATCCTGGCGACCCCGACCGGGTCAGGGAAGTCGCTGGTGGCGATCGGCGCCCACGCGTGGGCACTGGCCCAGGACAGGGTCAGCTTCTACACCGCACCGATCAAGGCGCTGGTGAGCGAGAAGTTCTTCGCCCTGTGCGAGGTCTTCGGCGCGGACAACGTCGGGATGCTCACCGGTGACGCGGCCGTCAACCCCGACGCGCCGATCATCTGCTGCACGGCGGAGATCCTCGCCAACATCGCGCTCCGGGAGGGTCGCACCGCCGACGTGGGGCTCGTCGTGATGGACGAGTTCCACTTCTACGCCGAGCCCGACCGTGGATGGGCCTGGCAGGTCCCGCTCCTCGAGCTCCTCGACGCACAGTTCCTCCTCATGTCGGCGACGCTGGGTGACGTCTCGTTCATTGTCGAGGACCTGAAGCGGCGTACGGGCCGAGACGTCGCCGTGGTCGCAGATGCCGAGCGTCCCGTGCCCCTGACCTTCACCTGGTCCCTCGAGCACCTCGACGAGACGCTCGAGGAGCTCGTGACGACCGGGCAGGCGCCGGTCTACGTCGTGCACTTCACGCAGGCGGCCGCGGTCGAGCACGCGACCAACCTGTTGAAGAGGCCGCAGAAGTGGGTCGACAAGGAAGCCATCGCCGAACGGATCGGGGCGTTCCGCTTCGGGGCGGGCTTCGGCAAGACGCTCTCCCGGATGGTCCGCAACGGCATTGGCGTCCACCACGCGGGCATGTTGCCGAAGTATCGGCGCCTGGTGGAGCAGCTCGCGCAGGCGGGCCTGTTGACGGTCATCTGCGGCACCGACACCCTCGGGGTCGGGATCAACGTGCCGATCCGCACGGTCCTCTTCAGCGGTCTCGCGAAGTTCGACGGCAACCGTCAACGCGTGCTCCGCACCCGCGAGTTCCTCCAGATCGCCGGTCGGGCCGGGCGTGCGGGCTACGACGTCGCGGGCAATGTGGTGGTGCAGGCGCCCGAGCACGTGATCGACAACGAACGGGCCAAGGCCAAGGCCGAGGCCAAGAACGCCGCGCCGGGAGCCAATGCCAAGCGCAAGTCCAAGGCGCAGCTGAAGAAGCCGCCCGAGGGAACCGTCGTGTGGACGGAGCAGACCTTCGACAAGCTCGTCGCCGGGGTGCCCGAGCAGCTGACCTCGCGCATGCGGGTGGACAACGCGATGCTCATCAACGTCGCCACCCGCGAGGAGGACGCCTTCGCGGTGATGCGCCGGCTCCTCACCGACAACCACGAGGACCGCCGCCAGCGGCTGCGGCTGGCGAGACGGGCCCTGCGCCTGGGTCGCAGCCTGCTGCGAACCGACGTGCTGACCCGACTCGACGAGGTGGACGAGTTCGGCCGGCGCTACCTGCTGACCGTCGACCTGCCACCGGACTTCGCGCTCAACCAGCCGTTGGCGCACTTCGCGCTGGCTGCCCTGGACGTCCTCGACCCCGAGTCGGAGACGTACACCCTCGACATCGTGACCGTGATCGAGTCGGTGCTGGAGGCGCCGCGGCAGATCCTGATGGCCCAGCAGTTCGCCGCGCGCGGTGAGGCCGTGCAGGAGATGAAGGCCGACGGCATCGACTACGACGAACGGATGGCGCTGCTCGACAAGATCACCTGGCCCCAGCCCCTCGCCGAGCTGCTGGGGGGGTTGTACGAGATCTACCGCCAACGCCATCCGTGGCTGCGCGAGGACGCGCTGTCGCCGAAGACGGTGGTGCGGATGATGTGGGAACAGGGGATGAGCTTCACCGACTTCGTCGGCCGCTACCAGCTCGCCCGGTCCGAGGGACTGGTCCTGCGCTATCTCACCGACGCCTACCGCACGCTGCGCCAGACCGTGCCGGAGTCCCATCGCACCCCCGAGCTGGACGACCTCGTCGAGTGGCTGGGCGAGACCATCCGCCAGACCGACTCGTCGCTGCTGGACGAGTGGGAGGCCCTCAGCGACCCCGCCCACGTGCCCGGGCGGGTCGCCCACCACGAGCCGCCCCCGCCTCCGCGTCCGATCAGCAAGCAGGGGCGTACGTTCGAGGTGATGGTCCGCAACGCCATGTGGGCGCGGGTGGACCTGGTCTCCCGCGACGACCTCGACGGCCTGATGCGCCTCGAACGAGCGGCCGCCGAGCGCACGGAGCCCCCCCGCAGTGTGGGCATGGGTCGCTCGGTGTGGGACGCGGCCATCGAGGACTACTACGCCGAGCACGACACCGTGCTCCTCGACGCTGATGCCCGTGGACCCCAGCTGCTCGTGCTCGGCCCCGAGCGGGTCGGTGAGCCGGTCGGTGCCGAGGAGGGGACGACCGCCCGGGTCCGGGAGGTGCGGCAGACGATCCACGATCCCGAGGGCCACCACGACTGGGTGATCGAGGCCCTCATCGACTGCGACGCGTCCGACGAGGCCGGCGAGCTGGTCCTCCCCACCGTGGCCATGCGGCGGCTGTGACCTAGCTGCGCTCGATCGCCCCGATCGCTTCGGTGACCACGCCGGTCGCGGGCTGGGACACGTCGATCACGACGCTCTGCTCGTCCTCACCCAGCAGCTCCAGCGTGTCGACCTGCGAGCGGAGGAGCGAGGGCGCCATGAAGTGCTCACGCGACGCCACGCGCGCCGCGATCACGTCGTACGGCGCTGCGAGGTGGACGAAGAACACCGCCGTCGCGTCCGGCAACCGTGCGCGCAGCACGTCCCGGTAGCTCCGCTTGAGCGCGGAGCAGGTCACCACGCTGGAGCTGCCACCTGCCTGATGACGGGCGAGGACCAGGGCCAGCGCCGCCAGCCACGGCTCCCGATCGCCGTCGTCGAGCGCGATGCCCGCCGACATCTTGGCGATGTTGGCCGGCGGATGGAGGTCGTCGCCCTCCACGAAGACCCAGCCGAAGTGCTGGGCGAGCTCGACCGCGACCGTCGTCTTCCCGGTCCCTGAGACGCCCGTCACCACCACGTGGCGCGGACGCGAGCCTGCAGGTTCGGGCGCTGACATGTCCGGAGCCTAGTTCTCGTGCCGCTTCCCACCGATCTTGCTGAGTGCACAGGTTTGTGCACAGGGCGTCGTTCCCTGTGTACTCAACCGGGGCTCACTGCACAGATTTGGCGCGGGGCTTGTGGGACTGGACCCACCTGTTGTGGGGGCCGGGACGGGGTCCTAGGCTCGCCCGGAACCTGATGAAGAAGTGTCGCCGTGTCGACAAAATCTCACGCGTCTTCCGTGGTGCAATCGGATGAAGTCGAACTAGGAGCTGTGCGATGACGAATGGCGGGTTTTCTCCCTTCCCGGGCCTTTCCGGGAGCAGTTCCTCCGAGATCCCCCCGCTCGTGAGCCCACCCCAGCCGCGCCCTGCGGCGCAGACCCACGGCGCACCCAGCGAGCCCCTGCCCTTCATCCGTTCCGAGCAACCACCCGTGGAGTCCACCGTGGAACCCGCCCTTGTCCCGTCTACCTCGGCCCCCGACCTCGGCCCCACGGGCCGTCCGATGCCCGACTTCCCCGAACCCGGTCCGGTCGGAGCTCGTACCCGAGCCCGCGTGGTGTCGATGTGCAACCAGAAGGGCGGCGTGGGCAAGACCACGACCACCATCAACCTCGGAGCGGCGCTCGCCGAGTACGGCCGCAAGGTGTTGCTCGTCGACTTCGACCCACAGGGATCGCTCTCGGTCGGTCTGGGCCTGAACCCCCACGAGATGGATCTGACGATCTACAACCTGCTCATGCAGCGCGACGTCGCCCTCGACGACGTGGTCGTGCCGTCCGGGGTGCCCGGGATGGACCTGCTGCCCTCCAACATCGACCTGTCGGCCGCCGAGGTGCAGCTGGTCCACGAGGTGGCGCGCGAGCAGACCCTGCAGCGAGTGCTCGCACCGGCCATGGAGCAGTACGACATCATCCTGATCGACTGTCAGCCCTCGCTCGGGCTGCTCACCGTCAATGCCCTCACAGCCTCCGACGGGGTGATCGTGCCCCTGGAGTGCGAATACTTCGCGCTGCGAGGCGTGGCGTTGCTCAAGACGACCATCGACAAGGTCCGCGAGCGCCTGAACCCGAAGCTGGAGATCGACGGCGTGCTGGGCACCATGTTCGACGGCCGGACCCTCCACAGCCGCGAGGTGATGCAGCGTCTCGTGCAGGCGTGGGGCGACAAGGTCTTCCACACGGTCATCCGCAGGACCGTGAAGTTCTCCGACGCCACCGTCGCCGGCGAACCCATCACGTCTTACGCGTCGGCCTCAACCGGTGCCAGTCACTACCGAGAGCTCGCCAGGGAGGTGCTCACCCGATGGCCCGCCGAGTAAGCCTGCCCGCCGCCGACGACCTCTTCCGCACCACGGCCGACGCCCCGGACACGGCGTCCCGGCCGGTGCGTGCGGTCGCTGATCAACCGGTCGACGAGGACAACCACCCCAAGAAGCCCAGTGGCCGCGTCCGGCACGACGAGAAGATGACCGTCTACGTCACCTCCCACGAGCTGCTCGACATCGAGCACACGCGACTCATGCTCCGACGCTCCCACGGCCTGGCCGTCGACCGGGGGCGCCTCGTTCGAGAGGCGCTCGCCCTGGTGCTGGCGGACTTCGAGGCCAACGGTGACGACAGTGCCCTGGTCCGGCGGCTGACCGAGGAGTGAGCGCTGGACTCAGCGAGGGCACCCTCGCGCCGGCTGCTCATGGCGATCCCGGTCAGGGCCAGGCCCCTGCCTTCGCCGTACACCTGGACAACTTCGAGGGACCCTTCGACCTCCTGCTGAGCCTCATCGCCAAGCACAAGCTCGACATCACCGAGGTCGCGCTCTCGCGGGTCACCGACGAGTTCATCGCCCACGTCAAGGTGGGCGGCAAGGCCTGGGACCTCGAGCAGACCACCTCGTTCCTGCTGGTCGCCTCGACGCTGCTCGACCTCAAGGCGGCGCGGCTCCTGCCCCAGGGCGACGTCGAGGACGAGGAGGACCTCGCGCTCCTCGAAGCCCGGGACCTGTTGTTCGCCCGGCTCATGCAATATCGCGCCTTCAAGCTGGTGGCCGGCGTGCTCGAGCAACGGCTGGCGGACGAGTCCACCCGACACCCGCGCCAGGTCGGCATGGAGGAGCGGTTCGCGACCCTGTTGCCCGATGTCCTGATCGGCATCGGGCTCGAACAGTTCGCGCAGCTCGCCGCCCGCGCGCTGGAGCCCAAGCCGGTGCTCGAAGTCTCGCT
The DNA here is from genome assembly GCF_025964975.1 of Nocardioides sp. Classification (GTDB taxonomy): domain Bacteria; phylum Actinomycetota; class Actinomycetes; order Propionibacteriales; family Nocardioidaceae; genus Nocardioides. Next base: position 19,167 of record NZ_JAOPXV010000235.1, read on the forward strand.
CCAGCACATCCACGCGGCCAAGGTCAGCGTGCGCGAGCAGGCGGCGCTGGTCGTGGACCGGTTACGACGCTCCGGCACCATGACCTTCCGCGCCCTGTGCGGCGACTCTCCCGACCGGCTGACCACCGTGGCACGATTTCTCTCACTGCTGGAGCTCTTCCGCGAGGGGGTCGTGGCCTTCGACCAGGTCACACCGCTCGGCGAGCTCACGGTGAGGTGGACCGGCGGCGACGACGCGGAGATCGAGATCAATGACGAGTTCGACGGGACACCGCCCCAGGACGGTCCTGACCCCGCCTCCGACGGCACCCCCGCGGATGAGCACGAAGCCAGGAGAGACGATGAGTGAGACCCCCCAGGAGTCCGAGGAGCCGGGCACCACGGACGTCGAGACGCTCGACGTCGAGGTCGCCGACCTCAGGCCCTCGCTCGAGGCGATTCTGATGGTCGCAGACCAGGCGCTGGACAAGGTCCAGCTCGCCTCGGCCGTCGGCCACCCCGTCGAGGCCGTGGACGGCGCCCTGCACGACCTCGCCGCCGAGTACACCGAGCAGGGCCGCGGGTTCGAGCTGCGCAACGTCGCGGGTGGTTGGCGGTTCTACAGCCGCGACGCCTACTCCTCAGTGGTGGAGGGATTCGTCCTGGAGGGCCAGCAGGCGCGCCTGACCCAGGCGGCCCTGGAGACGCTGTCCGTGGTCGCCTACAAGCAGCCGGTCTCCCGCGCGCGCGTCTCGGCGATCCGCGGCGTCAACGTCGACGGGGTCATGCGCACCTTGCTGACCAGGGGACTGGTCGAGGAAGCCGGCCAGGACACCGAGACCGGTGCCAACCTCTACCGCACGACCAGCTACTTCCTCGAGCGCATCGGGATCACCTCGCTCGACGAGCTGCCCGAGCTGGCGCCGTACCTCCCCGACATGGACGACCTCGAGGACGAGCTGACGCAGATGGCGGCCCCCCGCCCGGAGAGCTCACCTGAGGCGGAGTCCGCACCGGTCTCGCCCGACCACCACCCCTCCCCGCACAGCGGCTCTGCCCATTCGCCGCACAGCGGCTCTGCCCATTCGCCGCACAGCGGCCAGGGCACCGAACCCGACGGCGGGACCGAGATCTCATGAAGCCACACGACTCCGACCCCTCCAACCTCGTCTCGCAGCGACCCGAGCCCGACGAGGACGGGCTGATCCGCCTGCAGAAGCTGCTGGCACAGTCCGGCGTCGCCAGCCGTCGCAAGTGCGAGGAGCTCATGCTCGAGGGCCACGTCGAGGTCGACGGGGAGGTCATCACCCGCCTCGGCACCAAGGTCGACCCGGCCACGGCCGTCGTCCGGGTCAACGGCAAACGACTGCCGCCGATCAGCGCCTCGGTCTACCTCGTGCTGAACAAGCCGCGCGGCGTCGTCTCCACCATGAGTGACCCCGAGGGGCGCCCCAGCCTCGGCGAGCTCGTCGCCGACCGGCCCGAGCGGCTCTTCCACGTGGGGCGGCTCGACACGGACACCTCGGGGTTGATCATCCTCACCAACGACGGCGACTTCGCCCAGCGCCTGGCCCACCCGTCCTTCGAGATCGAGAAGACCTATGTCGCCGAGGTCGAGGGCGAGCTCCACAAGGGGGTCATCAAGAAGCTCCTCGCCGGCGTCACGCTCGACGACGGCCCGGTCTCGGTGTCGCGGGCACGCATCGTCGAGGGGAGCCACGGGCGTACGTCGCGATCGCGGACCATCATCGAGCTGGTCATCCACGAAGGGCGCAACCGGATCGTGCGGCGCCTCCTCGACGAGGTCGGACATCCGGTCACCCGGCTGACCCGGACCAGGATCGGTCCGCTCGAGCTCGGGACCCTGCCCCTGGGGGAGATGCGGGAGCTCACCCTGGACGAGCTCGGCGTCCTGCTGGACAGCGCGGACCTTTGAACTGCTCCGCCGTTAAGGTGACGCCCGTGGCAACGAGGGCGATCAGGGGCGCGACCCAGCTGGACGAGGACACGCGCGAGCACATGCTCGACCGGGTCGCGGAGATGGTGACCGACGTGATGGAGGCCAACGGTCTCGACGTGGACGACTTCATCTCCGTCATCTTCACCGCGACCAGCGACCTGGTCAGCGAGTTCCCCGCGTACGCCGCACGGCGACTGGGCTTCGGGGAGGTGCCGCTGATCTGCGCGCGGGAGCTGGAGATCGCCGGGTCCATGCCTCGCTGCGTGCGGATGCTGGCACACGTGGAGACCGACATGGCGCGCGCCGACATCACCCACGTCTACCTCCACGGTGCCGCCAACCTGCGTCGCGACCTGACTCGGACACGGGACGTCCCAGACGATGAGTGAGCCGTCGCTGGGACTCGTGCAGATCGTCGGGACCGGTCTGCTGGGCACCTCGATCGGCCTCGCCTGCCGGAGGGCGGGCATCGAGGTCGTGCTGACCGACGTGTCCGCAGAGCACGTGCGCACGGCCAGCGGGCTCGGCGCGGGCCGCCCGGGGTCCGATGACGACCGACCCAGCCTGGTCGTGGTCGCCGTACCTCCCGACCACCTGGGTGAAGTGATCGCCAGCGCCCTCCAGGGCACCGATGCCGTCGTCACCGACGTCGGCAGCATCAAGGGTCGGCCCCTGGCGGACGTCGCGGACCGCGTGGACGCCGCGCAGCTGCGGCGCTACGTCGGTTCGCACCCCATGGCCGGCAGCGAACGGTCGGGACCGCTGGCAGCGAGTGCCGCCCTCTTCGACGGTCGCCCCTGGGCGATCACGCCACACGACACGTCGGCAGCCGACGCCGTCGCAGTCGTCGCGAGGCTGGTGGACGTGTGCGGAGCCGTCGCGACCACGCTGTCGCCGGCCGAGCACGACCGCGCGGTCGCGCGCACCTCCCACCTGCCCCACCTGGCCGCAGTCCTGGTGGCCGCTCGGCTCGCCGGCGCCCCAGCGGAGCACCTCGCCCTCTCCGGCCAGGGCGTCCGCGACGTGACCCGGATCGCGGCCAGTGACCCGGCGATGTGGCAGCAGATCCTCAGCGCCAACTCGGGTGCCATCACCGCTCTCCTGGGCGAGCTCAGCGACCAGCTCCACGACCTCATTGCCGCGGTGGCCGACGACGAAACCGCCGTGCTCATCGAGATCCTCAGCGCCGGCGTCGTCGGCACGCAGGCGATCCCCGGGAAGCACGGTGGTCCGATGCGCCCCATGCGGTCCGTCTTCGTCTCGGTGCCCGACCACCCGGGCGAGCTCGCCCGGCTGTTCGGGGACGCGGGGGAGATCGGCGTCAACATCGAGGACGTGCACATCGACCACGATCCCGGCCGTCCTGTGGGGCTCACCGAGCTCGTGGTCGAGGAGGGCCGGGCCGAGCACTTGCTCGCCGCTCTGGAATCTCGTGGTTGGACGACTCACCGGTAGGCTCTGCTCCCGTGAGTTCCCTTGTCGTTGCCATTGATGGGCCCTCCGGCTCCGGCAAGTCCAGCACCTCCCGCGGGGTTGCAGCGCGACTCGGGTTGCGCTACCTCGACACCGGCGCGATGTTCCGCGCGATCACCTGGTGGATGCTGAGC
>NZ_JAOPXV010000155.1 GCF_025964975.1 Nocardioides sp.
GAGCCCGGGTCCGAGACGTCGATGACCGGGCAGGACTGGGGGTTGCGCTGGGCGAACAGCAGGAAGTCGTAGGCGTAGCGCTTCGGCACGGCGATCAGGTTCGCCTGCGTCATTCCCGTGCACCAACCGCTCGTCGGCACTGACAGGCCGTCACGGAACATCTGGCGGGCCTCGGCGGGTGTCAACGATTCCACTGGTGCACTCATGTGAGGGCCTGCTTTCTTGTCTCTTCGAAGAACAACGTGTCGCCGGGTCGGATGTTTGCAGCACGGTCCATGTCGGCATCCACCACCACCGCGATGACGGGGTAGCCGCCGGTGACTGGGTGGTCGGCGAGCATCAGTGTCGGGCGACCCCCCGGCGGGACCTGTAGCGCGCCCCGGACGACCCCCTCGCTGGAGAGCTCTCGCGACACCACCCGCTCGAGCACCGGACCGGCCAACCTCATGCCGATCCGGTTCCCGACGGCGGTGGCCGTCCACGGCTCGGTGAGGAGCGTGTGGCAGGAGGCGGTGGTGAACCAGTCGTCGCGCGGACCCATGATGACCCGCAGCCGCGAACCGGTCGCGGCTCGGATGACGGCCTGGTCCACGGTGGGATACGTGGTCGGCGGCGAGCCGACGGGCAGCCGTACGCCGTCCGTGAGGACCTCTGGGCCGAGGTGCGCCATCGTGTCGGTCGAGCGGGAGCCCAGCACCGGGGGGACCGTGATCCCGCCCCGGACCGCGAGATAGCTCCGGACGCCGGCGGACGCGACGCCGACCCGGATCGTCTGCCCGGCCTTCACGCGCAGGACGGCGTTGCAGCTCTCCGCGCGGCCGTCGACCCAGATCGGCACCGAAGCTCCGGTCACCGCCATCAGCGACTCGGCCGTCGAGGAGGCCGAGAAGTCGCCGATGGTGATCTCGATGGCAGCGGCGTCCTCGGGATTGCCGACCAACCTGTTTGCGAGCTTGAGCGACCCACGATCCGCGGCGCCCGAGGCGCCGACGCCGATCCTCGCCAGCCCGGGGCGGCCGAGGTCCTGGATGGTCGCCATGGGGCCTGCGTTCAGGACCACCAGTTCCGCGCTACGCAACGTTGTCCACGCTTGCGAAGCTGACCCGTGTCCCCGGGGTGAGCAGGGCGGGCGGGTCTCGGTGGAGGTCCCACGCCTTGAGGGTGGTGTGGCCGACGATCTGCCACCCTCCGGGGGACTCGCGCGGGTAGACGCCGGTGAACTCTCCGGCCAGCGCCACGGCGCCCGCCGGTACGCGGGTGCGAGGGCTGGCGCGACGTGACACCTCCAGCCCGCCGGCATCGCCGACGAGGTAGCCGAAGCCGGGGGAGAACCCCGCGAAGGCGACTGTCCATACCTGGCCCGTGTGGCGACGTACAGTTTCCGCCACCGAGATCCCGAGTAGCGAAGAGACCACGGCCAGGTCCTCACCGTCGTACCGGACGGGCACGGTCAGCACCTCTCCAATCTGACGCTGTGCCCGTTCGGGGGATCGGGTTCTGATGTCCTGGCAGACCTGCTCCGGAGTGGCGACGGCGGGGTCGAATCTCACCAGCAGGGTCTCCAGTGCCGGCACCAGGTCCACCATCCCGGAGACTGGGCGCGCTTCGAGGTCTGCATGGAGCGACAGGACGTCCTCGAGGGTGGCCAGTTCGACGAGCACGGCGACGTCACCGCAGCGCATGAACCTCACCGCGCAACTGCTCGGATCTCGACACCTGCTGCGGTCAGCGCGGCGCGGACCGCGTGTGCCATCTCGACCGCGCCCGGGCTGTCACCGTGGATGCACAGGGAGTCGGCGTCGATGCTGATGATGCTGCCGTCGATGGCCTCGACCTCGTGGTGGGTGACCATGCGGGTCGCCCGACGGGCCACGTGCTCGACGTCGGTGAGGACGGCACCGGGCTCAGACCTGCTGACCAGGGTCCCCTCGGGGGTGTAGGCGCGGTCGACGAACGCCTCGGTGATCACCCCGAGCCCCTGCTCGCGAGCTGCGGTCAACACGGCGGAGCCGGGCAGCCCTAGGATCTTCAGGGAGGGGTCGAAGGTCTTGGTCGCCCGGACGACCGCACGTGCCTGCCCGACGTGGTGGACGACGGTGTTGTAGAGCGCACCGTGCGGCTTCACGTAGGCGACGCGCTGGCCGGCGGCCCGGGCAAATCCCTCCAGCGCTGCGATCTGGTAGAGCACCGCGTCGGCCAGGGATTCCTGCGACATGTCGAGGAAGCGTCGGCCGAAGCCGGCCAGGTCCGGGTAGCCGACGTGGGCGCCGATCCTCACGCCCTCGGCGGCTGCGGTCGCGGTGGTCTGCCGGATCACCGTGGGGTCCCCGGCGTGGAATCCGCACGCGACGTTCGCGCTGCTCACCAGCGACAACATGGCGGCGTCGTCGCCGAGGCGCCAGGCGCCGTAGGACTCGCCGAGGTCGCAGTTGAGGTCGACCGCGAGGGGACCGGCGCTCATCGCTGTCCGGTCCCCTCGCCGACCTCTGGGGCCGGCGGACGCAGCCGGTGCCAGGTGGATGCCCGCTCGTACGCCGCGCCCACCTGGAGGACGGTCGCCTCGTCGAACGCGCGACCGATGATCTGCAGGCCGAGCGGGAGGCCCTGGGCGTCGACGCCGCAGGGCACCGACAGCGCGGGCAGTCCGGTGAGGTTCGCCGGGCACGACAGCCGCACGTAGGAGCTCATGATTGACTCGGAGTAGTTGTCGGTGATGTCCAGGACCGCGGCGTCGCGCAGGGCCGCGGAGGTCGGGAGGGTGGGGACGACTACGACGTCCGCGGTCGATAGGATCTGCTGCCACTCGGCTTGGACGAGCCCGCGGGTGCGCTGGCCGTCGATGTAGTCCACCGCAGGCAGGCTCAGGCCGGCCTCCAGCAGGGCGCGGACGTCTTCGGTGTAGAGGTCGCCAAGTTGGCCGAGGCGGTTCCGGTGGTAGGCGCTGGCCTCGGCCATCATGATCGCAAAGGTGGCGCCCATGTACGCCGACGCGAGGGGGAGCTCGACCGGGACGATGGTCGCGCCAAGACCCTCGAGCACCGCGAGGGACTGCTCGTAGGCCTTCTGCATGCCGACGCTGAGATTGTCCGCGTAGTGGTTGACCGGCACGGCGATCGTGAGTCCGTCGACCCCGTCGCTGAGGTGGGTTAGGTAGTCGGGGACCGGCACGTCGTGCGAGCCCACGTCGGCGGGGTCGTGCCCGGCCATCACCTGCAGCGCTGCCGCGGCGTCGGCGACGTAGCGCGTGAGCGGGCCGGCGTGGTCCAGGGACCAGCTCAGCGGCGTGATGCCGGACTTGCTCACCCGGCCGTAGGTGGGCTTGATGCCGACGACGCCGCACAGCGCGGCGGGCATCCGGATGGAGCCGGCGGTGTCCGTGCCGAGCGCCATCAGGCAGGTGTCGAGGGCCAGTGCGGCCGCCGAGCCGCCGCTGGAGCCGCCCGGGACCCGGCCGAGGTCCCAGGGGTTGCCCGTCTGCGGCGTGGTGGAGCCGAACGCGAACTCGTGTGTGTGGGTCTTGCCGAGGATGACCGCCCCGCCCTCGCGGAGCAGCGCGACGCTGTGGGCGTCCATAGCGGACGGCGGCGCGTCGGCCAGCGATCGCGAGCCTGCTCCGGTCGCGTGGCCGGCGACGTCGAAGAGGTCCTTGACCGCGATCGGGATGCCGTGCAGCGGTCCGCGGTCGATGCCGCGTCCGATCTCGTCCTCGGCCTGCTGGGCGGCGGCGAGCGCATCCTCGGCGTAGACCTCGACGTAGGCGTTGACGGCCCCGTCGACCTCGTCGATGCGGGCCAGGCAGGCGCGGGTCAGCTCCACCGGCGAGAGCTCCCCGCGCCGGATGGCCGCACGTGCGGTGAGGATGTCGAGATCGCTGTTCACTTCTCCGCTCCTCGGCTTGGGTCGAACGACATGGCGACGGCGGTCTCGCCTAGGGGCACCGCGCGCATGCGCGCCAGCAGCAGGTTGAGCTCGGGCGACAGCGCGGGCAGCAGGTCGGCGGACGCTGCCGGTGCCGGCCTGTCCATCACTCGTCGTCCTTCTCCGCGACGGGCACGTAGAGCTTCTTGGCGTCCCTCTCGAACATGATCAGGTAGACCAGCACCAACGCCAGGGAGGCGATCGCGATGATCGCGCCCAGGGAGTAGACGACGGGCGTCACGCGGATCGTCGTCACCGAGACGAGGGCGCGGGGAAGGGAGATGTCCTGCCCCAGCGCCAGGGCGCTGCGCTGGAGCTCGTCGAAGGAGAGCGTGAAGCCGAACAGCAGGGACGCGAGCACCGCGGGCCGCAGGATCGGCAGTGTGACGTGGCGGAAGACCTGCAGCGCCGTGGCCCCAAGCATGGACGCCGCCTCCTCGATCTGCCGGTCGAAGCGGTTGAGAAAGATCATGAAGATCACGAAAGAGAACGGAAGCGTCCACCCGACGTGTACCAGCAGCCCTGTGGTGTACCAACGCGGCTCGAGCTCGATTGCGGTGGCCAGGAGCCGGATGCCGAGGCCCACCACGATGCCAGGCGCGATCATGCCGAGCAGCAGGACGAAGAACAGCGAGTTGCGGCCGCGGAACTGCTGGCGGAACGCGACGGCGGCCGAGAGCCCCAGCACCGTCGCCACGACGGCGGTCAATACGCCCAGCACTAAGGAGAGCTGGAGCGGGCCCCAGTAGTCGGTGATCGGCTCACCGGCGATCGTGAAGAGCTCGATCCGGTCGGGGTGTAGCAACTTCTCATAGGAAATTAGCGACAGGTCCGTGGGGGGGAACGTCGACGTCTGGTCCTCGGTGAAGGACAGGCTGGTCATCACCAGCAGCGGCGCGTAGAGCGCGACCAGCACCAGCAGGAGGAACCCCATGCTGACGAACTTGAAGATCCGCTGTCCTCGGGTCTGCACCTCCACGGCTCAGACCTCCTTTCGCAGGTCGTGGACGCGGCTGAGCAGCCAGATGAGCACCAGGGCGATCACGAGCAGCGCGGCGGAGACCGCTGCGGCCATGGGCCACTGGAGCGTCTCGGCGTACCGCAGGGACAGTCCGGCCAGCATCGGGTTGGTGGCCCCGCCGACGATCTGCTCGGTCGCGAAGTCGCCGAGCAGGAACACGGTTGCGAAGAACGAGCCGGCGACGATCCCCGGCTTGGCGAGAGGGATCTCGACCTTCCAGAACGTCGTCCAGGGCGAGGCCCCCGACATGCGTGAGGCCGCGAGGGTGTCGGCGTCGATCCGGGAGAGCCCGAAGTAGACCGGGCCGACGATGAACACGATGTACATCGACACCAGGGCGATGGTCATCGCTACCGAGTTGTACAGGAACGCCGAGCTGGGGCTGTCGATGATCCCGGTCTTGACGAGCGCCCCGTTCAGCACGCCCTTGTTGCCGAACATCGGGATCCAGGTGATGATCCGGATCACGTAGCTGACCCAGAAGGGCAGCACGGTGAGCATCAGGATCGCGGTCTGCATCGAGAGAGATCGCACGTGGCGGGCGATGAAGTAGGCCGCCGGGACGCCGATGCCGAGGATCAGCGTGAGCACCGTCAGCCAGGTGCGCACCGTCCACCAGACGATGCCCCAGAAGGTGGAGTCGGTGAGCATGAGGGAGTAGGTGGCGGGGTCCCAGTCCTGGACCAGCTCGAAGCCGTCCAGGCGCCAGAACCCGACCGTGACCACGAAGACGACGGGCACGATGACCGAGACCGAGATCCAGATCAGCGCGGGCCATGCCAGGAGTGGGGGAAGAGCCTTGCGCCCCGTGGCCCCGCGGAGTGAGGGAGACCTGGTCTCGCTCTCGGTCGTCGTCGTCATCGTGGTCCTTCTCAGAGTCCCTCAGATCAGCTGGCGGTGAACTTGGTCCAGAGGCGCGAGTACTCGGCGAACTCGGCCGGGTACTGCTGCCACTCGGCGGTGTTCTGGATCCGGGACTCCAGCGAGGGCCGCTTGTCGGTGGCGCCGGCATACCAGTAGTCCCAGTCGGAGACGTCGGGGTCGGTGGTGAAGGTGTTCTCGATGAGCGGCTTCACCA
>NZ_JAOPXV010000160.1 GCF_025964975.1 Nocardioides sp.
CACCGCCTCGCCCCCGGCGGACACGGCCATCCCTCCGCTGCGCCACGTCCGGCGACCGGGGGTGCCGTCCGAGCCGATCCACCTGAGCTCGGAGCCGTGCTGGACGACGTAGCCCGACCCCATGGGGGCAAAGGTCATCGGACCGTCGGCGGGCGCGGGTGTGTCTGCGGTGAGGCCGTGGATCGTCATCACGCTCCTGCTGGTGCGCTCCGCCCACGCGACCTGCGGGCGTGCTCCGGCGTCGAGGTCCGAGACGTCGAGCACCTGGCGAGGGACGGCCTCGTCGACGGAGACAGCGACCGGTCCGGCCTGGACCGGCTGCGCGAGCAGCGCGAGGGTGAGTGGGGCAACGGCGAGGGCGGCCACGATTCGCACCATGTGCACGATGACACCACGTTTCCTTCCGTGTCGCACGCACCACTTCACCGCGGCGGATACGCCGCCGGCAGAGGCAGGCCGTGAGCCGCCAGCACGGCCCGGAGCCGCTCCGGGTGGTTGGTGATCAGTCCGTCGACGCCGAGCCCCAGCAGGGCTGCCATCGTCGGCGGGTCGTCGACGACGTACGGGATGACCGCGAGTCCTGCGGCGTGGGCCTCGTCGACGAGCTCGGCGGTGACGAACGGGACATACGCCGGGTCGCCCACGCCGCTGCGGAACGGACTGCCGTGGATGGGAGACAGTGCGTCGAAGCGCTCGGCCGCGGCCGCCTCGACGAGACCGTGGGCGAAGTCGTCGATGTCGAGGCCACCCAGCCAGGGTGACCGTCCCTCCTCGCCGGGCTGGAGGTACTTGTCGCTGGCCAGCACGTTGAGCCGCAGGCCCGGCTCGACCCCTCGGACCAGCCGGAGCACCTCCCAGTCGAAGCACTGCACGCTGGCCCGGTCGACGAGGCGGTCGATCCGGATGGCCTCGATGGCGACGGCCACGAAGTCGGCACGGGTGGTCAGTTCGGTGGTCGACCCGGTGGACAGCAGAGCGTCGTACTTGATCTCGAGGTTCAGCCTGACGTCGTGCGCGTCCCGGGAGTGCAGGAGGGCAGCGACGTCGCGCAGCAGCGGCATCGTGGGCGGCAGGTCGCTGCGGGTCAGCTGGCGGATGAGCCGCGCGTCGGCGAGGGCGGGGTCGTGGCTGACCACCACGTCGTCCTCGGCGGTGAGGTGGACGTCGAGCTCCAGGGTGGAGACGCCCAGGGTCAGGGCAGCGCCGAAGGCCGCGAGGGTGTTCTCCGGATGCAGCCCGGCGCCGCCGCGGTGCGCCTGGAGGTCGAACCTCACGCGTCCGTGGTGTAGAGGGCGGTCACGACGTCGGCGTACTTCTCGTTGACGACGCGGCGCTTGAGCTTGAGGGTCGGCGTCAGCTCGTCGGACTCGGCCGTCCACTCCTGCGAGAGCAGCTCCCACGACTTGACCTGCTCGGGGCGCGACAGACGGGCGTTGGCCTTGTCGACCGCGTCCTGGGCCATGGCGCGGATCTCCGGCTTCTGCGAGAGGTCGGCCAGGTCGGTGAACTCGATGCCCATCGACTGTGCCACCGCCGGAGCCACCTCCCCGTCGAGGGTGAGGATCGCGACGACATAGGCCTGGTTGTCGCCGATGGCCATCGCGTGGCCGACGATCGGGGACTCCTTGAGGTAGTTCTCGATGTTGGACGGGGCGATGTTCTTGCCCGCGCTGGTGATGATGAGCTCCTTCTTGCGGTCGACGATCGCGAAGAAGCCGTCCTCGTCCAGGGTGCCGATGTCGCCGGTGTGGACCCAGCCGTCGGCATCGATGAGGTTGCGCGTGGCCTGCTCCTGGCGGTGGTAGCCGGGTGTCACCACCGGCCCACGCACGAGCACCTCGTTGTCCTCGCCGAGCTTGACCTCCATGCCCGGCGTGGCACGCCCGACGGTACCGAGACGGAAGCCGCTCGGGCCGTTGGCGGTGACCGCACCGCAGGTCTCGGTCATGCCGTAGACGTCGAACACCTTGAGGCCGAGGCCCGCCATGAACTTGGCGACCTCGAGCGGCATCGGCGCGGCCGCCGAACCCGCCCAGGTGACCTGGTCCAGCCCCAGGAGCAGCTTGAGGAACCCCAGGATCGCGTCGTCCGCCTGCTTGTACGCCGCCTCGATCTCGGGCGTCATCTCCCCGCCGACCTCCTGGGCCTGCACCCAGGCGAGCCCGGCAGCCATGGAGTCCTGGACCATCTTCACGTTGTCCGGGTTGGGGTCGGCGGCGAGCTTGGCCGAGATCCCGGTCTTGATCTTCTCCCACACCCGCGGGACGCCGAAGAACGCCGTCGGGTGGACCTCACCGAGGGTGGCGAGCAGGTCGGCGGGATCGCCGATGCAGTAGGAGTGGCTGCCCACGACCTGCGGCCCGTAGAGGCTCAGGACGCGCTCGGCGATGTGGGCGAGCGGGAGGTAGGAGACCTGGCGCAGGCCGGGCTCGAGCCCGGCCGCCTCCAGCGTGGAGAGTGCCTCGTAGATGACGTTGTGGTGCGTCAGCACCACACCCTTCGGGTTGCCCGTCGTGCCGGACGTGTAGAGGATCGTGGCGGGAGCATCGGGGTGAAGGGCCTGCTGCCGGTCGTCGAGGTCGCCCCGATGGGCGGCGCGGTAGTCCCGGCCGCTCGCGACGAACGTCTCCCAGTCGACGTACTCGTCGCCCTCGGGCATCGCGAGCGCGTCGATCACGACGACCTTGCCCACCCCGGACATGGCCCGGGTCCAGCGTTGCAGGTGGTCGTTGGTCTCGACGATGACGACCTTGGGCTGCGACTCCGCGGCGATGAAGGCCACCTGGTCGGGGGAGAGGGTGTTGTAGATCGACATCGGTGTCGCGGCCGCGTGCACGGCGCCCATGTCGGCCGCCATGTGCTCGATGCGGTTGGTGGCCATGACGGCCACGGTGTCGCCGACCCCCACGCCGTTCTGCACCAGCGCGGCGGCGACGTCCAGGCCCAGCTCGCGGACCCCGCTCCAGGTCAGGGTGCGCCAACCGTCCTCACCGGCCTGGCCGATCTCCCCGTGCTTGTCGCTGTAGGCCGGCTCGTCGGCGAACTCCGCGGCGGTCTCGGCCAGGCAGTCGATCAGCGTCCGCCCGCCGACGAGCTCCTCGATCCGGGTGCGGTGGGCCAGGACGTCCTCGGTCATCTCGTGCTCCCTCGACGGTTCCAACATGCTCGGCGGTCCTGATCCTCGTGCACGTGGTGGTGCGGTGGCTAGGGGTGCCGTCTCGTAGGCTCAGGAGCCAGGAGCAGCACCGCGAACACGACAGAGACGACGACCTTGACATGGTGGCGAGCCGATCAGCGCGCGAGCGGAAGGCTGCTGTCGAGGCGGGGCCACTGGCGACGGTGACGATCGACCTCGACGAGCAGAAGCAGTTCGTCTACAAGGTCGCCTGCACCCGTTGCCGGGCCAAGGGCCACCGCAAGTGGTCCGCCTACCGGCCCGGCGGTGACAACGGCTACATGGCGGCGATGGACCGCTGGATCTTCCACCTCGTCGAGAAGCACCC
>NZ_JAOPXV010000200.1 GCF_025964975.1 Nocardioides sp.
AAGGTCCTCCAGCGACAGTGCGCCCAGGCCACTGCCACCCAGACTCCCCGCACCGTGGAGACCTGCCCGGGCAACCGGCGCTGGGTGCAGCTGATGTTCGACTCGTTCCTGCTGCAGCAGGGGGCGACGTCCATGCTCGACGCCCGCGACGCCATGCTCGCCGCCGACCAGGCCCGTTTCGGTGGGGCCGACACCGGCGCCATGTGGGCCGCCTTCGCCCGGCGTGGGATGGGCACCGGAGCCAGCACGACAGCCGACAGCGACGAGCCGACACCGAGCTTCGCGACGCCGGCGGGACCCAACTCGATGGTCACGTTCCAGACCAACGGGGTCTCCAGGATCTACGTCGGAGACTACGAGGCTCGCGTCACGCCGATCGCCGACACCGACCCGGCGACCCCGCTCGGCGCCTCTGTGCCGTTCACGCCGGGGACCTACCAGATGACAGCGGTCTCCCCGGATCGTGGCTTCACCAGGTTCACCCTCACCGTGAGTGGTGCGACCTCGCAGACCGTGACGGTCGCCGACGACGTCAACGTGGCCAGCGCCGCGGCTGGTGCCACGGTGATCGGCGAGGACACTGACGCGAACCGCAATGCCGAAGCCCTCATCGACGGCACCGAGGGCACGACCTGGGGTGGCGTCCTGGCCCCCGAGGACAGTGTCGACGTCACCCACCCGCAGGTCGCTGTCGACCTCGCTGGTGGCATGCAGACGGTCCGCAGGGTCAACGTCAGCGCCTACCTCGTTCCCGCACCGGCCGGGCCGACAGACGTCCCGCTCATCGCCGGCGAGGCCGCCGAGGAGGATCCGGACTCGGGCTCTCGGTTCACCGCACTGCGCAAGTTCGCCCTCGAGGCGTGCACCGCTGACTGTGCGGCGAGCGGAGCGACGTGGACACGGTTCTACACCTCGGCGGACGACGCCTTCCCCAGCGTGCGCCCGCGTCCGGTGGCCCCCACCTTGCGGATGCGCCAGTTCGACGTACCCGACACGGAGGCCGCCGCCGTCCGGCTGGTGGCCCTGGAGAACCAGTGCACCGGCTTTGCGGGCTACGCCGGCGAGCTCGACAAGGACCCGTCGAACAGCACGGACTGCAAGGAAGCCTCCGACCGCGACTCGATCGTGCACGCCGCCGAGCTCCAGGTGTTCTCCACGGTCGGCTCGCCCACCGGCACCACGCCAGTGCCCGGCTCCACGTCCGGCACCACGCCGAGCCCGAACACGCCGTCGGCCGGCCGGACCGGCACCAAGATCAAGCTCCGTGTCTTCCGAGCAGTGCAGACGCCCGCCAACGCAGCACCGCAGCTGCGCGTGCGGCTGCGGCTGGACGGCCCCCGCGCCGCGCGACTCGGGAAGTTCATCGTGAAGCTGGACGGACGCCGCTACCGCGTGAAGACCGTGAAGGAGCTCACCATGAAGCTGCGGGTGAAGCGTCCGCTCGCCCCGGGCAAGCACCGGGTCCGGGTCTACTTCCGACCGTTCGACCGCACCGCCTTCGCCCCGGCGAAGTCGGCCAAGGTCACGTTGGTGGTCCGTCGCTGATGTCCCCCCGACGGGTGTGCCCCGACCCCCTCAGGTTGCGCCGGGCCCGGTGAGTCGCAAGTGTGGGCGCATGGTTGGACGCATACCCGTCATGGACGTCTCCCCCGTTGTCGACCTCGGTCGCCATCCGGCCAAGGCGACCGTGGGCGAGCCGTTGCCCGTGCGCGCCCTGGTCTTCCGGGAGGGTCACGACCGGCTCGGCGCCGAAGTCGTGCTCATCGACCCACAGGGCAACCGGCGCCCCCCGGTGCGGATGTCTGCGGTCGGCGCGGAGGTCCCCGACCTGTACGCCGCCTGGGTCACCCCCGACGTCGAGGGGGCCTGGACCTTCGAGATCCAGGCCTGGTCGGATCCCATCGCGACCTGGGAGCACGACGCGGGGCTCAAGATCCCGGCGGGAGTCGACGTCGAGCTGATGTTCACCGAGGCGCAGCTGCTGCTCGCCCGCGTGGTCGCCGAGGGCGGCCTCGACAAGCGTCAGACGGCACTCCTGAGTGCGGCTGCCCAGGCCGCCGAGGACGGTGACCGACCGGTAGCAGCGCGGCTCGCCGTCCTGCAGAGCCAGGAGCTCCACGACGTGCTCGTGGCGCACCCGCTCCGCGAGCTGGTCACCGTGGAAGGCCCCTATCCGCTCTACGCCGACCGCACCCGCGCACTCTTCAGCGCCTGGTACGAGTTCTTCCCCCGTTCCGAGGGCGCGACCCTCGACCCCACGAGCGGCAAGGTCACCACTGGCACCTTCCGCACCGCGGCCAAGCGTCTCGACGCCGTTGCCGAGATGGGCTTCGACGTCGTCTACCTGCCGCCGATCCACCCCATCGGGGAGGTCAACCGCAAGGGGCCCAACAACACGTTGACACCCGGTCCGACCGACCCGGGCTCTCCGTGGGCGATCGGCAGCAAGGACGGCGGGCACGACGCCGTCCACCCCGACCTGGGGACCCTCGACGACTTCGACGCCTTCGTGGCCCGCGCCCGGGAGCTGGACCTCGAGGTGGCGATCGACCTCGCCCTGCAGGCCGCCCCCGACCACCCGTGGGTCAAGACCCACCCGCAGTTCTTCACCACGCGCGCCGACGGCACCATCGCCTACGCCGAGAACCCGCCGAAGAAGTACCAGGACATCTACCCGATCAACTTCGACAACGACCCCTCCGGGATCTGCCGCGAGGTCCTGCGGATCGTGCGGCACTGGATGGCCCACGGCGTGCGCATCTTCCGCGTCGACAACCCGCACACCAAGCCGCTGCCGTTCTGGGAGTGGCTGCTGCGCGAGGTCCGACGGACCGACCCCGACGTCCTGTTCCTGTCCGAGGCTTTCACCCGGCCCGCGATGATGCACGGCCTGGGAGCGGTCGGCTACCACCAGAGCTACACCTACTTCACGTGGCGTACCACCAAGCAGGAGCTCGAGTCCTACCTCACCGAGGTCGCGACCGAGTCCGACCACGTCATGCGGCCCAACTTCTTCGTCAACACCCCCGACATCCTGCACGGCTACCTGCAGTACGGCGGTCCGGCCGCCTTCAAGATCCGCGCCGTCCTGGCGGCGTGCGGCTCGCCGAGCTGGGGCGTCTACGCGGGCTACGAGCTCTTCGAGCACGTCGCGGTGAGACCCGGCTCGGAGGAGTACCTCGACTCGGAGAAGTACCAGATCCGGGTCCGTGACTGGAAGCAGGCAGAGGCCGAGGGTCGGTCGCTGACGCCATACCTCACCCGGCTCAACGAGCTGCGTCGTCGCCACCCCGCCCTCCAGCTCCTGCGCAACCTGACGATCCACAGCAGCGACGACGACAACATCCTGGTCTTCTCCAAGAAGCACGGCGACGACGTCGTCATCGTGGTGGTCAACCTCGACCCCCACGCCACCCGAGAGACGGTGCTGCACCTCGACATGCCGGCGCTCGGACTGGACTGGCAGGACTCCTTCGTCGCCCACGACGAGATCACCGGGGCCGACTGGAGCTGGAGCCAGAACAACTACGTCCGGCTCGATCCCGGCCACGAGCCCGCCCACATCGTGACCCTGAGGAGCCCCCGTTGAGTGAAGCCCCTACGAAGCTCGTCAACCAGGGCTCGGACACCGAGTGGTTCCGCACGGCGGTGTTCTACGAGGTGCTGGTCCGGTCGTTCCGCGACTCCAACGGCGACGGGACCGGTGACTTCAAGGGCCTCATCGAGAAGCTGGACTACCTCCAGTGGCTCGGCGTCGACTGCCTCTGGGTCCCGCCGTTCTTCACCTCGCCGCTGCGAGACGGTGGCTACGACGTCGCGGACTACATCGACATCCTCCCCGAGTGCGGGACCACGGAGGACTTCCACGAGTTCCTCGACGAGTGCCACAAGCGGGACATCCGGGTCATCATCGACTTCGTCATGAACCACACCTCGGACGCACATCCGTGGTTCCAGGCCAGCCGGGAGGACCCGACCGGGCCGTACGGCGACTTCTACGTCTGGTCGGACACTGACGAGCTCTACCAGGACGCGCGGATCATCTTCGTCGACACCGAGCCGTCCAACTGGACCTGGGACCCGGTCCGCCAGCAGTACTTCTGGCACCGGTTCTTCCACCACCAGCCCGACCTGAACTTCGACAATCCCGCGGTCCAGGACGCGATCATGGAGGCGATGGCGTTCTGGCTCGACATGGGGCTCGACGGCTTCCGGCTCGACGCCGTGCCCTACCTCTTCGAACGCCCGGGCACCAACGGGGAGAACCTCCCCGAGACGCACGAGTTCCTCAAGAAGTGCCGCCAGTTCGTTGACGAGAAGTACCCCGGACGGGTGCTGCTGTGCGAGGCCAACCAGTGGCCGGCCGACGTCGTGGAGTACTTCGGTCCGCAGCTGAACGAGGAAACCGGCCGCTGGGTGGGTACTGAGTGCCACATGGCGTTCCACTTCCCGGTCATGCCTCGCATCTTCATGGCCGTCCGACGCGAGTCGAGGTTCCCGATCTCGGAGATCCTCGAGCAGACGCCGGCCATCCCAGACGGCTGCCAGTGGGGCATCTTCCTGCGCAACCACGACGAGCTGACCCTCGAGATGGTCACCGACGAGGACCGCGACTACATGTGGGGCGAGTACGCCCAGGACCCCCGGATGAAGGCCAACATCGGCATCCGCCGGCGTCTGGCGCCGCTGCTGGACAACGACGTCAACCGGATGGAGCTCTTCACCGCGCTCCTCCTGTCACTGCCGGGCTCCCCGGTGCTCTACTACGGCGACGAGATCGGGATGGGCGACAACATCTGGCTCGGCGATCGCGACGGAGTTCGGACGCCGATGCAGTGGACGCCCGACCGCAACGCCGGCTTCTCCTCCGCCAACCCCGGCAAGCTCCACCTGCCGGCCATCCAGGACCCCGTCTACGGCTACCAGTCGGTCAACGTCGAGGCCCAGCTCGAGAACTCGTCGTCCCTGCTCCACTGGACGCGGCGGCTCGTGCACGCCCGGCGTCGCCACCCCGCCTTCGGGCTCGGCACCTTCACCGACCTCGGCGGGTCGAATCCCACGGTCCTGTCCTACGTCCGCGAGCACGAGGCAGCCGACGGCAGCCGCGACGTCATCCTGTGCATCAACAACCTGAGCCGGTTCCCCCAGCCCGTCGAGCTCGACCTCAGGCACTGGGAGGGCATGGTGCCGATCGAGCTGCTGGGTGGCGTGCCCTTCCCGTCGATCGGCGAGCTGCCCTACCTCCTGACACTCGGGGGCTACGGCTTCTACTGGATGCGACTGATCGACGGCAATCCCGGCGAGGAGGGGCACGAATGACCGAGCAACACGGCAACGGGCGCCATGGCAACGGGCCGACCCACGGACTCAAGCACTACATCGACAGCGCCCGGTGGTTCGGGGGCAAGGGCCGCGACTGGGAGCTGGGGGACGTGCGCAGGGTCGGCACGCTGCCCGGCTCGACGCCCGACCTCACCGTCGTCATCGATCTTGCCGAGATCGCGTACGCCGAGGGCGAGCCCGAGTTCTACCAGGTGCCGCTAGCCCTCTACCCGGAGCCACAGGACCGCCTCGGGCACGCGTTGATCGACGTGATCGACACCGGCGACCGAGCCGTCACCTACGCCTACGACGCGCTGCACGACCGCGCCGCCATGTCGCTGTGGCTGGAGGCCTTCGCGTCCGCCGCGGACGGCAAGGTCACCGCCGACGACCTCGCCTTCCACCGGGTGGCGGGCCACGACCTCGACACCGAGGCGCACTCCACGCTCTTCACCGGCGAGCAGTCCAACTCCTCGGTGGCCTTCGGCGAGGACTCGCTGATGAAGGTCTTCCGCCGGGTCACCCCCGGCGTCAACCCCGACGTGTCCATCCACGAGGTGCTCACCCGCGCCGGTTCCGACCATGTCGCGGCGCTCTACGGGTGGCTCGACGTGGTCGACGAGACCACCGACTCCACGATCCAGCTGGCCATGCTGCAACAGTTCCTCCGCACCGCCAGCGACGGCTGGGAGCTCGCGCTCGCCAGCGTGCGCAACCTCTTCGCCGAGGGCGACCTGCACGCCGACGAGGTCGGGGGCGACTTCGCCGGCGAGGCAGCACGCCTGGGTCGCGCGCTCGCCGAGACCCACGAGACCCTTGCCGAGCACTTCCCGGTGTCCGTCCGATCAGCCGAGGAGATGGCCGACCTGGCAGCCGCGATGCGCCAGCGCCTCGCCAACGCCGTCGAGGTCGTGCCGGCCCTCGCCGAGCACGCCCCCGCTCTCGAGGCCACCTACGAGGCGCTCCGGTCCCTCGCCGACGTCCCGGTGCAGCAGATCCACGGCGACCTCCACCTGGGCCAGACCCTGCGGACCGTGAAGGGTTGGAAGATCGTCGACTTCGATGGCGAGCCGTCCAAGCCGCTCCACGAGCGCCTGCAGCCGGACTCGCCCTGGCGCGACATCGCCGGGATGCACCGCTCGTTCGACTACGCCCCTCGTGCAGTCACCATGACCAACCTCGCCTCCGAGCCCGAGCAGGCCGAGCGCGAGCAGCATGCCTACCGCGCCAACGAGTGGTCCACCCGCAACTCGCAGGCGTTCCTGGCCGCTTACGCCCAGCACGACCTCTCGGACTCCGAGCAGACCCTGCTTGCGGCGTACGTCGCCGACAAGGCCGTCTACGAGGTCGTCTACGAAGCCCGCAACCGCCCGAGCTGGGTGGACATCCCGCTCGGGGCGCTCGCCCGACTCGCCCGCGACCGCATGGAGGCACGATGACCCCGGACCGGCCAGCCCAGCAGCCCAGCCGCACGCCAAGCCGCACGCCCAGCCACAAGCCCAGCCATCGGGCCACCCCCGGCGAGCTCGACATCCACCTCATCCACGAGGGCCGCCACGAGGAGCTGTGGAAGGTGCTGGGCGCCCAGGTGGACGACGACGGCGTCGCCTTTCGCGTCTGGGCACCCAACGCCCTCGAGGTCCAGGTCGCTGGGGAGTGGGCCGGCTGGGACGGCGCCCGACACCCGATGACGCGCGTCGACGACTCCGGGGTCTGGAGCACCCATGTGGCGGACATCGGGGTCGGGGCGCAGTACAAGTTCCGCATCCGGGGCGCGGACGGCGCCTGGGTGGACAAGGCAGACCCGATGGCCCGCTACGCGGAGAAGCCACCCAGCACGGCCTCGATCGTGTGGGAGTCCGGCTACACGTGGAGCGACGACGAGTGGCTGGCCGCTCGCGCCACGGGAGAGCCCGTCGCGACCCCGATGTCGATCTACGAAGTGCACCTCGCGTCCTGGCGCAAGCACCTCGGCAGCCACGAGAACGGCGCCGGGATCTACAGCTGGCACGAGGTCGCCGACGCGCTCGTCCCCTACGTGCAGGACCTCGGCTTCACGCACGTCGAGCTGATGCCGGTGATGCAGCACCCGTTCGGTGGCTCGTGGGGCTACCACGTGACGTCCTACTTCGCCCCCGACTCCCGCTTCGGTGATCCCGACGGGCTCAAGCTCCTCATCGACCGCCTGCACCAGGCCGGCATCGGCGTCATCCTGGACTGGGTGCCCGGCCACTTCGCCACCGACCCGTGGGCGCTGGCCAGCTTCGACGGCACCCCGTTGTACGAGGACCCCAACCCGCAGCGGGGCTGGCACAAGGAGTGGGGCTCCCACATCTTCAACTTCGGCCGTCACGAGGTGCGCAACTTTCTCTACGCCAACGCGATCTACTGGCTCGAGGAGTTCCACGCCGACGGTCTGCGTGTCGACGGCGTCGCGTCGATGCTCTACCTCGACTACGCCCGCGAGCCGGGCGAGTGGAGCCCCAACAAGCACGGTGGCCGGGAGAACCTCGAGGCGGTGCAGTTCCTCCAGGAGATGAACGCGACCGTCTACAGGCGCGTCCCGGGCGTCGTCACCATCGCGGAGGAGTCGACCGCCTGGCCGAGCGTCAGCGGACCGACCTCACAAGGCGGGCTCGGCTTCGGCTACAAGTGGAATATGGGGTGGATGCACGACTCGCTCAACTACGTCGCGAAGGATCCGCTCTACCGCAGTCACCACCACGGCCAGATGACCTTCTCCCTGGTCTACGCCTATGCCGAGAACTACGTCCTGCCCATCAGTCACGACGAGGTCGTCCACGGCAAGGGCTCCTTGCTGCGCAAGATGCCCGGCGACCGGTGGAAGCAGCTGGCCAACCTCCGGGCCTACCTCGCCTACATGTGGGCACACCCCGGCAAGCAGCTGCTCTTCATGGGCTGCGAGTTCGGCCAGGAGTCGGAGTGGGCGGAGTCCCGCGAGCTCGACTGGTGGCTGCTGGAGCACCCCGAGCACGCCGGCGTCCACGCGATGGTCCGCGACATGAACCACGCCTACACCGCGTCCGGGGCACTCTGGGGCCGCGACGAGGTGCCCGACGGCTTTCAGTGGATCGACGCCAACGACGCCAACCGCAACGTCTTCTCCTTCGTCCGGCGATCCCCCGGCGAGCCGGACGTCGTGTGCGTGGCCAACTTCGCTGCGGTCCCCCACGAGGGGTTCCGGCTCGGTCTACCGGCAGCCGGCGCCTGGACCGAGATCCTGAACACCGACGCTGCGGCGTACACGGGATCGGGCGTGGGCAACCTCGGTGCCATCACCGCTGTCACCGGTGAGCACCACGGCCAGCCCGCCCACGCGGACATCGTCGTGCCACCCCTCGCGACCGTGTGGTTCCGCCGCGAGCCCGGCTGAGACCGGGCCCGCGGCGGCCTCTGGAGGGACTTCCCCTCACATGAGGTGGATGATCTTCAGCATGCCCATCAACGCGTGCGGCATGCCCTTCATGTGGGGGTCGGGGAAGAAGCACATGACGACGTAGTGGCCCGGCGGCAGGTCGTAGTCGACCGTCATGGAGCGTCCGGGGCTGAGGGACGCAGTCTCCATCCCGGCCCTCAGGAACGGCGGCGGGCCCTCCTCGGTCTGCAGGAACTCCAGGACTTCGTCCGCCGTGGTGCCCTCCTTCACCTGCTGGAGGACCACAAAGTGCGGAACGGTCCGGTCGGCGTTCTTGAACAGGAAGGTCCCCTTCGCCGGCAGCATCGAGGAGCCGCCCCACTTCGGGCCCGTCTTGCCGACGATCCTGCCGTCGACGTCGGGCATCGGCGCCTCCTTGACGGCGCCGGCACCGAAGTGGGCGAGGTCGCGGGACGCGAACGAGAACACGGTGTACTCGCCACCACCGGGCAGGACGACCGTGCCGCTCCCACCCGCCTCGAAGCCACCCAGGAACTGGACCCGGGCCAGGGCGCGCTTGAGGGCCTTCATGTCGCCCTTCCCGGCGGCTGCGAGGTCCTTCTTGAACTCACGATCCTCGTATCCCGCGTCCAGCTTGACGATCTCCGCGGCACCGGCGCCTCTGACAGTGACCTTGACCCTGCCCGCGTCCAGCCCTCGCGTGCCACGGACATTGATCGCCGTCTTGGCGACCTTGATGGTGATGGACTGCATGGCGGCCTCGGCACGCACGGCGGAGGCGGTGGTGGGCACCAGGAGTGGCGCCGCGACGAGGGTTGCTGCACACACCGCAGCAAGCCCCGTTCGAAGTGTCCTGCGCAACAGCATGAGCAAACTCCTCGGGAGATGGAAAGTGGCTCCTCGACTCATACCTTCTGGAGCCGTCCCATGCATCGCCAGCACAGGGTAGAAAGATCCACCGTGCTGGGGATGTCGAACGGTCGGGGCTCGGGGCACCCTGTCCAGATGAGCTCGAGACCCGGGACCCTGTGGGTCGCCCTGTGCCTGTCCCTTGCGCTGTCACTCTCGCTGTCCTTCGCGGCTGCCCCTTCGTCCCGGTCTCCGGGGGCGGACCCCTTCGCCGCCTCCGCTGCGTCGGCTCCGGGCGCGGCCACCATCGTGGTGGACCGCGGGTCAGCCAGCTTTTCCCCCGGCACCGTGGCCCTGGCGGGCGGCGGCACCCTGACGCTGGTCAATTTCGACATCCTTGACCACACCGTCACCTCGGTGGCGACCGACGCCGAGGGAACGCCCCTGTTCGACGTCCGGGTGGCGGCCGGGACGAGTGCCACGATCACCGGGGTCGAGGAGCTCGGGGAGGGCTCGTACGCCTTCTTCTGCAAGCTGCATCCCCAGATGCGGGGCACGCTCGTTGTGCAGGGCGGCGACGGCACGGCCACGCCGCAGCTACCCTCCTT
Organism: Nocardioides sp.; assembly: GCF_025964975.1. GTDB lineage: Bacteria > Actinomycetota > Actinomycetes > Propionibacteriales > Nocardioidaceae > Nocardioides. The sequence goes on from NZ_JAOPXV010000200.1 coordinate 10,177, forward strand.
CGATCAGCCGCTCGTCGTCCCCGACCGCGTCCGGGGCGCGGAGGTGACGCTCCAGATGCGGGAGGCGCGCGTGCGCATGCTGCCCACCGGACCTCGGACCCGGATGTGGACGTACGGCGGCAGCTACCCGGGCCCCACCATCGTCCGACCGGCGGGCGAGAAGACACGGGTGCGGTTCGTCCACCGGCTGCCCCCGCGGGCCGGGGCCATGACCGTGCACCTGCACGGGGACCACCACGCCCCCGAGCACGACGGACAGCCCACGACCGAGCTGGTGCGACCGGGGCAGTCCCGGACGTACGACTACCCGCTGACGTTCGGCGGGTTGCCCGCACCCAGCTCGTTCTTCTTCTACCACGACCACCGGATGGATCGGACCGCTCGGAACAACTGGCGCGGCCTCCAGGGCATGTTCCTGGTCGAGGACGCCGCCGAGTCGCGGTTGCGCCTGCCGGCCGGGCGCCGCGACGTACCGCTGATGATCTCCGACCGGTCGTTCCGCCGGGACAACTCGCTCACCAACCCGTTCGCCAACGGGGTGCGAATGGTCGGGCACCACGGCGAGATGGCGTGGGCGGGTCCGAAGGCGCCCCCCGACGACGCCACGGTCGGCACGCACGTGCTCGTGAACGGCCGCTATGCGCCGTACCTCCGCGTCAGCGCGACGCGCTATCGCCTCCGCCTGCTGAACGCGTCGCACTTCTCGGCGTACTCGATCGGCCTCAGCGACGGGCGCCCGCTGGTGCAGATCGGCACCGGCAACGGGCTCCTGCCCCGGCCGGTGGTCCGCGACCGGGTGCTGCTCGGTCCTGCCCAGCGGGCCGACGTGATCGTCGACCTCCACGGGGCGGCTGGTCAGGACCTGGTGCTCGACTCGGTCCCTGCCGCACCCGGACAGAGCGGGGACGACGCGAGGCCTGCTGCGCTCATGCAGCTGCGCGTGGGTGCCGAGGCACCCGACCGCTCACTGCTGCCGGCGCGCCTGCCCTCCCCCGAGCTCGTCCGGGCGCCGACCGGCGTGTCGAAGACGTGGACCTTCGGCCTGGATGGTCACGGCCACCGGGACCATGAGGACAGGGCCACCTTCTGGTCGGTCAACCACCGGGCGTTCGACCCCGAACGTGTCGACCACCGGGCCCGGCTGGGCACCGTCGAGCGGTGGCGGCTGCGCAACAGCAGCGACATGACGCACTACATCCACATCCACGGCGAGCAGTGGCGAACCGTCCTCCGCGACGGGAAGCGGCCCCCGCCCTGGGAGCGCGGGCTCGAGGACACCTGGCGGCTGGAGCCCGGCGAGGTCGTCGAGGTCGCTGCGCGCTTCGAGGACTACACCGGCCCGTTCATGATCCACTGCCACATGCTCGATCACGAGGACCACGGCATGATGGCGCGCTTCGACGTGGTGCGCTGAGGGCTCGCCTCCCCGTCGGGAGGCCCTCGCTAGGGTGGCGGGGTGAGCGAGTCGATCGACGTGATGACCGTGGCCGCCGGGATCGCCAGGCTGGCCTGGAGCCACGAGCACACGATCGACGACGTACGCCGAGAGGTCGCCGCCGCCCTGCGCGAGCACGGCCGGGTGGAGACCTGGGTGGACCCCGACGACCACGCGGCCCAGCGGATGGCGACGTGGTCGGGCATGCACCGAGAGGGCGTGATGCGCGGCGTGTCGGTCGATGACCAGGCCGTGGACCGCATCGTCTACTCCCGTCTCGCCACTGACGCGCCGCTGGACGAGCCCGGCGGTTTCCGCTCCCTCCTCAACTCGTTCCTCCCCCGCAAGCGCGCCATCAGTCAGCTCCTGGTCCGTGACGACCGGGAGCGCGTGCTGATGTGTCGTCTCACCTACAAGCAGGACTGGGACCTCCCCGGCGGCGTGGTGGAGGTGGGGGAGTCGCCCCGGCTGGCCGTGGGTCGCGAGGTCGAGGAGGAGCTGGGCCTCACGTTCTCGGTGGGCAACCTTCTCCTGACCGACTGGCTGCCCCCGTGGGGTGGCTGGGACGACGCGGTCTGCCTCGTCTTCGACGGCGGCACCCACCCCGAGTCGATCCTCGACCACGTGGTGAAGCAGGAGCGTGAGATCCGCGACGTCGCCTTCTGCACGCCCGAGGAGGTCCGCTCCCGGGCAGCGGACTTCACCGCGCGCCGCGTCGAGGCCGCACTGCGGGGCGACGCGGACTACACCGAGTCCGGCCGCTGAAGCGACTCGTCCGCGCGTCGGCACTCCACAAGTCGGCGCCGTTGCAGCAAGATGCCTCAGGTGAACACCTGGGTCTACGACTTCGCTGACGGGGACAAGAGCAAGAAGGACCTGCTCGGGGGCAAGGGGGCGAACCTCGCCGAGATGAGCAACCTCGGGCTGCCGGTGCCCCCCGGCTTCACCATCACCACCGAGGCCTGCCGGGCCTACCTGAAGCACGGCACCGAGCCCGACGGGCTGAGCGACCAGGTGAGCGACCACCTCGCCACGCTCGAGGGCGCCATGGGACGCAGGCTCGGCGACCCGGACGACCCGCTGTTGGTGAGCGTGCGGTCCGGTGCCGCGTTCTCGATGCCCGGGATGATGGAGACGGTCCTCAACATCGGCCTCAACGACGAGTCCGTCGTCGGGTTGGCACGCCAGAGCGAGGACGAGCGGTTCGCGATGGACTCCTACCGCCGCCTCCTGCAGATGTTCGGCAGCACCGTGCTCGACATCGAGGGCGAGCACTTCTCCGACGCTCTCGACGGGGCCAAGGACGACAAGGGCGTCACCGACGACCTCGACCTCGACGTCGACGACCTCAGGTCGCTGATCGAGACGTTCAAGGCGATCATCAAGCAGCACGCCGGCATCGACTTCCCCCAGGACCCGCGCGAGCAGATGGATCGGGCGATCCGGGCCGTCTTCGACTCCTGGAACACCGACCGGGCTGTCCTCTACCGCCGTCAGGAGCGGATCCCCGAGGACCTCGGCACGGCCGTCAACATCCAGGCGATGGTCTTCGGCAACCGCGGCATGACCAGCGGCTCGGGCGTCTGCTTCACCCGCGATCCCGCCTCCGGGGACCAGGGGGTGTACGGCGACTACCTGCAGAACGCCCAGGGCGAGGACGTCGTGGCGGGCATCCGCAACACCGTGTCCCTGGCGGACATGCGCGAGATCGACCAGTCGTCCCACGACGAGCTGCTCGAGATCATGAGCACCCTCGAACGCCACTACCGCGACATGTGCGACATCGAGTTCACCGTCGAGCAGGGCAAGCTCTGGATGCTGCAGACCCGGGTGGGCAAGCGCACTCCCGAGGCGGCGTTCCGGATCGCCGTACACATGGTGGACGAAGGCCTGATCGACATGGACGAGGCCCTGCGCCGGGTGAGCGGCGAGCAGCTTGCCAACCTGATGTTTCCCCGCTTCGACGCCAAGGCCGCGAAGGACCTGCTCGCCGTGGGCATGAACGCCTCGCCGGGTGCCGCCGTCGGCAAGGCCGTCTTCGACTGGGCGACCGCCGTGGAGTGGTCGGAGAACGGCGAGGACGTCATCCTCGTGCGCAAGGAGACGACCCCCGACGACCTCCACGGGATGATGGTGGCCAAGGGCGTCCTGACCAGCCGCGGCGGCAAGACGTCGCACGCCGCCGTGGTGGCGCGCGGCATGGGGCGCACGTGCGTGTGCGGCGCCGAAGCACTCGACGTCGACACGCGCGCCGGGGAGTTCCGGGTGCGCGGCGGCAAGACGATCGTCGAGGGAGACGTCATCTCGATCGACGGCTCGACCGGAGAGGTCTTCGACGGCGAGGTGCCCGTGGTCGCCTCCCACGTCGTGCGCCACTTCGAGGGCACGGAGGTCGACCACCCGGTCGTCGAGGCTGTTGCCCGGCTCATGGAGCACGCGGACGCCACCCGTCGCATGCGCGTGCGCACCAACGCCGACACGGCCGACGACGCGGCTCGAGCCCGGCGGTTCGGCGCGGAGGGCATCGGCCTGTGCCGTACCGAGCACATGTTCCTCGGTGAACGCCGTCAGCTCGTCGAGAACCTCATCGTCGCCGAGGGCGAGACGGGGCAGGAGGCAGCGCTCGACGAGCTGTTGCCGCTCCAGCGCCAGGACTTCCTGAAGGTCTTCGCCGCCATGGACGGCCTGCCGGTCACGATCCGGCTGATCGACCCCCCGCTCCACGAGTTCCTGCCCGACATCACCGAGCTGAGCGTGGCGATGGCCGTCGCGGACGTGCGCGGCCACCGCAAGAAGCGCGAGCGCAAGCTGCTCGCCGCGGTGCAGCGGATGCACGAGTCCAACCCCATGCTGGGCCTGCGCGGCGTACGCCTCGGCATCGTCATCCCCGGCCTGTTTACCATGCAGGCCCGGGCGATCCTCGAGGCAGCGGCCGAGTGCATCCGCGGCGGCGGTCGGGCCGAGCCGGAGATCATGATCCCGCTGGTCGCGAGCGTCCGGGAGCTCGACCTGGTCAAGGGCCGGATCGAGGAGGTCGCTCGGGAGGTCGAGGCCGAGCTGGGCCAGGAGGTGCCGCACAAGATCGGCACCATGATCGAGCTGCCGCGGGCGGCGCTGACCGCCGGGGAGATCGCCGGGTCGGCGGAGTTCTTCTCCTTCGGGACCAACGACCTGACGCAGATGACGTGGGGGTTCTCGCGCGACGACGTCGAGGCGTCCTTCTTCAGCACCTACCTCGAGCAGGGCGTCTTCCCGGTCTCGCCGTTCGAGTCGCTCGACCTGGACGGCGTGGGTGCGCTCGTACGCCGTGCCGTCACCGCGGGCCGGGAGGTCAACCCCGACCTCCACCTCGGCGTCTGCGGCGAGCACGGCGGCGACCCCGCCTCGATCCACTTCTTCGACGAGGTCGGGCTGGACTACGTGTCCTGCTCGCCGTTCCGGGTCCCCGTCGCGCGGTTGGAGGCAGGTCGCGCGGCTCTCAGCTGACCGGCGCCGGCTCCGACATCTCGGCGGGCCCGGGCGAGCGCGCAGCTCGTACGCCGCGGGGCGGACGCAGCGCGATCAGCACACCGACGAGCAGGAGCGCTCCCCCGGCCAGCTCGGCGCCGTTGGGACGCTGGCCGAGGATCAGCCAGGCGGAGCCCATGGCGACGACGGGAGCCAGGAGGACCCACGGGACCACGGCACTGGAGGGCCACCGGGCAAGCAGGCTGTTGAAGATGCCGTAGCCGACCAGCGAGGCGAGTCCAGCGGTGTAGAGCGTCGAGACCGCAGCCTGCCAGGAGAAGCCGGTGAGTGCGGTCGCCACCGCTCCCGGTCCGTCGAGCACCAGGGACAGCGCCACGAGCGGCACGGGCACCACGACCGCGGACCACACGGTCAGCGACAGACCGCCGGGCACCCGCGCCGCGCGCGCCACCACGTTGCCGATCCCCCACGACAGCGCACCGAGCAGGCACAGTCCCAGTGCCGCGAGCGAGACCTCCCCACCGCGGCCCAGACCGACGATGACGAGCCCGGCGACACCGAGCGTCACCCCCGCTGCCTGGGCCCGCGTCGGCACCTCCTTGAGCACCCCGGCGGCGATCACGATCGTGAAGACGACCTGCGCCTGGAGCACGAGGGCGGCGAGCCCCGGGGGCATGCCTGCCGCCATGGCGACGTACAGGAAGCCGAACTGTCCGAGCGACATGAGCGCACCGACCGCAAGGATGCTGCGCCACGGAGCGTCGGGCCGCGCGATGAAGAAGATCGCCGGGACCACGACGGCGGAGAAGCGGATCGCCGCGAAGAGGAGGGGCGGCACCCCGGCCATCCCCCAGTCGATGACGACGAAGTTGATCCCCCAGATGGTGGCGACGAGGGCGGCCAGGAGGGAGTCGCGAGTGCTCACGGGCCCAGTGTGGTCCGCGGGATCGTGAAGCACCAGCGATTGTTCGTACAGCCGATCAGGTAGCGTTGCTTCATGATCGATCTCGTGGCCCTCGCCAGCCTCCGCGCCGTCGACACGCACGGTTCGGTGACCAGCGCCGCCGAGGCTCTCGGCTTCACCCCGAGCGCTGTCTCCCAGCAGGTGAAGCGGCTCGAGAAGCAGGCCGGAGTCGCGTTGCTCGAGCGCGTCGGTCGCGGGGTGATGCTCACGGACAACGGGCGACGGCTCGTCGATGACGGATCCCGGCTCCTGGTCGACCTCGAGCGGCTGGAGTCGGGTCTCCACCGCGACACCGACCGGGTCGCCGGCCGGCTGCGGATCGCGTCCTTTTCCACAGCGATGCGGGGCCTCGTGGCTCCCGTCGTCCGGTCCCTGCTCGACGAACACCGCGACCTGGAGCTCACCCTCACCGAGCGCGAGCCCTGGGACACCGTCGACCTCGTGGCGACAGGACAGCAGGACCTCGGCATCGTGCACAGCTGGGGGGACGTGCCCCTGCACATTCCCGACCACCTCACCGGGGCCACGATCGCCCGCGACGTCGCAGACGTCATCGTCCCGCGAGGTCACCGGCTCGCCGGCCGGACGCGGGTCTCGCCCAGTGATCTCGTCGACGAGGCGTGGGTGGCCACGCCGGAGGGCAGCATCTGCCGGCAGTGGTTGATGCGGATGTACGACGGCACCGGACGCGCACCCACGATCGCGCACGTCGCCATGGAGTTCGACTCCCACCTCGCGCTCGTCGGAGCGGGGCTGGGTATCGCCCTCATCCCCCGACTGGGCCGGTCACCGCTGGGCGTGGACGTGGTCGCAGTGGAGGCACACCGTCCCGTCCCCACCCGCGAGATCACCGTCGTGCACCGCACGTCGATGGCCCACTCACCCGCCGTACAAACCGTGGAGCGGGCCTTGCGCTCCGGTCGTTAGGGTGCCGCGCGTGCACGACGACGCGCTCGCCATCGACCTGCACCTCGTACGCCGTCTCGTCGACCGATCCTTTCCGCAGTACGCCGACCTGGGACTGTGGATCTCGACCGAGCCGTCGCCGTCTGGGACCTGGCGCTCGCGTCCGAGGCGGACCTCGAGCTGTCGACCACGTGGTACCACGGCGACCTCCTCGCCGAGAACCTCCTCGTGCGCGACGCCCGGCTCGCCGCCGTGCTCGACTTCGGCGGGCTCGGGGTCGGCGACGGCACGGTCGACCTGGCCGTCGCCTGGGAGGTCCTCGACATCGACGGTCGCGAGGTCTACTTCGACGCGCTCGGGGTGGACGAGGGAGCGCGCCGGCGCTCGATGGGATGGGCACTGGCGATCGCGATCGCGATGATGACCTTCCCCTACTACTGGCACACGCTCGCTGCTCGGTGCACGGCTCGACGGCCCATGGCTGCGGCCGTCCTGCTCGAGCCGGCGTGCTTCGACCTGGCGCGCGGGATGCCGGCCGTCGAGGAGCACGTGTCAGCGATGACGCCCGTCTTCGCGGTCACGTGAGGATCCCTCGGTCTCGGCACGGGAGTTCTCCCGCCGGTTCGCCGTGGGCATGGGCTTCGAGCCTCGCGACCTGCCTGACGACGAGCTGGAGGAAGGCGTCACCCGTCTCCGCGCGCTGAGTCCCCGTGGGACGTGGGGCTGCGCCCGGAGCAGGGTCTGCCGGTCAGGACATTGGTCGTCACGGCAGGGTGGAGCCCCCTCTACGAGGAGACGGCTGCGTCGCTCGTGGCGCGCCGCCTCACCCTCCAGGGCGCTGGTCACCGCGTCCAGGACGACCCTCGCGTCACCCCTGCCCTCTGCGAGCACTGGGCCGACTAGCGGGGTCTGCGGAGGGACCCGGTCAGAACAGGGCCGAGGCGAGGTTCCGGCGTCCCGCGAGCACGCGCTCGTCGTCATTGCCGACAGCGGCGAAGAGTCCGAGCAGGTGGTCGCGGGCCTTGGTCCGGTCGGCGTCGCTCGTGCGGGCCACCAGCGAGACCAGGCGGTTGAAGGCGTCGTCGACGTGTCCGCCGAGGAGGTCCAGGTCGGCCACCATCGCCTGAGCGTCGACGTCGTCGGGCGCCTCGGCTGCGGCTGCCCGGGCCGCGTTGAGGTCGACACCCTGGGTCCGCTGCAGGACCTTGGCCATCGCCAGGCCTGCTGCCGCCTCCGTGTCGGCGGGATTGGCGTCGACGAGCTTCTGGTATTCGGCGACGGCGAGGTCGATGTCGCCCTCCCCCAGCGCGTCCTGCGCTGCGGCATACCTCGGATCCACCTCCGGCTCCTCGCCCTCCACCGGCGCCGCAGGCCGTGGCTGGTGGCGACCGGTGATGCCCTGCGCCGTGAGCTGCTGGCCGACCTGGGTCAGGGCCGTACGGAGCTCCTCGATCGGCACCACGTCCTGCAGGAGCGGCATCGGCCGACCGTCGACCACCGCCACCACGAGGGGAATCGTCGGGATCTGCATGGCCTGGGCGATCTGGGGAGCGGCGTCGATGTCGACCAGCCCGACCAGGTAGCGGCCCTCGAACTCGCCCGACACCAGCGCCATGTCGCCGGCCAGGTCGCCGCTCTCGGGCATGCGGGTCCGCGAGTAGAAGACGAGCAGGACCGGTGCCGTCATCGACGACTCCAGGACCTGCTGGAAGTTGGCCTCGGTGACGTCGAGGGAGTATGCCGAGTGGCCGACGCTCGGAGCCGACGACGACGAGCCCCGGGCTGCTGAGGGCGGGCCCTGCGGAGGCTGGGCCGGCCGCTTCAGCGCTGACAGGTCGATGGCACCGGGACGGGAGAACGGTTGCTGCGTCATACGGCCATTGTTCCGTGTCGGACCCCAGCGGGGCGAATGACCCCCTGCGACGGCTCGCCGGTAACCTCTCCCGGTGCCCGCCAGCCGTCTCGTCGCCCGCCACCAGCACAACGTGGTGCTGCTCGCACGGTTCGGCTCCGTGGGCGTCTCTGGCGTCCTGGTCAACCTCGTGACGCTCATCGTGGTCAAGCGGCTCGGGCCGGGCTTCGACGGAGCAGTCTTCGGCCTGCCCCTCAGCGAGCTCAACCTGCGGTGGTACCACGTCTACTCGACCATTGCCTTCTTCGTCGCCAACCTCTGCAACTTCCAGCTCAACCGCAGCTGGACCTTCCGCAGCGCAGGACACGCACGATGGTGGAAGGAGTACTGGCCCTTCCTGGCGGTCGGCCTCGCCGGTCAGGTCATCGGCCTCACCCTGCTGACCGCACTGCTGCATCCCGACTCGGCACTCAGCCTGCCGACATCGGTCCTCGACGACACGAGCGGCCTCCGCACCCGCCTCTACTGGGGGCAGCTGGTCGTGATCGCGGTCGTGATGCCGCTCTCCTTCGTGATCAACAAGCTGTGGACCTTCGCGGCCGTCCGGACCCACCACGTGGAGCTCGTCGACCCCATCAACGTCCAGCTGCTCGTGGAGGACGACGAGGCCTAGCTGCCTGCCTCCTGGGCGTCCTCGTCCAGATCGGCGACGGCGGTCCGCCACTGCCGCGCCAGCCGGTCGAGGTCGGCACGGTGCTCCTCGATCCGACACCCGCGCCCGCTGGACCTGATCACGATCCCCTCCTCGAGCCAGTGCGGCCGTGCTCGCTCGAGAAGATCCGGCGCGAAGTTCCCGGCAGCATCGGTCACCCGCCACCACGTCGAGCCGTCGCCGTGCCGGCTCATCACCGCACCCACCTGGCGCGGGCCGATCCCGACGATGCGCCCGAGGTCGCCGTACGCCGCAACCCGACCCGGCGGGATCAGGTCGACCGCCCTCAGCACCAGCTCCACGAGCCGCTCGTCCATGCCCACGACCTGACCCGGAGACCGCTGGGCTCAGTTGGCGACGCGTGGCCCGCGCAGGCCCGAGCGTTGGACGACCCGCTGGATGGCCAGGTCACGATCGTCGGGGCGCCCCACGAAGCGGATGTCGCGGAGTCCCTGCTCCTGGGCGGCGGACTCGAAGACGAAGTGGCCGAACCCCAGGACGCGACCGTGCAAGGGCTTCATCACCGTGATGTCGAGGATCCGGGACAGCGGCATCGTGGCGAGCTGCTGGGAGAGCACGCCGTGGACGCGGAAGACACGCATGTTGGTGATGACGAAGCGGTCCATGTGCTCGCTCAACGCTCGCCAGGCGGCGTGGACCACGATCAGGAGTGCGAGGGCGAAGGGGAACCAGGCCAGGTCCATGTCGACGAACGGCACCGCGACGAGCAGGGCCAGGGCAAGCAGTACCTCGGCGACCGGCCGGACGTAGACGATCCAGTGGTGGCGGACCTCGTCCACGATGACCTCGCCCTCCTCGCGCAACAGGTGTCGCCTGATGCCGGGGTCGAAGACGCCGCTCACGACCGCCTCGCGGGCCTCACGTCAGGGCGCTCACGACAAGGCCCTCACGACAAGGCACCGACGAAGTCGATGATCGCGGTGAAGAGCTGTTGGGCAAGGCTCCAGGTCTGGTCCGCGCCGGCCGTGGCCGCAGCTGCCAACCCGTCGGGGTCGGTGAACATCCAGAACCCCACGAACACGACGAGGAGCACGAGGAAGGCTTTCCTTGCGGTCATCGACGCTTCTCCTCGGGGCAGGGCTAAACCAGGACGGCCCTTTCCTATCAGGACCCGGCCCGCTCCTGTCGCAGGCGCGCGGGCTCAGCCCTCACATGCGGTCAGCGCACTCGAGGTCAGCCGCGGGCCGTTGGCGACCTGCTTGCCGCGTCCCAGCGCGAAGCCGCGTTGCCAGTCCGAGACGAGCCCGGTCTGGTTGTACTCGGTCGTCTGGTCCCCCACGAGGCTGAAGCGCAGCGTCATCGGCACGTCGGAGACCGCCGCGCGGCTCCTGACGGTCCCGATGGGCCGTGCGTCCCAGAACCACGTGATGTGTCCCTTGGCGACCTCGACGGCGACCGCCGGCGAGGTGTTGACCAGGCTGGGAATGGTCCTGGTGGCCGACCACTGGCGGTTGTCGGCCTTGGCGCCGAACCGCAGGGTGCTGCTGCTCGGGTGGACCTCGGCCAAGGTGATGTTGCGGCGCCCGCAGGCATAGTCCTCGGGCCGGTCCGGCACCAGCTCGACCAGCACCGTGAAGTCCGCAGCATTCGACTCCGCGCTCTTGAGCCGGATCCTCGTCTCCCACCGACCGTAGGCGAGGGCGCTGTCGCGCAGCGTCGCGCGGGTGGTGCCGAAGTCGCCCTGCCCGCCTCCGTTGTTGCGCTGGCTGTCGAGGTAGAGGCCGCCGTTCTGCCGGCTGACCCGGCCGGCGCCGTCGGCGTACTCCTGCCACCAGCCGTCCCGGTCCGAGCCGGCGTCGGCCGGGCTGGTGAGCGACTGCCCCGCCTCCCAGGTGTAGTCCCACAGCGTGGGGTACCAGCCGTACCTGCTGGCTGCGGTGGCGGAGGCGCCCGACGACGCGCGCCGGAACCCTGTCCCGGTCAGGGCTGTCCGGGACGTCGACTGCAGGACCCGCGGCTCGGCACTGGTCCTGGTCTTGGGCTGGCTCGGCGCCTGGTCGAGCACGGTGACATAGGTCGGAAAGGTCTGCATCCAGCCGATGCGGTTGGCACCGGAGCTGATCTCGTCCTGGACGACCCGGTAGACGGCAGTGCCTGCAGGAGCCGTCACCCCGGGGAAGTAGCCGAGACCGTCCGCCCCGACGCTGGACCTGCCCAGCGTCTCCCAGCTGTCGCCGGTCAGGCGCCGCTGCAGGGTAAGGCCACGCCTTTCGAAGACCGGGAGCCCGATGGTCTCGGGGCGACGGAACAGCGACGGGGTCGTGTCGACAGCGATCGTGAACGGGACGCCGGCCACGGGCTGGCCGGGGTCGGACTCGCGTGAGGGATCCTCACCGGCCACCCACATCGTGAGGTCCTGCGCCTTCGCGTTGAAGGTCACCGGCGGCGTGGCGATCTGGCCGGCCGTCACCCGGTAGCGGATCCCGAACATGGCAGGGGCCGGGAAGTCGAAGCGGAAGCCGCCGTTGGCGGCCGTCTTGCCGGAGAAGCCCCGCACCGCGAACCAGCTGTCACCGGGCCGGTTCATGTGGAGCTGCAGCCCGATGCGGCGTACGCCGGAGACTCCGAGGCTTCCGGTGAACGTGATCGCCTGGCCGCCGACGTAGGTGCCCGGGCTCGTCGAGAGCGAACCGCCGCGGGCGCGGCGGGCGCTCGGGAGCTGCGCCACCGACGATGCTGCGGTGGACGCCTGGACGGTCGTGGCCGCCGAGCTCGACACCACGGTGCCGGCGACGACGGCGGGCGTCATGGTCGCCACGAGGGCGCCGAGGAACAAGGAAATCGCTGGAGGGGGGGTCCGCACGATCCCCCAATTTAGGGGTTCCGTCAGCCGTCCGGAGCAGAATGCGAGAACTGGTCTAGTCGTCCCGCACGCTGAACAGCAGCACGTCGGCCGCGGTGTAGGGGTCGGACTCACCGGACGCGACGGCCTCGGCCAGGGCGTCGAGCTCCGAGTGACCGTGCACGTCACCCCACTGGGCGCGCAGCGCCGTCAGGGCGATCGCCTCGATCTCGTCGCGGGCCCGGCGCGTACGCCGCCTGGCGAGCTCCCCGGACTCCGTGAGCCAGGAGAAGTGCCGGTCGACCTCCGCCACCACCTGGTCGAGGCCCTGGCTCTGAGCAGCGATCGTCGCAACGATCGGTGGTCGCCAGGCACCTTCGCGGCGCTCGGCCAGGGCCAGCATCGACCGCAGGTCCCGGCGGACCTGGTCGGCGCCGTCGCGGTCGGCCTTGTTGACGACGTAGAGGTCGCCGATCTCCAGGATGCCCGCCTTCGCGGCCTGGATGCCGTCGCCCATCCCCGGGGCGAGCAGGACCAGCGTCGTGTCGGCCAGTCCAGCGATCTCGACCTCGCTCTGCCCCACGCCGACGGTCTCGATGAGGATCACGTCGCACCCCGCAGCGTCGAGGACGCGCAGGGCCTGCGGGGTCGTCCATGCGAGCCCACCGAGGTGCCCGCGTGACGCCATCGAGCGGATGTACACCCCGGGGTCGAGGGCGTGGTCCTGCATGCGGACCCGGTCGCCGAGGAGCGCTCCGCCGGAGAAGGGCGAGGACGGGTCCACGGCCAGCACGCCAACGCGCCTGCCCGCACGACGCAGCTCGGTGACGAGCGCGTTGGTGGAGGTGGACTTGCCCACCCCGGGAGAGCCGGTGATGCCGACGACGTGGGCGTGCCCGGCGTGCGGCGCGAGCGCCGTCATCACCTCGCGCAACAACGGTGACCCGTCCTCGACCAGCGAGATCAGTCGCGCCACGGCCCGGGCGTCACCCTCGCGTGCGCGGGTGACGAGATCGGGCACCGACGCCGTGGTCCGGCGACGGGCCCCACTCGAGACGACCGGGGTGGAGCCCGGGCTCACGCCCGCGGGACCCGGATGATCAACGCATCGCCCTGACCGCCGCCGCCACACAGTGCAGCAGCACCTGTGCCGCCGCCGCGACGCTTGAGCTCGAGGGCGAGGTGGAGGACGATCCTGGCCCCGGACATCCCCACCGGGTGTCCGAGCGCGATGGCTCCACCGTTGACGTTGACCTTGGCGTTGTCGATGCCGAGCTCACGCGCCGAGGAGATCCCGACGGCAGCGAAGGCCTCGTTGAACTCGACGAGGTCGAGGTCCGTGGGCGAGATGCCCTCCTTCTCGCACGCCTAGGCAGTCGCGGCAGCGGGCTGGAGCTGCAACGTCGAGTCCGGTCCGGCAACCTGGCCGTGGGCACCGATCTCGGCGAGCCAGCTGAGGCCGAGCTCCTCGGCCTTGGCCTTGCTCATCACGACCACTGCGGCAGCGCCGTCGGAGATCTGCGACGCGGAGCCGGCGGTCACCGTGCCGTCCTTGCTGAAGGCCGGACGCAGCTTGCCCAGCGACTCCAGTGTCGTGTCGGCGCGCACGCCTTCGTCCTCGGAGATGACGACGGGGTCGCCCTTGCGCTGCGGGATCTCGACGGGGACGACCTCGTCGGCGAACACGCCGTTCTTCCAGGCGACGGCGGCCTTCTGGTGCGACTGGACCGCGAACTCGTCCTGCTCCTCGCGCGTGAGGTTGGCTCCGGCGGCGTTGCACTCCTCCGTGAGCAACCCCATCGCCTGCGACGTGAACTGGTCGAAGAGCGCGTCGTAGGCCATCGAGTCGACCAGCGTCGCGTCACCGAACTTCGTGCCTTCGCGGGACTTCGGCAGGAGGTGCGGCGAGTTCGTCATCGACTCCATGCCACCCGCGACGACGATCTCGCACTCCCCGGCGCGCACGAGCTGGTCGGCCAGGGCGATCGCGTTGATGCCCGAGAGGCACACCTTGTTGATGGTCATGGACGGCACCGACATCGGGACGCCGCCCTTGACGGCGGCCATGCGGGCCGGGTTCTGTCCTGCGCCCGCCTGGATGACCTGACCCATGATGACGTAGTCGACCTGGTCGCCCGAGACGCCTGCCTTCGCGAGTGCTCCGGCGATCGCCACACCCCCGAGGTCGGCGGCCGACTGGTTCTTGAGGCCGCCGAGGAGGCGACCGATCGGGGTGCGTGCGCCGGCGACGATGACAGAAGTGGACATGGGTGTTGCCTCCAGGGGTTTTCCGGTCGAGATCTCCGACTCGACGATACCGCTGGGCCCCGGCGGCGTGTTGTGGCGTGTCTCACCTGCTCGTTCGTGGTCCCTGACCGGCCGCCTCCGCCACGATGTCCCCATGACCCCAGTCGAGATCGCTCCCCACCTTTTCACCGCCATCGACCACGTCGGCATCGCCGTCGCCGACCTGGACGAGGCCATCGCGTACTACCGCGACACCTTCGGCCTCCACGTCGCACACGAGGAGACCAACGAGGAGCAGGGCGTCCGGGAGGCGATGCTGGCCGTCGGCGAGTCCGGCTCCCACATCCAGCTCCTCGCACCGCTCAACGGCGACTCGACGATCGCCAAGTTCATCCAGCGCTCCGGGCCGGGCATGCAGCAGCTGGCCTACCGCGTCACGGACGTCGACGCCGTCTCCGCGATCCTGCGTGAGCGGGGCGTGCGCCTCCTGTACGACGCACCCAGGCGCGGCACCTCCGGAAGCAGGATCAACTTCATCCACCCCAAGGACGCCGGCGGAGTGCTCGTCGAGCTGGTGGAGCCCGCAACCGCCCACTGACGCCGACGTGGGAAGTAGGTCACACCCTGCCCCACGCCCGGTTACTCACCGGTACGTTGACCCTCGATCTCGACACACCGCTGCCTCACCAGGAGACACACGTGCAGAACATCCTCGACGCCATCCAGAGCGGCACCGCCACCTCTGACGACTTCGCCAACCTCGAGCTGCCCGACCACTACCGCGCTGCCTACGTCTCCAAGGACGACGTGGACATGTTCGAGGGCCTGAGCACGAAGGAGAAGGACCCGCGCAAGTCGCTGCACATCGGCGACGTACCCCTGCCGGAGCTCGGGCCGGGCGAGGCGTACGTCGCCGTGATGGCCTCCGCCATCAACTACAACACCGTGTGGACCTCGATCTTCGAGCCCGTCTCCACCTTCGGCTTCCTCGAGCGCTACGGCCGCGTCTCCGAGCTGACGAAGCGACACGACCTGCCGCACCACATCGTCGGCTCCGACCTCTCCGGGGTCGTGCTCAAGACCGGCCTCGGCGTCAACGCGTGGAAGCCCGGTGACGAGGTCGTCGCCCACTGCCTCTCGGTCGAGCTCGAGGGCCCGGACGGACACAACGACTCGATGCTCGACACCGAGCAGCGGATCTGGGGCTTCGAGACCAACTTCGGTGGCCTGGCGCACATCGCCCTGGTCAAGTCCAACCAGCTCATGCCCAAGCCCGACCACCTCACCTGGGAGGAGGCCGCCGCCCCCGGCCTGGTCAACGCGACCGCCTACCGTCAGCTGGTCAGCGCCAACGGCGGCAACATGAAGCAGGGCGACGACGTCCTCATCTGGGGTGCCTCCGGCGGTCTCGGCGGCTTCGCCACGCAGTACGTCCTCAACGGCGGCGGCACCCCGATCTGCGTGGTCTCCAACGAGGAGAAGGCAGCCATCGCCCGCAGCATGGGCGCCGAGCTGATCATCAACCGCTCCGAAGAGGCCTACAAGTTCTGGAACGACGAGAACACCCAGCAGGATCCCAAGGAGTGGAAGCGCTTCGGGGCCAAGATCCGCGAGCTGACCGGCGGCGAGGACATCGACATCGTCTTCGAGCACCCCGGTCGCGAGACGTTCGGCGCGTCCGTGTTCGTGACGCGCAAGGGCGGCGTGATCACGACCTGTGCCTCCACCAGCGGCTACATGCACGAGTACGACAACCGCTACCTGTGGATGAACCTCAAGCGCATCATCTCCTCGCACTTCGCCAACTACCGCGAGTCGTGGGAGGCCAACCGCCTCATCGCCCAGGGCAAGATCCACCCGACCCTGTCCAAGACCTACACCCTCGACCAGGTCGGCCAGGCCACCCTGGACGTCCACAAGAACGCCCACCAGGGCAAGGTCGGTGTGCTCTGCCTGGCTCCCGAGGAGGGTCTCGGCGTCCGCAACACCGAGCTGCGGGCCAAGCACGAGGACGCCATCAACAGGTTCCGCGGAGTCTGACCCAGCCCATTCACACCCCGGTTCGCGGTTCGACCGCGAGCCGGGGTGTGTTTGTCCGCAGCCGTCGTACAGACTGACCTGCAGACCACAGCACGACACACCGCACGACCACCGCACGACGCAGAGAATGGGGCTCCACCATGAGCAGCGACCAGGGCCTGTCCATCTTCGACGAGGAGCCGGAGTCCGATCCCGACCTCGACGCCGAGGCCTCGTCGCCCGTCTCCACGTCGACGCCATCCGCCGCGGAAACACCGGCCCCTGACGGCACCAAGACCCAGGTGATCCCCACGGTGCCGCCCGTTCCGAAGTCCGCCCCGGCGCGGTCCCGTGCGCCCCGGCCCAGCGAGCAGTCCACCGGGTCGAGCCCGGCAGCGACCCCGCCAGACGTGCCCGTCCTCGCCCCCGGGGACGTCGAGCCCCAGGACGTGGAGCCGGCCGATGTCGAGCCGGTCCCGCCGTCGGAGGAACCCACCCGCGCGATGGGCACCTCCGCGCCTGCACCCGTCGCCAGTCCCGCGCCTCGCCAGACGACCACCGCCGCCGCCCCCATGCCGCCGGCGCGACCGTCGTTCTCCTCGTCGACCGGCTCCAGCCCCGCGACCGCGCAGCCACTTCCCGTCGTGCGCCGTGGCGGCTACGACAAGGCAGCCGTCGACCGACGGTTGTCCCAGCTGACCACGGAGAAGTCCGGTCTCAGCAGCAGCCTGAGCGCCTCGGAGCAGCGCGTCCTTGAGCTCGAGGCCGAGATGACCCACCTGCGTGCCGAGCTCGAGGAGAACAAGAACCCCTCCTACGCCGGCCTGGGCGGCCGCGCCACCTCGATGCTCAAGCTCGCCGAGGAGGAGGCCGCCGACGTGCGCGCCGCCGCAGCCCGAGACGCCGAAGACATCCGTGCGCTGGCCAACAACGACGCCAAGGCGGTCCGCGCCGAAGCCGCCCACGAGGCCGCCGACATCCGCCTGGTGCAGCTGCAGGAGCTCGCCGAGATGCGCAGCCGCGCGATCGCTGACGCCGAGCAGGAGCGCACCCTGGCTCGGGGCGAGGCGGGAGACATGGTCGCGGCCGCCAGGCGCGAGGCCGACCAGCTGCGTCTGGCTGCCCAGCAGGAGACCAACGAGCTCCTGACGACCGCCAAGCGCGAGGCGGAGCAGGCACGTGCCGCGGCCGATCGCGAGGTCCAGGAGGCCCGCCGCACGCTGGCCGTGGAGAAGGAGCGGCTGGCCCGCGAGGCCACCGACTACCACGCCAGCGCCACGTCCGAGACCCAGCGACTGGTCCGGGAGGCCGAGGAGCGCGCAGCCGCGGCGGAGCAGCGAGCACGCGAGGCGACCGCGCAGGCCAACGCCCACCGACAGCAGGCCCAGAACGAGGCGGAGGGCCTGCTCAGTCGTGCTCGCCGCGAGGCCGAGCAGGTCGTGGCATCCGCGACGACCCAGGCGGAGTCCATCTCGGCCAGCGGTGTCTCCGAGGCTGAGCGCGAGCTTGCCGCGATCCATGCCGAGGTGGAGCGGATGAAGAAGCGCCGCGACGCCGTGGCGGCCCAGCTCGGTGCCCTGCGCGACGTGGTCGCAGGGTTCGCCGAGGACGAGTCCTGACCTGGCTCGACCGGCTGCGCTCCCAGGTGCAGTCGGGGTCGTCGACGACGTCGTCCTCGAAGCCCGCTGCGGGCGCAGGAGACCAGGGCGCCCGCGAGGCCGCCGTCCCATCCGCCGCGGCGGCTCGGGCCGTCTCGGCGATCGATCGCCCGGGCGACACCGGTGCGACGCCGGCAGCGGCGCTCGCCGAGCGCATCGACGACGCCAAGGACCTGATCACCGAGACCGCCACCCCTGAGACATATGCCGAGGCGGCACCCGCTGCCCCGGCGCCGAGCCCGTCGCTGATGAGGCACTCCCCGTTCAATATCGGCTTCTTCGGCGCCCTCGGTGCGCTCGTCGCCGTGTTCCTCAGCCAGCAGCTCCTCAGCATCTCGTCGGTGCTGATCCTGCTGGTGATGGCGATGTTCCTCGCCATCGGCCTGAACCCGACTGTCGAGTGGTTCATGAAGCACGGCATGAAGCGTGGGCTGTCGGTCCTGCTCGTGCTCTTCGTCGTGATCACCGTGCTCATCCTCTTCGGCGTCGCGGTGGTGCCGGTGATCAGCGAGCAGATCACCCAGATCAGCGCGAACTCCCCGGGCTGGCTCAAGGACCTCAAGGCCAACGAGACCGTCCAGAAGGTCGATCACCAGTTCTCGATCATCAGCAAGGCAGAGGAATACGTCACCAACGGCGAATTCGGGCAGAAGGTGTTCGGCGGCGCTCTCGGTGTCGGCCTGGCCGTGCTGTCCGCCCTGGCCAACACGCTGATCGTGGTCGTGCTGATGATCTACTTCCTTGCCTCGCTTCCCAGC
Organism: Nocardioides sp.; assembly: GCF_025964975.1. Lineage (GTDB taxonomy): Bacteria > Actinomycetota > Actinomycetes > Propionibacteriales > Nocardioidaceae > Nocardioides. The sequence goes on from NZ_JAOPXV010000200.1 coordinate 28,999, forward strand.
ATCAAGCACGCCGCCTACAGCCTGGCTCCGGCCTCGAAGCGGGCCCGGGTCAGCGAGCTCGGCGACCGGATCATCCGCTCCACCGGCTCCTACGTCTCAGGCGCCTTCCTGGTGTCGGTGTTCGCCGGGATGAGCACGCTGATCTTCACCTTCGTCGTGGGTCTGGGCGACTACGCCTTCGCCCTGGCGTTCATCGTCGGTCTGCTGTCCCTCATCCCGGTCGTCGGCGCCGTGGTGTCGGGCATCATCATCACCTTGCTGGCCCTCACGGTGTCGCCCACGGTCGGCCTCATCACGGCGATCTACTACGTCGTCTACCAGCAGTTCGAGTCGTACTTCCTCTATCCCAGGATCATGAAGCGCTCGGTCGACATCCCCGGGTCGGTGACCGTCATCGCCGCGCTCCTCGGGGGCAGC
>NZ_JAOPXV010000228.1 GCF_025964975.1 Nocardioides sp.
ACCCGTGCAGCCGCTCGCGGAGGTCGAGGTCGAGACCGCGGGCGGGCCACGCGCCGAGGATCGCCTGCCACAGAAGGTTGCCGAAGCCGGCGTCCGGGAGCGGGACGAGACCCAGCAACCGGTCGAGGGACTGCTCCCACACGTCGGGGACTTCGGCCAGCGCGGTGATCCGCGCGCGCACGTCCTCGCCGCGCTTGGTGTCGTGGGTCGACAGCGCGGTCATGGCGTGCGGCCAGTTCTGCTGCCGGGCCGCCATGGCCTCGTGCCACTCGTCGGCGGTGACCGAGAAGATGGAGGGGTCGGCACCGACCTCGTTGAGCGAGGTCAGCCGCGACCAGCGGTAGAAGGAACAGTCCTCGACACCCTTCGCCATCACCATGCCCGAGGTCTGCTGGAAGCGCAGGGCCGGTGGTTGCGTGGGGTCGGCGAGGACCGGGAGCAGCACGTCGAGGGTGCCGGCCAGCTCCGGACGGTGCCGGCGCGCGAGCTCGAACGCCTGGTCCAGGTGCTCGCGACCGCCGGGCAGGTAGGAGCGATAGACCGGGAAGCAGGCCAACAGCTCGGCGACCGCGTCCTCGACGTCTGCTGGTGCGTCGGCCACCACCGAACGGCTCAGCGTCACCCGGAGCTCGCGCCCGATGCGCAGCACCTCGGAGCGCAGGATCCCGTCCGCCGCCGCGCGCTTGTTGTCGTGGACCATCAAGGCCCAGTCGACGGGGCCGTCGCGGAGCCGCTCGTCCAGCGCACCGAGCGGGCCGGCGGCGGCCGGGTCGGTGAGCACCCGGTCGATGAGCGCCAACGCGTCATAGCCCGTGGTGCCCTCCGTCGCCCACTCCTGGGGGAGCTCCTCGCCGGGCTCGACGATCTTCTCGACGAGGACGTAGGCGTCGCCGGTCAGCTGGGCCAGGTCGAGGAGGTATCCCTCGGGGTCGCGCAGCCCGTCGGGGTGGTCAACCCGGAGACCGTCGACGAGACCCTCGGTGAACCAGCGCCCGATCTCGTCGTGCGAGCGGGCGAACCACTCCCGCTCCTCGACCCGGATCGCGGCGAGGGTGTTGACGGCGAAGAAGCGGCGATAGTTGAGTCCGGCGTCAGCGACCCGCCACGACACCAGCTCATAGTGCTGACGAGCGTGGACGTCCTGTACGTCGAGACCTGGGTCAGCGCTCCCGGGAGCCAGCGGGAAGGCGTGGTCGTGGTAGCGCAGCTGCCCGGCCTCGACGCGGAGGTTGTCGATCGTCCCGTCGTCCCCCAGGTCGTCGTCGCCGACGACCGGGATGCGCAGCCGGCCGCCACCTGCGGGCCAGTCGATGTCGAACGCGTCGGCATACTCCGAGCCCTGCCCGTGCGTGAGGACCGACCACCACCAGACGTTGTCGCTCGGCGTGGCGACGCCGACGTGGTTGGGCACGATGTCGACGAGCACGCCCATCCCGAGCCGGTGCGCCTCGGCCGAGACGGCCGACAACCCCGACACGCCACCACGCGCGGCGTCGATCCGGCCGTGGTCGGACACGTCGTAGCCGTGGTTGCTGTCCTTCTCCGCCGCGAGCAGCGGCGAGAGGTAGACCCAGTCCACGCCCAGGTCGTGCAGGTACGGCAGCACCTCGGCCGCCGCATGCAGGTCGAAGTCCTTGTTGATCTGGAGGCGGTAGGTGCTGACGGGCGTACGCATCGTGGTGTCTCCGAAAGGGTTCAGTCTTGGTCGGTCGGCTTGTCGTTGCGGTGCCGGAGGTCCGCGGCTGGCGTGTTGTCGTCGTGCCCGGTGTCGGCGAGAGAAGCGAGCGAGGCGGCGACCGAGTGGTCGGGTTCCTCCTCGGGCTCCGCGTGCTCGCGAAGGACGACGAGGCTGTGGGTGGTCAGGCTGAGAGTCGCCCCGGCTTCGAGGGTGGTCGCCGTGTCGGCCGAGCCGCCGGTGTCGATCACCACGTCCCAGGCCGCGGCGTATTCGTCGGGCGGGAGGGTCACGTCGGCCGGGCCGTCGGCGTTGAAGTAGAGCAGGAAGTGGTCGTCGGTGATGGCGTTGCCGCGCGCGTCCTTCCCGGCGATGCCGTCGCCGTTGAGGTACATCCCGATCGCCTTGGAGCCCTCCCAGTCGCCGTCCTCCATCGGCTGGCCGTCGAGCGCCAGCCAGACGATGTCGTTGAGGCGGGTGCCGTCACCGGTGCGCACGGTGCGGCCGGTGAAGAACCGCTTGCGGTGGAACGTGGGGTGGCTGGCGCGGAGCTTGGCCACCGCGGAGGTGAACTCGATGAGCGGCTTGTCGGCGCGGTCCCAGTGCATCCAGGCGATCTCGGAGTCCTGGGCGTAGGTGTTGTTGTTGCCGTTCTGGGTCCGGCTCATCTCGTCGCCGTGGAGCAGCATCGGCACGCCCTGGCTGAGCAGCAGCGTGGCCAGGAAGTTGCGCTGCTCACGGGCCCGGGCCTCGAGGGTCTCGGGGTCGTCGGTAGGTCCCTCGACGCCGTGGTTCCAGGAGCGGTTGTGGCTCTCGCCGTCGTTGTTGTCCTCGCCGTTGGCGTCGTTGTGCTTCTCGTTGTAGGACACGAGGTCGCGGAGTGTGAAGCCGTCGTGCGCGGTGACGAAGTTGATGCTGGCGAACGGCCGACGGCCCGAGTGCTCGTAGAGGTCGGAGGAGCCGGAGAGTCGCGAGGCGAACTCCCCGAGCGAGGGCTCACCACGCCAGAAGTCGCGGACCGTGTCGCGGTAGGCGCCGTTCCACTCGGTCCACTGCGGCGGGAAGTTGCCGACCTGGTAGCCGCCGGGACCCACGTCCCACGGCTCGGCGATCAGCTTCACCTGGCTCACGATCGGGTCCTGCTGCACGAGCTCGAAGAAGGTTGCGAGGCGGTCGACGTCGTAGAACTCGCGTGCCAGTGCTGCCGCGAGGTCGAAACGGAAGCCGTCGACGTGCATCTCGGTCACCCAGTAGCGCAACGAGTCCATGATCAGCTGCAGCGAGTGAGGGTGGCGCACGTTGAGGGTGTTCCCCGTGCCGGTGTAGTCCATGTAGTACTGCTGGTCGTCCTCGACCAGTCGGTAGTAGGCCGGGTTGTCGATGCCCTTGAAGCTCAGGGTCGGACCGAGGTGGTTGCCCTCGGCCGTGTGGTTGTAGACCACGTCGAGGATGACCTCGATGCCCGCAGCGTGCATCGCCTTGACCATCGCCTTGAACTCCTGCACCTGCTGGCCGTGCTCGCGGTTGGCGGCGTAGTCGGCGTGCGGCGCGAAGAAGCCGAGCGTGTTGTAGCCCCAGTAGTTGCGCAGTCCCTGGTCGAGCAGCGTGGAGTCCTGGACGAACTGGTGCACCGGCATCAGCTCGATCGCGGTGACACCGAGCTTCGCGAGGTGCTCGGTGACGGCGGGGTGCGCGAGGCCGGCGTAGGTCCCGCGCTCCTCCTCCGGGATGTCGGGGTGCAGCTGGGTCAAGCCCTTGACGTGAGCCTCGTAGATGAAGGACTCGTTGTAGGGGATGTTGAGCCGGCGGTCGCCCTCCCAGTCGAAGAACGGCGTGATGACGACGCTCTTCTGCATGTTCTGAGCCGAGTCATCGTCGTTCCTCGAGTCCGGGTCGCCGAAGTTGTAGCCGAACAACGACTGGTCCCACTCGATCTCGCCGCTGGTCGCCTTGGCGTAGGGATCCATGAGCAGCTTGTTGGGGTTGCACCGCAGCCCCTGCGCCGGGTCCCACGGGCCGTGCACGCGATAGCCGTAGCGCTGGCCGGGCTGCACGGTCGGCAGGTAGCAGTGCCAGACGTAGGCGTCGACCTCGCTGACCTCGACGCGCGTCTCGGTGCCGTCCTCGTCGAAGAGGCAGAGCTCGACGCGCTCCGCGATCTCGCTGAAGAGAGCGAAGTTGGTGCCGCTTCCGTCGAAGGTCGCGCCGAGGGGGTAGGACTGTCCGGGCCAGATCTGCAAGAGAGGTCTCCTTGATTTTGGATCGTTCAAAGCCTAACGGCTCTCGTGCCGTGCACCCCATTCTCGTCCCATGCGGGGCACCCCTGCGGGTGCATGGCGGGCGTGCGCTAGCGACCGTTCTGGCTGAAGTGCTGGTAGTCCTTGGCGGTGTTCCAGTACCCGCCCCACTCCCAGCCGATCCGCGCGAAGGCGTCGATCACCGGGCCGGCAGCGACGACCATGCCGGGTCGGACGGCATCCCTGCGCAGGTAGGCGCTGGCGAGCTCGGGCAGCACGACCTCCCCCTTCTGATAGGGGTTCTGGAAGGTGTTGACGTCGATGGCCAGGCCGTAGGCGTGCTGGGAGAAGTAGCTGGCGCCGGTGGCCGGCCGGCACACGAACGATCCCGTGCCGTTGCCGTCACCGGTGGGTGGGGCGTCCGGGTCGTAGGAACGCACGATCACCACCTGCTCCTGGGGGAGACGCTCCCGGTAGAGCGTCCGGAACACCTGCACGACGTCGTCGGCCACGACCCGGTGGACGAGCAGCTCGCCGGTGTGCCGCTGGGCGTCGAAGCCCCAGAAGGTGAGTCGTAGCCAGGCGAGGTCGGTGGCCCCGACCGGGCAACCCCGCTGCCAGGTCGAGCGGCTGATGACCCGGCGCGGTGCGGGCGAGACGACCCTGGCCGCGAACCCCTTCCCGTCGAGCATCGGCACGGTGTCGAGCCGGGTCCACCGACGCTGGCGCAGCGCTGGGGGCGTCGGCCGCACTTCGCCGTACCCCGTGCTGGTCCGCGGCAGCTCACGCCTCCCCAGCCAGCTCGGTGGACTGGAGCCGAAGCCGGTGGCGGGACACGTCAGGGTCCCGTCGGTGCGGGTCTCGACGCACTCGCGCGGGGGCTGGCTGCTGGGCCCCGGGCCGGCCGCGAAGGGTTCAGCAGCCGACCGGGCCGAGTCCTCGGCGTCACCCCCGCAGGCAGCGGTCGACGCAGCCATGGCAAGAGTCAGGGCGGCGAGGGCCCCTGTCATCCTCGTCATCCTGGTCACATCTGCACGCTAACCCGCGACGCGGTGGTGACTCGCCAGTAACATAGCGCCATGAGCCGTGAGATCTACGACGAGGACCACGAGGCGTTCCGCGCCTCCGTCAAGGAGTTCCTGGACCGCGAGGTCGTCCCGCACATGGACGACTACGCAGCGTCGCACGGGCTCGCTCGGGAGTTCTGGCTGGCAGCCGGCAAGCAGGGGTTCCTCGGCCTCGAGATCCCTGAGCAGTACGGCGGCTCCGAAGCCGGCGACTACCGCTTCAACGCGGTGCTCACCGAGGAGCTCGCCAAGATCAACATGACCCTGCCGAGCTGTGTCGGCATCCACGCCGACATCGTCGCGCCGTACCTCGTTCACCTGACCACCGAGGAGCAGAAGCAGCGCTGGCTGCCGCGGTTCTGCTCGGGTGAGCTGCTCACCGCGATCGGCATGACCGAGCCGGGCGGCGGCTCCGACCTCGCCAGCCTGACGACCACCGCGGTCCGCGACGGGGACGACTGGATCATCAACGGCTCCAAGACCTTCATCACCAACGGCGGCAGCGCAGACCTCGTGGTCGTCGCCGCCCGCACCAGCCCGGAGAAGAAGGCCAAGGGCATCTCGCTCTTCGGCGTCGACACCACCCTGCCGGGGTTCTCGGTGGGGCGAGTGCTCGACAAGGTCGGGCAGGACGAGTCCGACACGGCCGAGCTCGCCTTCGAGGACGTGCGGGTCAGCAACGACGACCTGATCGGTCCGCTGGACACCGGCTTCATCTCGATGATGCAGTTCCTGCCGCAGGAGCGCCTCGGCTCGGCGATCACCAACCTCGCCCACGCCGCACAGATCCTCGAGGAGACCATCCAGTACGCCAAGGACCGCAAGGCCTTCGGCCAGCCGATCGGGAGCTTCCAGCACAACGCGTTCCTGATGGCTGAGCTCGTCACGCAGGTCGAGGTCACGCAGGCGTACGTCGACCTGTGCGTCCTCAAGCACACGCGCGGGCAGCTCACGGCCGTCGACGCCGCCAAGGCGAAGTGGTGGACCTCCCAGGTGCAGAACGACGTGCTCGACCACTGCGTCCAGCTCCACGGCGGCTACGGCTACATGAACGAATATCGTGTCGCCCGAGCCTGGCGTGATGCCCGCGTGTCGAAGATCTGGGCCGGGTCCAACGAGATCATGAAGATGCTCATCGGCCGTGACCTCGGCTTCTGAGCGTTCCGAGGACGGCACGCACAGAACGCTGTAGGTTCGCCGGACACTCTCGGATGACGCTTGAAGGAGAGAACATGCAGCGATTGCTGATGGGCCCGGCTGTGTTGCTCACGATGGTCGCCCTCACCGCATGCGGCGCGAACGTGGTGGAGCAGGCGGACGTGGAGAAGAGCGTGAGTGACGTGCTCACCGAGCAGGTCGGTACGGCGCCTGACGCCATCGACTGCCCGGGCGACCTCGAAGCGGAGGTCGGGAAGACCATGCGTTGCACCCTGACCGCCGGTGAGGACGAGCTCGGCCTCACCGTGACGGTCACCGAGGTGGACGGCACCGACATCAACTACGACGTCGAGGTCGACTCGGAGTGACGCCCTAGACCTCCCGGGACTTCTTGGCGGCGGGCAGCGTCACGGTGAACGTGCTGCCCCCGCCGAGCTCGGAATCCACGTCGACCCGCCCTTCGTGTCGACCCACGATGCGGGCCACGATCGCCAGACCCAGACCAGTGCCGAGGCGTTGGCGCGCGACGGGATCGAGGGACCGGAAGAACTCGTCGAACAGGTGCGACCGGTCGCGCCTCGACACGCCGGGCCCGTGGTCGCTGCACCTGAAGACGACCTGGTCCACCTCGCGTCGCAGCGTCAGGTCGACCACACCGTGGCGATGGGAGTACTTCACGGCGTTGCTGAGCAGGTTGGCGAGCATCTGGCGAAGCTCCTCGGGATCGCCGTGGACGACCACGTCGTCGTCCACCTCGCTCCGGATGGTCACCTTGTGCTCGGCGGCGCGAGCCGCTTCGTCTCCGATGACCGTGGCCAGCACGTCGCCCAGGTGCACCGGCACCCTGCCGACCGGCGTCTCGGGGTTGCCGATACGGCCCACGAGCAGGAGGTCTCGGACCACGGTGTCGAGCCGGGTGGCGCTGAGCGTCAGCGCCTGGAGCGACGCGGAGGCCGAGGCGGGCACGCCTGGGAGCTGGTCCAGCAGCTCCACGTGACCGGCGATCACCCCGATAGGGCTCTTGAGCTCGTGAGCGACCGTGGCGATGAGCTGACGGCGGTAGTCGTCGAGCTGCTGGAGCTCGCTGATGAGCTGATGCTCCCGCTCGTGCGCCCTGGTGCTGAGGAGCGCGCGGCCGAGGTCATGACCGACGCCGAGTGCCGAGAGGCTCTCGTTCTCGGTCCAGCGGTCGCGGCCGTCGCGCACGATCACGAGCATCCCCATCGCCTCGTGGCCGGCGCCGATCGGCACCACGATCAGCTCCTTGGCCGACACGTCGCCGAGGTAGCCGCCCAGCGCGACCCGGTGGTGGCGGTGCAGCTCCTCGTCGCCCCACACGTGGTCGGGTTCGACCACGATGACGGTGCGTGAGCCCCAGGCGCGACGGGTGGCCGCTTCGAGTGCGGAGATCAGGTCGACACCCAGCCCGGCGGCCTCGGCCTCGCCGGTGGAGTCGTCGTAGAGGTGGACCACCGCCCCTGAGGCGCGGAAGCCCGCCACCAACCGCGGGTTGACGACCTCCAGGAACTCGCTCTGGCCGAGGCGACCCGACGCTGCCCGGACGATCTCGCGGGCGGTGTCGTCCAGCCTCGCGTAGCGGGTCAGCTCCTCCCGGTCCACCGCCGTGATCACCGCCTGGAGCAGCAGCTCGAGGTCGTCCGCAATCTGTGCCAGGCCCTCGGGAGACGGGCGGATGCCGTCGACCGGCTCGTCGAGGTGGAAGAGCGCGCGGGTCCTGCCGGTGCTGTCGGTGAGGTGGGCCATGAGCATGTCCAGGGACCGCCACCGCCACGGGTCGTCGGTCTTGGGAAGCTCAGGGACGTAGCCGTAGCCGCGGACCGCCTCCTGCAGGTCGGGGGCCATGTCCTCCTCCCGGAGGAAGACGAACTTGCCGTAGGCCGTGCCCTCACGAAGGACCCGTCGCGCGAGGGCGAGGGAGAAGCTGCCGCCCGCTGTCGGATCACCCTCGGGCCCGCCCGAGAACGCCACGGCCTCGAGGAAGCCGTCGGGACGCAGCACGTCGAGCGAGGCGACCTTGAAGCCTGCTCGCCGGCGCGCGTCGAAGCAGATGCGGCCCAGCTCGGCGCCCGCCTCCGGCCCTCCCCAGCTGCTGTTGCGGACGTGCTGGGGCAACGGCGTGAGCCATTGATCCCCGTCCATGACCCTCCAGGATCCGTAGTTGAGGACACAGTGCCAAGGTTTCGGCGTAATTAGGTGGAAAGTTCAGGATATTTACCCGTAGGGATGACCTCATGACGCGCATGTTCGTGGCGGTGATCCCGCCGGAGCCCATCACCGACGACCTCGACGAGTTCCTGTCCGTACGCCGCAGTGCCGCCGGTCCCGACGAGGGCTGGCGCTGGACCCTGCCCGACCAGTGGCACCTCACGCTGGCCTTCTTCGAGAGCGTGCCTGACCGGTCCTACGACGAGCTCTGCGAACGACTCCACGCCGCCGCGGAGAAGCACGCGCCCCGCGAGTCCAGGATCGTCGGCGGAGGCGCCTTCCCGGACCCGGACCGGGCACGCGTCGTCTTCGCCGGGCTCGAGGACTCGTTCGGCGAGCTGTCCCGCGCGGCTCGGAGCGCGGCGTCGGTGGCCGGCCTGGCGGTCGACGGCCAGCGGTTCCGACCCCACCTGACGCTCGCGCGGCTCGGCCGGCCGACCAACGTGACGAGATGGATCAGGGTTCTCGACGCCTACGCCGGCCCGTCGTGGACGGTCACCGAGCTCGCTCTCGTGGAGTCGCACCTGGGCGTGGGGCCGGGACGTCGGCCTCGCTACGAGGTGCGGGAGACCTTCCCGCTCGGTTAGGCGCTCGTGCGCCCCCCAGCACAGCCTCACCTTCCTTGCGAGGACGACGACGTCGAGGAACGCTGTTGCCATGAGCGAGCGAGGCGAGTCATGAAGATCGGCACCGACACCGAGCCCCGGCACTGGCACGACCAGCTCGACGCGGCGAGCGGCAACCGGCTCAACGCGCTGCGGGCGGCCGTCCTCGGCGCCAACGACGGCATCGTGTCCACCGCCGGCATCGTGATGGGCGTGGCCGGCGCCACCAGCGACCGCTCGGCGCTGTTGATCGCCGGTGTGGCCGGTCTCGTGGCGGGCGCGATGAGCATGGGCACCGGCGAATACGTCTCGGTCAGCACGCAGCGCGACTCCGAGCGCTCGATCCTGCGGTTCGAGGCCGCGGAGCTGGCGGCGATGCCGGAGACCGAGCAGCGCGAGCTCGCGCGCATGTATGAGGCGAAGGGCCTCGACACCGACCTGGCCGCCCAGGTGGCGGCTCAGCTCACGCAGCACGACGCCCTGGCCGCGCACGCCGACATCGAGTTCGGCATCGACCCCGACGCGCTGACCAACCCGTGGCACGCAGCGTGGGCGTCGATGATCTCCTTCACCCTCGGAGCGCTGCTGCCACTGTTCTGCGTCCTCCTGGTGCCGGCGGGTGCTCGCATCGCCGTCACGGTCCTTGCGGTCGCCGTGGCCCTGGCCCTCACCGGGTTCATCAGCGCCCGGCTCAGCCTCAGCCCGCGCCTGCGTGCGATCGCTCGCAACGTGCTCGGCGGCATGCTGGCGATGGGCGTGACCTACGCGATCGGTTCCTTCGTCGGCTCGTTCATCGGCGGGATCGCCTGACAGGACCTACGACTCCGCTCGCGTCGGAGCATGGCCGGTCGATGCGCGCAGCACCAGGTCCGGCTTGAACAGGTAGTCGTGGCTCGGCAGCGGCTGGCCGCCGATCGCCGAGCACAGCGCGTCGACGGCCTGCATGGCCATGTCCCCGACAGGCTGCCGCAGGGTCGTCGGGCACGGAGAGCCCGGCGTCGCGGACGGCTCGGATCGCACCCAGCGCCATCATGTCGGAGCCGCAGACGATGGCGGTCGCGCCGCGTTCGATGAGGACGCGCGCGGCCGCGGCACCGCCCTCCACCGTGAACAACCCCTCGGCGATCCAGCCCCGGGCCTCACGCTCCGAGAGGGCCCAGCTCGTCGCGCAGGGCCTCGACGAAGCCCTCCCGCTTGTGGTGCGAGGGCACGAAGCGCGCCGGGCCGATCGCCAGCCCGATGGTGCGGCGTCCGAGGTGTGAGAGGTGCGTCACCGCGATGCGCGCGGCCCGGTCGTCGGTGGAGAAGAAGGGGGCGGACAGGCCTTCGACGTACCCGTTGATGAACACGACCGGCATGCGCCGCTCGATCAGCGCGCGGTAGCGATCGTAGTCCGCGCCGCCGTCGGCGTGCTTGCCGGAGACGAAGACGATGCCGGCGACGCCGTGGTCGAGCAGTGACTCGACGTATTCGTCCTCGGAGCCGCCGCCCGGGGACTGGCGCACAGGACCGGGGTGAACCGGCGGCGGGCGAGCCCGTCCTCGATCACCTGGGCGAAGGCGGGGAAGATCGGGTTCTCGAGCTCGGGGACGACGAGCCCGACGAGCCCGGCACTGCGCCGGCGCAGCTCACGCGGTCGTTCGTAGCCGAGGACGTCGTGGGCGAAGACGACCGACTGGCGGGTGGAGTCGCTGACCCCGGGCTTCGAGTTGAGCACGCGGGACACGGTCGCCTCACTGACACCGGCCTCAGCAGCGAACGCGGCCTCACGTGGGTCTTCTGATCACCCAGATGTTCTCGGTGGCGATCCTGATCGTGCCGATCTACACGATCATGGCCAACCTGGGGCTCATCAACACCAAGGCCTCGCTGATGATCGCCTACTGCACCGTGGCCGTGCCGTTCTGCGCCTGGATGCTCCGCTGCTACTTCGACACCATTCCCCGCGAGCTCGACGAGGCCGCGGCGCTCGATGGACTGGGACCGTTCGGCACGTTCTATCGGGTGGTCCTGCCGCTGGCACGCCTGGGCCTAGCCGTGACGGCGTTCTACACATTCCTCACCGCCTGGGGTGAGGTCGCCTACGCGATCGCCTTCATGCAGTCCGGCGACAACCTGACCCTCGGGGCCGGGCTCCAGCAGTTCGTCCCGCAGTTCAACCCCCAGTGGCACCTGCTCACGGCAGGATCCGTGCTCATCCTGATCCCCGGGGCCCTGGTCTTCTTCTTCGCCCAGCGGCACCTCGTCGCCGGCCTGACCGCCGGTGGGACCAAGGGCTAGAGAACGCCGAGCGCGCGCCATAGCCGAGGGCCTCAGGGGTTTGCTGGTCCCCCGGTTAGCCGGGGGATTGGAAGGTTCCCGCGGGTTGCAACACGTGTGAACATTCGATTCCCCCGGCTAGCCGGGGGAATCGACCAGCGCCGAGCAGGGCCGAGCATGGCCCGGCGCAGACTTCCCTCACTCAGCCGAGGGCGCGGACGATGTCCTCGACGCGGTCCTTGGCGTCACCGAAGAGCATCCTCGAGTTGTCCTTGAAGAACAGCGGGTTCTGGACACCCGCATAGCCGGTGGCCATCGACCGCTTGAACACGATGACGTCCTTGGCGTGCCACACCTCGAGCACCGGCATGCCCGCGATCGGCGAGCCCGGCTCCTCCAGGGCGGCCGGGTTGACGGTGTCGTTGGCGCCGATGACGAGGACGACGTCGGTCTCGGGGAAGTCGGCGTTGATCTCGTCCATCTCCAGCACGATGTCGTACGGCACCTTGGCCTCGGCGAGCAGCACGTTCATGTGGCCGGGGAGTCGGCCGGCGACCGGGTGGATGCCGAACCGCACCTCGACGCCCTTCTCGCGGAGCTTTCGGGTCATCTCCGCCACGGGGTACTGCGCCTGGGCGACTGCCATGCCGTAACCGGGCGTGATCACCACCGACTTCGCGTCGGCGAGCAGCTCGGCGACCTCGTCGGGCTGGACCTCGCGGTGCTCGCCGTAGTCTCGCGCCTCGCCGGTGACCGCGCCGTCGGAGCCGAAGCCCCCGGCGATGACGCTGACGAACGAGCGGTTCATCGCCTTGCACATGATGTAGCTGAGGATCGCACCGGACGACCCCACCAGCGAGCCGACGATGATGAGCAGGTCGTTGCTGAGCATGAAGCCGGCAGCGGCCGCGGCCCAGCCGGAGTAGGAGTTGAGCATCGACACGACGACCGGCATGTCGCCGCCGCCGATCGCCGCCACGAGGTGGAAGCCGAGCAGCAGGGCCAGCGCCGTCATCGCGATCAGGGGCACGAGGCCGAGGTCGCCCTCGACCGGCACGAACCACGCGAGCAGCAACGCGGACGCGACGAGGATCGCCAGGTAGAGCAGGTGTCGCCCGGGGAGCGCCAGCGGGGTCGACTTCATCATCGCGCTGAGCTTGAGGTAGGCCACGATCGAACCGGTGAACGTCACCGCCCCGATGAAGACCCCGAGGAACACCTCGACGTCGTGGATGGTGCCGAGCGAGCCGTCGAGGTGGCCTTCGCCGTGGCTGGTCTCGAGGTAGGAGTTGAAGCCGACCAGCACGGCAGCGAGGCCGACGAAGCTGTGCAGGATCGCCACCAGCTCGGGCATGCCGGTCATCTCGACCGTCCGCGCGCGCCAGGCGCCGATGACCGCGCCGACGGCCATGGCCACCGCGATCAGCACCAGCGTCACAGCGAGCGGGCGCTGGTCGCCGTACTCGCTGTTGCGAGCAGCCAGGACGAGCGTGGCGACGAGCGCGAGGCCCATGCCGGCCATGCCGAAGGTGTTGCCGCGGCGCGCGGTCTCGTGCTTCGACAGCCCGCCGAGGGCGAGGATGAAGAGGATCGCGGCGAGGATGTAGGCGGCCTGGATGAGGCCGGGCAGCCGCTCGGAGGTCAGGAAGTCGCTCATGGGCGGTCAGTCCTTCCGGAACATCTGGAGCATGCGAGCGGTCACCAGGAAGCCACCGAAGATGTTGATGCTGGCGACGAGCACCGCGACCAGCGCCAGGACGGTGACCGCGAGGTTGTCGCTGCCGACCTGCAGGATCCCGCCGACCAGGATGATCCCGGAGATGGCATTGGTCTCGGCCATCAACGGCGTGTGCAGGGCGTGGGCGACGTTGGAGATGACGTAGTAGCCGACGAAGATCGCCAGCGCGAAGACGGTGAAGTGGCCCAGGAAGTCAGGGGGTGCGTAGGCCGCGGCCAGCGCGAACAGGACCGCACCGAGGGCCGCCGCGACGAGCTTGCGGCTCGGGTCGACCGGCTTCTTCTCCACCGGCTCGGGGCGGGCGACCGGAGCAGCCGCCGCAGGGCCGGCGCTCACCGGCACCGGCGGGGGCGGCCACAGGGACTCGCCGTCCTGCGTCACCGTGATCCCGCGCTGGACCACGTCGTCGTGGTTGAGCACGAGCTGGCCGTCCTTGCCGGGCGTGAGCAGCTTGAAGAGGTTGACGACGTTCGTGCCGTACAGCTGACTCGTCTGCGCGGCGAGGCGACTGGCCAGGTCGGTGTAGCCGAGGATGGTGACGAGGTTGTCGGTCACGACCCGCTCGTCGGCCTGGGTGAGCGCGACGTTGCCGCCGTTGGCCGCGGCCATGTCGACGATGACCGAGCCGGTCTTCATCTGGGCGATCGTCTCGGCGGTGATCAGCTGCGGGGCGGGGCGGCCGGGGATCAGCGCGGTGGTGATGACGATGTCGGCGTTGCGCGCCTCCTCGTCATACATCGCAGCGGTCGCCGCCTCCTGCTCCGCCGTCATCTCCTTGGCGTAGCCGTCGGAAGACGCAGCGGCCTCCATGGCTGGATCGTTCAGCGTGACGAACTCCCCGCCCATCGAGGCCACCTGCTCCGCGACCTCGGGGCGTACGTCGAAGGCGCGGACGACGGCGCCCATGGACCCGGCGGCACCGATGGCCGCCAGCCCGGCGACCCCGGCGCCGACCACGAAGACGCGCGCCGGCGGCACCTTGCCGGCGGCGGTCACCTGACCGGTGAACTGACGCCCGAACTCGTGCGCCGCCTCGATCACGGCGCGGTAGCCCGCGACGTTGGCCATGGAGGACAGGACATCCATCGCCTGCGCCCGCGAGATGCGGGGGACTGCGTCCATGGCGAGGGCAGTCACGCGCTGTGCCTGGAGCTGCTCGATCAGCTTGGGGCTGCGCCCCGGGGCCATCAGCGAGATGATCGTCGCGCCCTGCTGGAGCCGCCAGATCTCGTCGGCGTCGGGAGCGTTGACCTTGATGACGATGTCGCTGGCCCACACCTCGTCGGCATCGGCGACCCTGATGCCAGCCTCGATGAAGGCCGCGTCGGTCTGGTCGGCGGCGACGCCCGCACCGGACTCCACCACGACGTCGTAGCCCAACGCGACGAGCTGGGCAGCGGTGACGGTGGTGGCGGCCACGAGGGTTTCGCCCGGACGGGACTCGCGAGGGATGCCGATGCGCACAGTTGCCTCCTTGGGGGCGGCTGGACTGTCGCGAAACCTACACGTGCCCGATCCGAGGTTGACGCAGTCTCAGGTGGTGTTGGTCACGCCGGGCTCGCGTCGATCACTGGGCCAAGCCGTAGAGCCGGTCGCCGGCATCGCCCAGACCGGGCACGATGTAGCCCTTCTCGTTGAGCCGCTCGTCCTGCGCCGCGGTGACGATCGTGACGGGAACGTCGAGACCCTCGAGCCCGGCCTCCAGGTTCGCCAGCCCCTCCGGGGCGACGAGCAGGCAGATCGCGGTGATGTCGTCGGCACCGCGGTCGACGAGGAAGCGGATGGCGGCCGCGAGCGTGCCTCCGGTCGCCAGCATCGGGTCGAGCACGTAGCACTGGCGTCCCGACAGGTCGTCGGGGAGGCGTTCGGCGTACGTCGAAGCGGCGAGCGTCTCCTCGTTGCGCACCATGCCCAGGAACCCGACCTCGGCCGTCGGCATCAGCCGCATCATGCCGTCGAGCATGCCCAGACCGGCGCGCAGGATCGGGACCACCAGCGGCTTGGGGGTGGCGAGCTTGACGCCCGTCGCGGGCGCGACCGGGGTGACGATGCTGGTCTCGACGACCCGGACGTCACGGGTGGCCTCGTAGGCCAGGAGGGTCACGAGCTCGTCGGTCAACCGGCGAAACGTCGGCGAGTCGGTGTCGACATCACGCAGCGTGGTGAGCTTGTGGGAGACGAGCGGGTGGTCGACGACGTTCGTGCGCATGACGGGAGCCTAGTGGGCGCAGGCGGAGCCTTTCCTCGGCGCGGTCGATCTGCGACGCTGGGGCAAGAAGGGAGGTGCTCTCGTGGACGGACTCACCATGGACGACCAGCTCGACAGCGTGGACTTCGCGCTGGCGGCCTACCGTGCCGACGGCGAGTGGCAGGTGCAGGACATCGCCTCGCCCGCCTTCGAGTCGGTGGAGGCCCTCGGCCACGCTCTGCGCCGCCTTCCCGAAGAAGCCGGGGCGGTTGCCCTGGTCGCGGTCGACGAGGACTTCTTCGTGATCGTGCGCGTGCAGGGGCCGTCCACCCGCGTGCTGCTCAGTGACATCACGGCCGCGGACGAGTGGGAGCTGGCGCAGTCCGCACTGACGTTCCTGGGGCTGCCCGTGTTCGGCGACCTGGACGACGAGGACGTCGCCCCCGCCGGGGATCTCTCGCTGCTCGCCGACCTCGGCATGGAGGCTATGGACCTGGCCGTGCTCATCGACGATGACGACCTCTACCCCGACGAGATGCTCTCGGAGGTGGCCCGCAGCCTGGGGTTCGGTGAGCTCTTCGACGACGCCGTCGGTCTCGCTCCTGCATGAGCCACCTCGACCCCTGGCACGAGCCGATGCGGCTCGCGCTCGCCGAGGCTCGCCTCGCGCTCGCCGCGGCCGACGTGCCGATCGGCGCGGTCGTCCTCTCCGCTGAGGGGTCCGTCATCGGGACCGGCCACAACGTCCGCGAGGCAGAGAGCGATCCCACCGGCCACGCGGAGGTCGTGGCTCTGCGAGCAGCAGCCCAGGCGGTCGGTGAGTGGCGGCTCGCCGGGTGCACGCTCGTCGTCACCCTGGAGCCGTGCACCATGTGTGCCGGCGCGGCCGTGCTCGCCCGGGTCGAGCGCATCGTCTTCGGAGCCTTCGACGACAAGGCCGGGGCGGTGGGTTCGCTGTGGGACGTCGTCCGCGACCGGCGGCTCAACCACCGCCCGGAGGTCGTGGCTGGTGTGCTGGCGCCGGAGTCGACCGCCCTGCTTGCCTCGTTCTTCGCCGAGCACCGCCCGATTTAGACCGGGGTCGGCGGTCCGGTAACCTCTCCGGCGGTGGCGTGTCCGAGCGGCCGAAGGTGCAACACTCGAAATGTTGTGTGGGGTCAAACCCACCGTGGGTTCAAATCCCACCGCCACCGCCATGTGATGTATCGCTGACATCCACATCGACAAGATCCGAACCCACGCCGGGTTTGGATCTTCGTCATTTCGGCGACTGCGTGGACCTGGAGTCAACTGTCGACACCAGGTCCACGCGGTCGCGACACCGCCTGACAGAGTGCGCCCATGAGCGGGGGGCAGATGGACGGAGTAGCGGCCGCGGCGTGTTGCCCAGCACGGCCGACGCCGTCGCAGCTTCCCTCGCGTGCGCTCGGGCGCTGGGGCTACCCGCCGACGATCCCGAGGTCATCGCCGAGGGTTTCAGCGTCCGGGTGCGGCTCCGCCCCGCACCAGTGGTCACCCGGGTCGTGACCCTCGGACGCGAGCTGCGCCCCGACCCGTTGCCATGGCTGCAACGTGAGGTGTCCGTCGCCCAGTTCCTCGCCAGGTCGGACGTGCCCATCGTCGCTCCCTGGGAAGACCCGGGGCCCCATGAGGCCGGCGGGCTGGAGGTCTCCCTGTGGCACTGGGCGGAGCACGATGCGAGCGGAGTGTCCGCCGCCGAGTTCGGTGCGATGCTGAGCCGGCTGCACGTCGCCCTTGCCGGATTCACCGGTGACCTGCCGCCCTTGGTCGGCCCTCTCACGGACATCGCCACGGCCATGACCGTCTCGTCCGACGAGACCCTGCACCGCGTTGCCGCCGAGCTGGTTCCACTGGCGCTGTCATGGCCACGCCGACCCCTGCACGGAGACGCTCACACGGGAAATGTGCTGATGACGCCGACCGGTCCGTTGTGGACCGACTTCGAGGACGTGTGCGTCGGACCCGTCGAGTGGGACCTGGCTTCCATGACGATCACCGATGACGCCCTCGCTGCGTACGACGGCCCCGTCGACCGGACCCGACTTGCCGAGTGCCGCGACCTACGGCGACTGCAGATCCTGGCCAGCCTCGTGGTGGGCGACTACGACGAGCCCGAGCTCTACAAGACCCTCGTCACGCGCCTCAACCAGCGCACTCCCTGAGGTCACTCGTCCTCGAACAGCCCGAGGATCAACCACGAGGGATCCGGGCGGAACGAGTCGTCCGCACCACCGTCAGCGGGGTGCGCGTAGTCGCAGCCGACCGTGCCGTAGCGCCACGTGATGGGGAGTTCCCCGGCTCCAGAAGGACCACGGAGGAACCTGGTCAAGAGCGGGCTCAGACGAATGGTCAGATGTGACCAGCCGCGTGGGGTCCTGTAATACCTCCCACGCAGCGGCGCCGGCGGGCTGACTGCCACGGGTCCGGCCCGTACCCGCGGCCCCCGGGGTAGCTCCGGGGTAGCTCGGGGTAGTTCAGTGTGAGTTCGTAGTCCGATCCGGGATTTCCTCACCAACTCGTACCTAACTACCGAGGCACGACTCGCGGCTTCCGCCCGAACTCCGCCAGCGGCCACGCTCCCAGTCCGGCACCACGATGGTCTGCACGTACCCACACCATGCCCATGCCGCCAGCGTCTCCCCAGGTCCACCCGCTGAACCTGCCCGCGAGGTCACCCGGCTCGTCGCGGACCTGCACGGTCCGCTCGGCAGCCGCAGCGGTCCCCGGTGTCGCCGCCCAATTGAACTCACTGAGGTGGTCGGAGAGCTGTTGGTCCGGGTCTGCGCCGGCGACCTCGATGACAGGACGCGGCCTCTCGATGCTCATCGCATGTGTCTCGCGGCCGCCGGGCGTGGGTCGACAACTCGCCCTTCGAGGTCTCAGTGCGAGGGCAAGGACCCACTGAGGCGCTCGTGCCGCTCCGCGCTCGAAGGGTTGAGACCGATGATCTCGACGGTCTTGCCCTTGCGGGCGTACTTGGTGGTGATGGCATCGAGGGAGGCGACGGTGGACGCGTCCCACACGTGCGACGCGTACAGGTCGATGACGACGTGGTCGGGGTCGTCGGCGTACTCGAACTGGGTGTAGAGGTCGTTGCTCGAGGCGAAGAACAGCGCGCCGGTGACGCGGTAGACCGCCGAGCGGGTGCCGTCGCGATTCTCGACGAGCTCGCGGTGGGTCTCGGTGAGGTGGGCAACCCGGCGGGCGAACAGCGTCATGGCGACGAGGACGCCCACGACGACACCGATGGCGAGGTTGTGACTGACCACGGTCACCGCGACGGTCACGGCCATCACGAGGGTCTCGGACTTCGGCATCCGGCGCAGGGTGGCCGGCCGGATGGAGTGCCAGTCGAAGGTCCCGACGGAGACCATGATCATCACCGCGACGAGCGCGGCCATCGGGATGAGCGCCACGAGGTCGCCGAACCCGACGACGAGGATCAGCAGGAACACCCCGGCCAGGAACGTGGAGATCCGGGTGCGGGCACCGGAGACCTTCACGTTGATCATCGTCTGGCCGATCATCGCGCAGCCGCCCATACCCCCGAAGAGGCCGGTGATGACGTTGGCGCCGCCCTGTCCCAGGGTCTCGCGGGTCTTGTCGGAGTGGGTGTCGGTGATGTCGTCGACGAGCTTGGCCGTCAACAGCGACTCGAGGATGCCGACCAGCGCCATGGCGAAGGCGAAGGGGGCGATGATCCGCAGCGTCTCGAAGGTCCACGGCACGTCCGGGATGAAGAGGCTCGGCAGGCTGTCGGGCAGCTCGCCCTCGTCCCCGACGTCGGGCACGGTCACTGCGGCGAGCAGCGTGAAGGCAGTCAGCGCGACGATGGCCACCAGCGGCGCCGGGACGACCGTGCTGATTCGCGGCAGGGCGACCATGATGGCGATGCCCACCGCGATCATCGGATAGACCAGCCACGGGACGTCGACGACGTGCGGCACCTGGGCGAGGAAGATCAAGATCGCCAGGGCGTTGACGAAGCCCACCATGACCGAGCGTGGGATGAAGCGCATCAACCGGGCGACTCCGACGATCCCGAGGACGATCTGGAACACCCCGGCGAGCAGGACTGTGGCGATGAGGTAGTCGAGGCCGTAGGTGCGGGCAACCGGAGCGATGACCAGCGCGATCGCGCCGGTGGCAGCCGAGATCATCGCCGGACGTCCGCCGAGGAAGGCGATGGAGACGGCCATCGTGAACGACGCGAACAGTCCGAGGCGCGGGTCGACGCCGGCGATGATCGAGAACGAGATCGCCTCGGGGATCAGGGCGAGCGCAACGACGAGGCCGGCGAGGACCTCCGTGCGCAGCATCCGAGGGGACCGCAGGGCGTTCCGGACGGTCAACTCCAGCGGGGCCGGTGATGCGGTCTGTGACACAGACACAGGGTGGTGCTCCGTTCGAGGCAAAGGGGATGTCGCCGGGCGCAGGTCACCCGGGGAGGACCATGCGGCCGACCGGGGGTACCCATCGCTGTGCCGTCCCACGCGGTGGGACTATCGGCAGGTGCACGCCGGCGTCGTCGCCAGCGGAAGTCTGAGCCGAACTCTACCCTGCCGTAACGTGAGAGTTGAGATCTCCGTCCGACGTGAGCGAGACCCCACCGTGACGACCAACAGCTCCACCTCGTCGAGCGACACGGCCGCCTCGACCCCCCCGACGCCAGCCCAGGGTGCGGTCATGCACATCGGCGAGGTGGCTGCCCGGACGGAGCTCTCGCTGCGCAGCCTGCGTCACTGGGAGGAGGTCGGCCTCCTCAAGCCCTCAGGCCGGACCGATGGCGGCTTCCGTCTCTACACCGCAGCCGACGTGGAGAAGATCCTCGTCATCCGCCGGATGAAACCGCTGGGCTTCACGCTCGACGAGATGAAGGCGGCCATGACCGACATCGAGACGCTCGCCGACGCGGGAGCCGACGCGGCGGCTCGGGACTCCGCCCGCGCTCGGCTCAGCGCCACCCAGCAGGATGCTGTCGTACGGCGCCAGAAGCTGGTCGTCCAGCTCGCCATGGCCGACGAGTTCCTCGACCTCATCAGCGACCGCCCCGTCTGAGCGGGCGGGTGGTCGGAGAACGGACAAACCAGGTGCGCCGCCGGACGAGCCCCTCCTAGGGTCGGCCCATGGGGTCAGTCAGGCAGGTCCAGGTCACCTTCGACTGCGCAGAGCCGGAGCGGGTCGCCCGCTTCTGGTGCCAGGTCCTCGGCTACGTCGTACCTCCCCCGCCGCCGGGGTTCGCCAGCTGGGACGAGTTCGACCATTCGCTGCCGGCTGACCGACAGGGGTCGGCCTTCGCCTGCGTCGATCCCACGGGCGTCGGCCCGCGGCTGTTCTTCCAACGGGTGCCCGAGGGCAAGGTCGCCAAGAACCGCCTCCACCTCGACGTGCGGGTCGGCACCGGCCTCGTGGGCGGCGAACGACTGGCCGCGCTGGAGGCCGAATGCGCCCGGCTGGTCCCGCTCGGCGCCGTACGCGTGCAGCTGCTGGAGGCCGACGAGGAGAACGAGTCGTGCCTGGTGATGCGGGACGTCGAGGGCAACGAGTTCTGTCTCGACTGAGGGGGCCACTCAGCTGTAGCGCTGCCACGGGGGCTTGGCCGCATGCACCTCGCGGTAGTGGTCGACGCGGCTCAGGCCTGCGGCGGCGGCCGCGTCGAGGAGGACCGTGCACCGTGGGTGCAGCTGGAGCACCGACGCCGGGCACGAGGCCGACAGCGCTCCCTCGATCGCCGTCGCCACGGCGGGCGCCTTCGACTCGCCGGTCGCGACCAGCAGGACGTGCCGGGCACGCAGGACCGTGCCGAGGCCCTGGGTCAGGACGTGTCGCGGGACGTCATCGAGTGAGTCGAAGAAGCGGGCGTTGTCGCGACGTGTCTGCTCGGTCAGCGTCTTGAGTCGCGTCGAGGAGGACAGCGAGGAGCCGGGCTCGTTGAAGGCGAGGTGCCCGTCGGTGCCGATCCCCACCACCTGCAGGTCGATCCCGCCCGCCGCCCTGATCGCGTCCTCGTAGCGCTCCCCCGCCTGCGGCAACCCGCTCGGTTCCGGATCGGGGCTCGCCACCTGCTTCCGCGCGATGCCGAGCGCGTCGGTGGCCTCGCGGAAGATGGTCTCGCGGTAGGTCTGGGGGTGGCCGGCCGGCAGGCCGATGTATTCGTCGAGGGTGAAGCATCGGACGGCGTCGTACGGCGGCGCGGTGCCCGCCGCGTGACGGCGCGCCAGCTCCCGGTAGGCCGGGACCGGGCTCGAGCCGGTCGCCAGTCCGAGCACGGCCGCGGGCGTACGCCGCACGAGCGACTCCACGATGTCGGCGGCCAGGCGTGCGAGGTCTTCACCGGTGTCGAGCGGGACGACCTCCATCACTGGGCCCGTGCGTCGTACGCCACGACCCCACCGACGACGGTCACGACCGGGGTGAGGTCGTCGTCGACCAAGGTGAGGTCGCCCCGCAGGCCGGCGGAGATCCGGCCGCGCGTGGCGTCGCCGACCAGGGCAGCGGGCGTGGTGGTCGCGGTCGCGACTGCCTCGTCGAGGCCGCAACCGGTGGCCGTTCGCAGCACGCGGAGGCAGGCCGGCAGCGAGGCGGCCGAACCGGCCAGGGTCCCGTCCGCGAGCCGCACGGTTCCGTCGGCGACGAAGACCTCCTGGTCCCCGAGCCTCGTCGCGCCGTCGGGCAGTCCGAGCGCAGCCGTCGTGTCGGAGACCGACAGGAACCGACCGGGGCCCAGGGTGCGCCAAGCCGTCCGCAGGAAGTCGTCGTGGACGTGGTGGCCGTCGCAGATCACGCCGGCGACGAGGTCGGGTCCGCCGAAGGCCGCGCCGACGGGTCCCGGTTCGCGGGCCAGCATCGGCGCCATCGCGTTGCCCAGGTGGGTGACGCACCGCGCACCAGCGGTGATCGCCGCCTCGACGTCGATGCTCCCGGCAACCGTGTGCCCGACCGACACGACGATGCCGCGTCCCGCCAGCGCCGCGATGACCTCGAGCGCCCCCGGCAGCTCGGGAGCGAGCGTGACCATGGTGACCCCCGCCTCTCGCGACCACCCCTCGACCAGGTCGAGGGACGGTGGACGCAGCCACTGCTCGGGATGGGCGCCGCGACGGTCGTGGGCGATCATGGGTCCCTCGAGGTGCAGGCCCAGGGGCAGGGCACCGACCCAGTCGGGCGGGGGCCCTGCGGACAGTGCTGCGAGTGCCCGGTTGCGGGCTCGCGGCTCCGAGGTGATCACCGTCGGCAGCCAGCCGGTGACGCCGTACGCCGCAAGCGCCGCACCCACCTCCCAGAGCCGCTCGGGCTGAGCCGTCACGTCGAGACCGGCGGCGCCGTTCACCTGGAGGTCGATGAGTCCGGGCAGCACCGTCAGGCCGGTGGCGTCCAGCACGGGACCCGGCGAGGACCCGCCGATGACCCCGCCGACGATGTCCACGTCGAGCGACCCCCCGCGGACCCGTATGTCGCTCATCGGTGAGCTCACCGTCCCAGCAGGGCCGCGCCGACCGCGGCGACGGGGTAGTTGGCCGGCACGACCCGGATCCGGCCGGCGAGGTCCAGTGACGTCAGGAACGGCGACCCTGCGGCCTGGTCGCGCAACGCCTGCTGGACGCCGGTCCGCAACGGCTCGCCCACCTGCGCGACACCGCCACCGAGGTAGATGCTCACCGGGTCGACGGTCAGGCTCAGCACCCGCGCCGCGCTGGCCACGCCCGCGCAGAGCCGGTCGCGGACCACGACGGCCGCGGCGTCCCCGCGTGCGGCCGCCGCGAACAACGCCGACGCGGCGGGGGCGTCCGGCGTCGGCCAGGCGCTCGCCAGCGCGGACCCGGAGGCGATGGTCTCGAGGCAGCCACGCTGGCCGCACTGGCAGGCGGCACCCAGCGGGTCGACCGACACGTGACCGACCTCCCCGGCGGCGCCGTGGGCGCCTCGGCGGAGTCGGCCGCCCAGGACGAGACCGGCCGCCAGCCCGGTGCCGATGCTGATGTAGGCGATGTCCTCCGCGTCGTCGAGCGCGCACGCGCCCAGGGCCGCGGCATTGACGTCGTTCTCCACGACCACGGCCAGGTCGAGCCGGTGCGAGAGCAGGTCACGCAGTCGCAGCCACTCGCCGTCGACACCGAGGTTGACGGCGTGCTTGACCGCACCGAGGTCGACGTCCACGAGCCCGGGCACCCCCACCCCGACGGTGCCCTGGAGCCTCTCGCCGGTCGCCTCCCGCAGGGCTGCGAAGACCCGAGTGGCGGTGTCGACCACCCCGTCCGCACCCAGGCGCGTCTGCTCGCGCACCTCGGCCACGATGGTGCCGTCCTGGGTGATCGCCACTCCGAGGGTCTTCGTGGCCCCGACGTCGAGCCCCACGTCCAGCTTCGCGCTCACCGCGTCCATCCCTTCTCGCGCAGCAGCGCTCTGACGGCACGTACGCCCGGGCCGGAGACCCCGCGCGTGCAGATCCTCGGCAACCCGCCGTCGTACGGTCCAGGCCAGCCCCATTCGACGACCACCGCCACCCGACGCGACTCCTGAACACGCCGGAGCAGCTGACCGACCTCGGGTCGTCGGTGGGCGTCGCGGACCTGGACGACAAGAGGACCGTCCCCGGGCAGGGCCAGGTCTCCGCGGCCCAGGACCTCATCGGGCGACAGGCCCCACGGCACGTCACCCACGGCGATGTTGGCCTCGGTGGCGACACTCAGCACCCGGGCGCCGGTCAGGTCGGGCAGCTCTGCCTCGATGACGAGCGCGCGGCGGGCGGCCTCGACCAGACGCTCCGCGTCGATGGCGTACGGCGCAGGCGCTGCCAGCCGGTCGACCATCACCGCGATGCGTGCGACCGCGTCCTCCAGCCTGCCGCGTGTCAGCCGCCCGGCACCGACCGCAGCCACGATGGCCGACTGGACCTCGCGGACGGAGGCAGCCGACCGGTCGGAGCCGAGGCAGAGGAGGTCGACCCCACTGACGAGGGCCTGGACGGCCGTCTCGGGGATCCCGCGTCCGGCGGAGGCGCCGGCCATGTCGAGCGCGTCGCTGACGATGACGCCCTGGAAGCCGACCTGTTCCCGTAGCAGGTCGAGCACCGGGGCGCTCAGGGTGGCCGGGGCACTGGGATCGACGACGGGCACCACGATGTGCGAGGTCATCACGGCGGCCACACCGCTCGTCACGGCAGCCTCGAACGGCACGAGCTCGCGCCCGGCGAGGGTCTCGCGGTCGGTCTCGAGCGTGGGCAGCGCGAGGTGGCTGTCGACCGCGGTGTCGCCGTGGCCGGGGAAGTGCTTCACGCACGCCGCGACACCGCTCTCCTGGAGCCCGCGAGCCCATGCGACCACGTGCCTGGCGACCAGGTCGGGCGTGGCGCCAAAGCTGCGGGTGCCGATGACGGGGTTGTCCGGGTTGGTGTTCACGTCAGCGACGGGCCCGAGGTCGAGTGTGATCCCGGAGGCGGCCAGCTCCGCTCCGACCGCCCGGCCGACGTCCTGGGTCAGCACGAGGTCGTCGACCGCACCCAGCACCGCGGCGCCCGGCACCGGGCTGAGGCCGGAGGCATGCAGCCGGGTGACGTCACCGCCCTCCTCGTCGACGGCGATGACCGCGCGTGGCGACGTCGCGCGGATCGCCGCCGTGAGCTCGGCCAGGGCATGGGGCCCGGCCGCGGTGTTGGCACCGAAGAGGCAGATGCCGCCCAGGCCGTCGGCGAGGAGCTCGCGCTGCTCGTCGGGCAGCGACGTGTCGGCGAAGGCGCCGACGAGGACCCGCAGCGCGAGCGTGTCCAGGTCGCTCGTCGAGTTCGTCATCCCTTCACCGCCCCGGCCGTGACGCCCTTGACCATCCGGCCCTGGACGACGAGGAAGAACACGATGACCGGGACCGCGATGAGGGTCGAGCCCGCCATGATCCCGCCCCAGTCCGTCCCTCGGTTGACGTCGGTGAAGGTGGAGAGCCACAACGGCAGGGTCCGGCGGTCCTCGCGGGTCATCACCACGAGGGCCAGCGTGAACTCGTTCCACGCCTGGATGAAGCCGAAGACACCAGTGGCCACCAGTCCGGGCGCGAGGAGCGGCAGGGTGATCCGGAAGAAGGCCTGCGTGCGGGTGCAGCCGTCGACCATCGCGGCTTCCTCCAGCTCGAAGGGGATCCCGGCCACGAAGCCGCGCAAGGTCCAGATCGTGAAGGGCAGCACGCCTGCGACGTACACCAGGGTCAGGCCCGCGACGGTGTTGAGCAGCTCGGCAGCCTCGAGCATCTTGTACTGGGAGATGAACAAGCCCTCCGCCGGGATCATCTGGATGACCAGCAGGGTGACGACGAACGACATCCGGCCGCGGAATCGGAAGCGGGAGACGGCCACCGCCGCGAGGAAGGCGAAGAGCAGCGCCACGACGATCGTGAGGGCGGTGACCGCCAGGCTGATCTTCAGCGAGTCGACGAACTGGTCGGTAGCGAAGACGGTGCGGTAGTTGTCGAGGCTGCCGCCGAACGGCACCCACGTCGGGGTCGGACTCCGGATCTCGTTGCGAGCGAGGAAGGAGCTGTTGATCATCCAGTAGACCGGGAATGTGGAGGCCAGGATCGCGAGGACGCCGATGCTGTTGGCCATGATCGTGGTCGGGCGGGACGCGGGACGAGCCATCTGCTCTCACCCTCCTGTCTGAGCATGGCCAGGATGTACGGCGCAGTGTGCACGACCGTGTGGGCGAGCTTTAAGACCGCCACGGCCGCAG
>NZ_JAOPXV010000233.1 GCF_025964975.1 Nocardioides sp.
TCTCGGCCCAAAATCGGCGCTCCACCTCATAAGGCAACGGTGGTTTGACCATCACAACTCCTCACATCAGAGGTGTTGCATCACTACCTAGAACCGAAGGACCCGAGAATGTGGCTCACGCACCGCCAGTCACGGGCCGCGGCGCCGGGCGTCCCGCGTGCACGGTCGGGGCCAGTCCGAAACGGTGCTTGTGGACGCGCGGTCCCAGCTGTCGGACCGTGTTGGTAGACAGTGACCATGGTGACGGCAGTGAGCGACGACGTACGACGCCAGGCGCGGACCGCGGCAGAGGCGCACCTCCGCGCCCTCGTGGGCCGCGACGACGCGGTCCTGCGTGACGACCAGTGGTCCGCGATCGAGGCGCTCGCCGTCGATGCTCGCCGGTCGCTCGTCGTCCAGCGCACGGGCTGGGGCAAGTCGGCGGTCTACTTCGTGGCGACCCTCCTGCTGCGCGCCCGGGGCGCGGGTCCCACCGTCATCGTCTCCCCGCTCCTCGCCCTGATGCGCAACCAGATCGCCGCTGCTGAGCGCGCCGGGATCCGTGCGGTGACGATCAACTCGACCAACATCGAGCAGTGGCAGCCGATCAACGACACCATCAACTCAGGCGGGGTCGACGTGTTGCTGGTGTCGCCCGAGCGGCTCAACAACCCCGGTTTCCGCGATGAGGTGATGCCGCGTCTCGCGGCGACGTGCGGCCTGCTGGTGGTGGACGAGGCGCACTGCATCTCCGACTGGGGCCACGACTTCCGACCCGACTACCGCCGCATCCGCACCCTCCTCGACACCCTGCCCGTCGGCATCCCGGTGCTTGCCACGACCGCCACCGCCAATGCACGGGTCACCGCCGACGTGGCGGAGCAGCTCGGTCGAGACGTCCTGGTCCTGCGCGGCTCGCTCGATCGCGAGTCATTGCGGCTCGGCGTCGTCCGCCTCAAGACCGCCGAGATGCGGCTGGCCTGGCTGTCCGACCACCTCGCGGAGCAGCCGGGCTCCGGGATCATCTACTGCCTCACGGTGGCTGCGACCCAGGAGGTCGCTGCCTATCTCCGCGACCGGGGACACGAGGTCGCGGCCTACTCCGGCCAGACCGACACCACCGAGCGGCAGGCCCTCGAGGGCGCGCTGGTCGAAGGCCGGGTCAAGGCGCTGGTCGCCACCTCCGCGTTGGGGATGGGGTTCGATGCCTCCCTCGGGTTCGTCATCAACCTCGGGGCCCCGCAGTCGCCGGTGGCCTACTACCAGCAGGTCGGCCGTGCGGGTCGTGGCACCGACGACGCCACGGTGGTGCTGCTGCCACAGATCGAGGACCGCGACATCTGGGCCTACTTCGCCTCGCTCGCCTTCCCGCCGGAGCAGCTCGTCCGCCAGACCCTGGAGGTGCTCGCCCAGGCACCCGGCGCGATGAGCACGGTGGCGCTCGAGTCCTACGTCGAGCTCAGCCGCAACCGGCTGGAGACCCTGCTCAAGGTGCTCGACGTCGACGGCGCCGTCCGTCGCGTGCAGGGGGGGTGGATCTCCACCGGCGAGCCCTGGTCCTACGACGCCGACCGCTATGCCCGAGTCGCAGAGGCACGGCAGCGGGAACAGGACGCGATGTTGGGCTACCTCGACTCAGACGAGTGCCGGATGCGGTTCCTCCGCTCGCAGCTGGACGACCCGGAGGCGGTCGACTGCGGCCGGTGTGACAACTGCGGGGGGCTCACCCTGTCGGCGTCGGTGTCGGACGCGGCCGTCGCGGAGGCCGGCGCGGCACTCTCGCGTCCCGGCGTGGGGCTGGAGCCGCGCAAGATGTGGCCGACGGCGTTGGCCAACCTCGGGCTCGAACTCAAGGGCAAGATCGCCGACGGCCCCACCGCCGGGCGCGCGATCGCCCGACTCACCGACCTCGGTCACGGCCAGGCGCTGCGTGCGTTGTTCAGGGTCGGGGTCGAGGACGGACCCGTCCCGGCCCCACTGACCGTCGCGCTCATGGCCGTGATGAAGGACTGGTCGGCCGACTGGCAGGAGCGGCCCGTTGCCATCGTGGGGATCGAATCCTCGAGACGGCCCCAGCTCGTCGGCGACCTCGCGACCGGATTGTCCCGGGTGATGAAGCTGCCGATCGTCGGCAGGTACGCCATCGTGGACCCCTCGGTCGCGCCAGGTCAGGGTGCCGCCAACTCCGCCCAGCGGGTCGCGGCCATCCACCGCCGGTACCGGCTGGAGGCAGATGTCCCCGCCGGGCCCGTGCTGCTCGTCGATGACCTCGTCGTCAGTGGCTGGACCATGACGATGGCCGGCGTCGCCCTGCGCCAGGCCGGCGCCAGCGCCGTACTCCCCCTCGCTCTCGGCACCCAGACCTGAACACTGGCCCCAGGGTCTGGAGCGGGCGGTGAGTCACCCACATCCCGCGCGTCCGGAATGTGGCTTACACACCCTTGGTATCAGGGTGGGGGGTACGTCGTCGGCACGCTCCCGGGGTCGGGGCAGGCGCACCTCGAGGCGGTGATCGGGTTGTTCAGTGACCCATCATCGCGGCCGGGTCGACGGACGCGACCTTCTTGCGCGGCAGGAAGGCCGCCGGGATGAGGCAGCACGCGACGAGGACGGTGGCGACGACGAAGACCGTGGCGAACGAGTCGGCAAGCGCGACCTGACCCTGCGCCACGAGAGCAGTGAACTGGTCGACCGGCAGGCCGAACCGCTCCGCGAGGCCGGCGAGGACCGAGGGATCACCGTCGGCGGGCCTGGCAGCCAGGAACGCCTGAGCTGAGGCACTGCTCTTGATCTCGTTGGTGAGGATCACCGAGAACAGCGCGGTGCCGATCGACGCCGCGACCTGCTGGGTGATGTTGAGCAGCGTCGAGCCGCGCGCCACGTTGTGCGCCGTCAGGGTCGCGAGTGCGGCGGTCATGATCGGCATCATCGTGGCGCCCATCCCGAGCCCCATCACGAACAGGGCGCCGAGCATATAGGTGTAGGAGGTGGCAGCGTCGATCTGGGTGAACATCGCCATGCCGATCGTGATCACGGTGATGCCGACGAGCACGATCTTGCCGGGGCCGATCTTGTCGGCCAGGATCCCGGCGATCGGCATCGTGATCATCGCGCCGACGCCCTGCGGGGCGAGCAGCAGGCCGGCCCCGAGGGCGTCCTCGCCGCGGACCTGGATGAAGTAGAGAGGGAACAGCAACGAGGCGCCGAAGAACGCGATGGCGAAGAGCATCATCGCGAGGACCGCGACGGTCATGTCCTTGTTCTTGAACAGGCGCAGCTCGACCAACGGGTGCAGGTTGCGGCGAGCCAGGGCCCACGGCACGAAGGCGATGATCAGGACGATGCCGAGGACCATCGGGACCATGACTTCGCGCGCGAGTGCGGTGCCGTGCTCGGGGATCGAGCTGACGCCGTACAGGAAGGCGGCGAGACCCGGGGAGAGCAGCAGCATGCCCAGCCAGTCGAACGTCTCCGACGGCTCGACCGAGTCCTGGGGCAGGACGATCCACGCGTAGACGATGGCGGCGATCCCGATCGGCAGGTTGATCAGGAAGATCCAGTGCCAGGAGACGGCATCGATCAGGGCGCCACCGACAATGGGTCCGAAGATGGGCCCGAGGAGCATGGGGATGCCCAGCACGGCCATCACGCGACCGATGCGCTCCGGACCGGCGGCGCGGGTCAGGATGGTCATGCCGAGCGGCATGAGCATGCCCCCGCCGAGACCCTGCAGGACGCGGTAGAGCACGAGCAGCTCGAGGCTCGTGGCGGTCGCGCACAGCACGGAACCCGCAGTGAAGAGCAGGACGGCGAGGAGGTAGAGCCGCTTCGTGCCGAACCGGTCGGCGGCCCAGCCGGTGAGCGGGATGACGCTCGCCAGGGCCAGTGTGTAGCCGGTCATCGTCCACGCCACCTCGGCCGCAGTGGCGTCGAACTCCTCCTGGAAGGTGTTCAGCGCCACCGAGACGACGGTGATGTCGAGGATGGACATGATGGCGCCCAGCACGACGACACCCGCCACCATCAGGACGTTCTTGTCCAGCTTGTCGCTGGGGGTCGTGGGGTCGCTCTGACCTGGCTGGCTCTGAATCTGGGTGGTCACGAGACGAGGCTAGGGGTTGGGGCAGACCGCCAGGCAATCGTTGCGGCGGTGGCGCTGGTCACCCCTGGTCGTCGGCCCCGGGGGCGTCCACGTCCTCGATGCGGGCCAGGCTCGGCCCGCGACGCTGCTGGAGCTCGCGGGCGCCGGTCTCGGTCGCGCGCATGACCCGCAGGATGTTGCGGCAGGCCAGCCGCCCGAGGTCCGACTCGGACCACCCTGCCTCCGCGAGTGCTCCGAGGAGCGCGGGATAGCGGCTGACGTCATCCAGTCCGCGTGGCAGCACCTCGACGCCGTCGTAGTCGCCGCCGAGGCCGACATGGTCGATCCCGGCGACCTCACGGACGTGCTCGCAGTGCCTCACCACGTCGGTCAGGTCTGCGAGCGGCTGAGGGTGGGCGAGGCGGTAGGAGTCGTAGAACGGCCCGAAACGGGCGCCGTCGGCCTCGGTGATCCCCTCGGCAGCCGCGGCCTCGACGACGCCGCGATGCCAGTCGGCGCAGGCTTCGTTGACGAAGGCGGGCACGAACGTGACCATGCAGACCCCGCCCTGGTCGCGCAGCGACTCGAGCACGTCGTCGGGCACGTTGCGAGGGCTCTCGGTCACCGCACGCGCCGAGCTGTGGCTGAAGATCGCCGGCACCTCGGTCACGGCGAGAGCGTCGCGCATCGTGTCGGCCGAGACGTGGGAGAGGTCGACCATCATGCCGAGCCGGTTCATCTCGCGCACGACCTCGCGCCCGAACGCGGTGAGTCCCCTGGCGACGGGTACGTCGGTCGCCGAGTCCGCCCACGGCGTGTTCGCGTTGTGGGTCAGCGTGAGGTAGCGGACGCCGAGCGCATGCAGCTGGCGGAGCGTGCCGAGCGAGCTGTTGATGCAGTGTCCGCCCTCGGCTCCCATCAGCGACGCCATCCGTCCGCTCGACCACGCCGCTTCGACGTCGTGGGCGGTCACCGCGAGCGCCAGCTGGTCGGGGTATCGCTGGGTCAGGTTGTACGCCGCATCGACCTGCTCGAGCGTCGCGCTCACGGCGTCGTCGCCGGTGAGTCGGGTCGGCACGTAGACGGACCAGAACTGTGCTCCCACGCCGCCGACGCGCATCCGGGGCAGGTCGGTGTGGGTGGGGGTACTGCCCGCAGTGAGGTCAGTGCCGACGTCGAGGCGTCCGAAGTCGTAGCCGGTCGCGACCCTCGCGGTCCAGAGCAGGTCGTTGTGGCCGTCGATGACGGGGTTCTCGGCGAGCAGTGCATCGAGGTCCATGACGTGGACTAGCCGAGCAGCGGCTCGATCTGGGCGCGGATCTGCGGGTCCTGTGGCTCGATGCCGGGGTTGAAGCGGGCCACGACTGCGCCGTCAGCGGAGATGAGGAACTTCTCGAAGTTCCACTGGATGTCGCCGGCCTGCCCCGACTCGTTGGGCGTCTCGACCAGCTGCCGGTAGATCTCGTGGCGGCCCTCCCCGTTGACCTCGACCTTCTCGCTCATGGGGAAGGTCACGCCGTAGGTCGCGGAGCAGAACTCTGCGATCTCCTCGGTGGTGCCGGGCTCCTGTCCGCCGAACTGGTTGCAGGGGACGCCGACGACGGTGAACCCGCGAGGCTCGAGCTCCTCGTGGAGCTTCTCCAGCTCGGCGTACTGCGGGGTGAGTCCACACTTGCTGGCGACGTTGACCAGCAGCGCCGCCCGGCCACCGGTGAGGTCTCGCAGGCTGCCGGGGCTGCCGTCGAGTCGGGCAAGGGGGGCGTCGAGGATGCTCATGGCCAGAACGCTAACAACCGCTCGGGGAACTCGCCGTCGGTGCCGGGCGTTAGCCTCCAACGCGTCCGCGGATCTCGTCCGCGCGCGCGTCGGTGACGGTGGAGGTAGTGCGTGAGCTTTGTCCCGGTGACCGGTCCCGCGAGCTTCCGCGCGGGGGAGCCGCCGAGGGACGGGCTGGTGGAGTTCTCCGATGATCGGCGCACCGTGTCGCTGCCCATCCGAGGCGCCCTGCCAGTGCTGACCAGTGCCCACTCCCGCGACGACCTGCACCCGAGCGTCGCCCTGCTCAGCGGGGCGGCGTTGCTGGGCATGCGGCTCGTGGCGGCGGGGAAGTTCGGTCCCGCCCCGAGCGGCCTGGCCTGGCAGGTGGGTGCACTCGACCGGGACGACGAGGAACGCATCACCCGGCTGGCCAATGCCCGAGCACACGCCGGACTGGACGCGGCGACGGCGGAGGGCATCGTGCGCGCCGTGCTCGACGCCGTCGTGGACGCGATGCCCCGCGCTGCTCCGATCGCCACGCGCCGGGCTCCGATCGCCGGCGGTGGCGCCGGGGCTGGTGCTGGTGCCGGTGCCGGTGCCGGGTCGTCCCGGCACACCGTGGACCCCGACTTCACTCGCCGGCTGCAGGAGCGAGTCGCCCGTGCTCGGGCGCGGTCCAGTGACGACCGTCCCCAGCTGGTCACCATCGCGTTGCGGATCGAGGCCGACGAGGAAGAGCTCGTCGCCGGCGCGGTCCGGGTCGTGCTCCAGGTCCATGCCGCGGAGAATGCCGCCCACGTCTGCGACGCGGCGATCCTCTGGACCGAGTCGGGCCCCGAGGCCAGCCATGGCTTCGGTGACCGGGCCCGCACCCACGCCGGCATCGCGCTGCGTGCCGCTGCCGATGCCTGGCCGGTCCTCGAGCGCTTCCTCGAGCTCCGGGTCCCCGACGAGCTGACCCTCGACACCGACGAGCTCGTCAGCCTCCTCGACTCCGGTGTCGCGGCGCTCACCCAGGCCGGCGTCGACGTGCTGTGGCCACGCCACCTCGACCGCGACCTCACCGCGAAGGTCGAGCTCACCGAGGCGCGCAAGGGCGCGGGGAAGCGCGAGGAGGCACTCCAGACGGGACTGTTCGGCCCCGATGCCCTCTTCGGCTTCCAGTGGCAGCTGGCGCTTCATGGCGACTCGCTGACCGAGGACGAGATGGACCAGCTGGCCGGCGCAGTCTCGCCGATCATCAAGATCCGCGACAACTGGACGGTCGTCGACCCGGCAATGCTCAAGCGGGCCAAGCGCCGGATGATCCGCACCGTCCAGCCCGCGGCCGCCCTGGCGGCGACCTTGACCAACGTGGTCCAGATCGAGGACGTCCAGCACGAGGCCGTCGTCGGCGCCTCGCTGCTGAAGGTGCGTGACCGGCTCCTGGCCGCCGGCACCCGCCCACCGGTCGACGTGCCTCCCGGCCTTGCCGCCACGCTGCGCGACTACCAGCGCCAAGGCCTCACCTGGCTGACCGAGCTCACCGACCTCGGTCTCGGCGCCTGCCTCGCCGACGACATGGGACTCGGCAAGACGGTTCAGGTCATCGCGCTGCACCTGCATCGTGCCTCGACGGGACCGGACGACGGCGGGGGCGGCCCCACGCTCGTGGTCTGCCCCGCCTCCCTGCTCGGCAACTGGGAGGCGGAGATCCGTCGCTTCGCGCCGGGCGTCGCCGTACGCCGCTTCCACGGGTCCGCACGCAGCTTGAGCGCGACCACGAGCGACGGGGGCTTCGTGCTCACCACCTACGGCACCATGCGCCGCGACGCCGCGGCCCTTGCCGAGATCGCCTGGGACCTCGTGGTCGCCGACGAGGCACAGCACGTCAAGAACGCGCAGTCCTCCACGTCGAAAGCGCTCCGGACGATCCCCAGCAGGGCGCGCGTGGCCCTGACCGGCACCCCGGTCGAGAACAACCTGACCGAGCTGTGGGCGATCCTCGACTGGGCGATCCCCGGCCTGCTGGGCAGTCGCAACGCCTTCCGCAAGGTGTGGGCTGCACCGATCGAGGCGGGGGTCGACTCCGGCAAGACGCGACAGTTCGCCGAGCTCATCGGTCCCTTCCTCATGCGACGCCGCAAGTCCGACCCGGGCATCGCGCCCGAGCTGCCGCCCAAGACGGAGACCGACCACCTCCTCGGACTGACCCGCGAGCAGGTCGTGCTCTACGAGACCTACGTCCGCGACTGCATGCGGCGCATCGAGGAGGCCGACGAGGACACCCGACGCGGGTTGGTGCTCAAGCTGCTCACCGGGCTCAAGCAGATCTGCAACCACCCGGCCCACTTCCTCAAGCAGACCAACCCCAGGCTTACCGGGCGCTCGGAGAAGCTCGACCTGCTCGACGAGCTCATCGGCACGGTCCTCGCCGAAGACGGCGCGGTGCTGCTCTTCACGCAATACGTCGCGATGGCTCGCCTGCTCGAGCAGCACTTGACCAAGGCCGGGGTCACCCACCAGTTCCTCCACGGTGGCACGCGCGTGGCGGAGCGCGAGCGCATGGTGGCCCGCTTCCAGGACGGCGCCGCGCCGGTCTTCCTCCTCTCGCTGAAGGCAGGCGGGACCGGGCTCAACCTGACGCGAGCCGACCACGTCATCCACG
Organism: Nocardioides sp.; assembly: GCF_025964975.1. Lineage (GTDB taxonomy): Bacteria > Actinomycetota > Actinomycetes > Propionibacteriales > Nocardioidaceae > Nocardioides. The sequence continues at coordinate 8,466 of NZ_JAOPXV010000233.1, forward strand.
TCGACCGCTGGTGGAACCCCGCCGTCGAGGACCAGGCGACCGACCGTGCCTACCGGATCGGCCAGACCAAGCCGGTGCAGGTGCACCGTTTCATCACCCAGGGCACGATCGAGGAGAAGATCGCCGAGCTGCTCACCCGCAAGAAGGCCTTGGCCGACTCGGTCCTGGCGCAGGGAGAGACCGCGCTGACCGAGCTCAGCAACGACGCGCTGCGCGACCTCGTCACCTTGCGCACGCGTCCCGACGCCGGTGACGGCTGATGACGGCCATCACCCATCCGCGCGTCGCGCCGAGACGTGGAGGAGTCGGCGGCACCTGGTGGAGCAAGGCGTTCCTCCGGGCAGTGGAGGAGGCTGCGTTCTCCACTGCCGAGCTCAAGCTCGGGCGGGCGCACGCCCGCTCGGGCGGCGTCGGCGCCATCACGGTCGGCGAGGGCACGTTCGTGGCGGCAGTCTTCGACCGCGACGACGTCTTCACCGTCACCGGGACCGTGCCGGTCCTTCCGGCCGATGACCAGTCGGTGCTGGTCGAGCTGATCGCCGCCGAGGCGGGACGGATCGGCGCACTCATGGCGGGCGACCTGCCACATCCGCTGGTCGAGTCGGTGGAGGAAGCCGGTGTCGAGCTGTTGCCGTACGGCGGCGAGCTCGGGTCCGCCTGCACGTGCGAGGGCTGGCTCGACCCCTGCCCCCACGCGCTGGCCGTCCTGACGCAGCTGGCCTGGTTGATCCAGCGAGATCCCTTCGTGCTGATCCAGCTCCGTGGCCTCGGGCGGGACGAGGTCCTGGCCCGGCTGCACGCTCTCAGTCGGACGCTCCCACGGACTGCCAGCACCGCTGAGGATCAGGAGTCCGGCGACCCGGACGAGATCGACGACCTGGCGATCGCCGAGGAGGCCGCCCTGCGCGCGGCCCGGGAGCTCACCCTGTTGAAGGCGAGCGGCGAGCGAGCCTGAGCCAGGCGGGGCGGGAGGTGAGCCTCAGGCCTTGGCCTCCTCCTCGACCTGCTCCTCGAGGGTCGCACTGAGCTTCAGGCGCGAGAGCCCGACGGCTCCTCGAGGAGGGCACCGAGCGCCATCGAGCGCAGGAGATCGTGCATCTCGTCGTCGGGGACCAAGCCGCTGTGGGGGGTCGAGTTGAGCAGACCGAAGGCCACGTGAGCCATCGCCCGCGCCCGGTCCGCGGACAGCTGGGCGTGGAACCCGCGCAGCTCGCGGGCCCATACCTCGACATAGTCGCGCTGCAGGCTCCGGACCCGCTCGCGAGCCTCGTCGGGCAGGGAGGACCAGTCGCGGTCCTGGACGACGATGAGTGCGCGGTGCGAGAGCGAGAACTCGATGTGCCACTCGACGAGCGCCTCGATGGCCGCCCCCGGGTCCGCGGCCGCCCCTGCCCGGGCCGTGCCCTGGGCGAGCAACCGCTCGCTGATGGAGACCAGCATCTCGGCCAGCATCGCGTCCTTGCTGGCGAAGTGCTTGTAGAGCGCCGGACCGGAGATGCCGCAGGCCGCCCCGAGCTCGGCGACCGAAACGCCGTGGAACCCCTTCTGGGCGAAGAGGCCGGCTGCGATGTCGAGGATCTGCTGGCGCCGGGACACGGAGTCAGGTTAACCCCCGCTAACCGCATGCCGCCTGAACAGTGGGGCCAGCACCACTGTGGCGGGGCCCGTGGCTCGATAACCTCACCCATGAGCGCCGAGACGACCCCTGCCCGGCCGCTGCGTGTGGTGCTCGCCGAGGACGGCGACCTGGTCAGGGCAGGGGCGCTCGCGCTGCTGGAGCGGTTCCCCGAGATCAGCGTCGTCGGCACCGCGACCTCCCTCGACGAGCTGCTGCGCGTCGTCGATGACGTGCATCCCGACGTCCTGCTCACCGACGTGCGGATGCCGCCGGGATTCAGCGACGAAGGCATCCAGGCGGCACGCCGGCTCCATACCACCCGCCCGGAGCTCGCCGTCCTGGTGCTGACGCAGTATGCCGACGTGGAGTACGCCCTGGACCTCACCGCGGAGGGCAGCGCCGGGCGCGGCTACTGCGCGTCGGTGCGCCATCTCCTGCACGGTCGACGCCGACGACCTCCCGAGGTACGACGAGGGGGTCGAGGCTGCCGTCTACTTCTGCATCCTCGAGGCCCTGCAGAACGCCGTGAAGCACTCCGGGGCAGCTGACGTCAGGGTCCAGCTGAGCGCTGGCCCCTGCTCGTGTTCGAGGTCAGCGACGACGGCGCCGGTTTCGATCCCAGGGAGCAGCCGCACGCGGGCGGGTTGCTCGGCATGCAGGCGCGCATACGCCCCACCTCCGCCGAGACGATCACGAAGGACCCGCGCGAGATGGCGCTCCGCTTCCAGGTCGAGCTCCTGGAGGAGATCGTCCAGGACGAGCGACTGGGCCGCACCACCACCCAGGCGGCGATCGACGGGCTGGCGTCGCGGGTTAACAGTCACTAACCTGCTGGGCATGGCAGAGATGACGGATCTGGTCGCGGAGCTGCGCGAGCGACTCGCGCTCGTGAGGCGGGGAGGGTCGGAGAGCGCACGGGGCAAGCACACGGCGCGGGGCAAGCTGCTGGTCCGCGACCGCGTCGACCGGCTCCTCGACCCCGGCAGCCCCTTCCTCGAGCTGAGCCCGTTGGCAGCGACCGGGATGTACGGCGCCCCCGGCCAGGACAACGCCGTGCCGGCCGCCGGCATCGTGACCGGCATCGGCCGGGTCGAGGGCCGCGAGGTCGTGGTCGTCGCCAACGACGCCACGGTCAAGGGCGGGACCTACTACCCGCTGACCGTCAAGAAGCACCTCCGAGCTCAGGCGATCGCCAGCGACAACCACCTCCCCTGCATCTACCTCGTCGACTCCGGCGGCGCGTTCCTGCCGATGCAGGACGACGTCTTCCCCGACCGCGAGCACTTCGGCCGGATCTTCTTCAACCAGGCCAACCTGAGCGGCCGCGGGATCCCGCAGATCGCCAGCGTCATGGGCTCGTGCACGGCCGGTGGCGCCTATGTCCCCGCTATGAGCGACGAGAGCGTGATCGTCAAGAACCAGGGCACCATCTTCCTGGGCGGGCCACCGCTGGTGAAGGCGGCCACCGGCGAGATCGTCTCTGCGGAGGACCTCGGCGGCGGCGACGTCCATGCCCGCACCTCCGGCGTGGTCGATCACCTCGCCGACGACGACGCGCACGCCCTGCGGATCGTCCGCAGCATCGTCGCCACGCTCCCGACCCAGACGCACGGCCGGTCGCCGGGTGCCGTCGAGGAGCCGCACCAGCCCCCGGAGTCGCTCTACGACGTGGTACCGACCGACACGCGCACGCCGTACGACGTCCGCGAGGTCATCCGCCGGATCATCGACGGCAGCCGGATGCATGAGTTCAAGAAGCTCTACGGCGAGACGCTGGTGACCTGCTTCGCCAAGATCCACGGCTACGACGTGGGGATCATCGCCAACAACGGGATCCTCTTCAGCGAGTCCGCTCTCAAGGGCGCGCACTTCATCGAGCTGTGCAACCAGCGCGGCATCCCGCTGGTCTTCCTCCAGAACATCACCGGCTTCATGGTCGGGCGGGAGTACGAGAACCGCGGGATCGCCCGCGACGGCGCCAAGCTCGTGACGGCCGTCGCGTGCAGCGTGGTGCCGAAGTTCACCGTGGTCATCGGCGGCTCCTTCGGCGCCGGCAACTACGGCATGTGCGGACGCGCCTACGACCCGCGGTTCCTGTGGATGTGGCCCAACGCCCGCATCTCGGTGATGGGCGGCGAACAGGCGGCCAGCGTGCTCGCCGAGGTCCGCACCGACCTCGAGGACGACGAGCAGGTCGAGGCGTTCAAGGCTCCGATCCGCGAGCAGTACGAGACCCAGGGCTCGCCGTACTACTCCACGGCCCGGCTCTGGGACGACGGCGTGATCGACCCGGCGGACACCCGTCGCGTGCTGGGCATGGGGCTCGCGGTCGCCGCGCATGCGCCGGTCCCGGCTCCCAACTACGGCATCTTCCGGATGTAGTCGTCCGGGTCGAGGAGCGAGCTTGCGAGCCCCGCAGATGCCCGGCGCAGAAAGGTACAGACCATGCAGAAGCTGCTGATCGCCAACCGGGGTGAGATCGCCCTGCGCATCATGCGCACTGCCTCAGCTCTCGGCATCCGCACCGTCGCGATCCACACGGCGAACGACGCGAACGGTCTGCACGTTCGCGCGGCTGACGACGCGGTGGAAGTGCCGAGCTACCTCGACATCGACGCCATCGTCGCCGCTGCTCGCGCGGTCGGTGCGGATGCCATCCACCCCGGCTACGGCTTCCTCTCCGAGCGGTCCGCCTTCGCCCGCGAGATCGAGGGCACGGAGACCGTGACCCTCGTCGGTCCCAGCGCGGCCGTGATGGACGCGATGGGCAAGAAGGACGCCGCCCGGGAGATCGCGGTGGGCGCCGGCGTGCCGGTGGTGCCCTCCTATGCCAACGACGCGGACCCCGCGACCTTCGCCTTCCCGGTGCTGGTCAAGGCCGCGGCAGGGGGTGGGGGCAAGGGGATGCGGATCGTTCGTGCCCTCGACGAGCTCGACTCGTCGCTGGCCGCCGCCAAGCGGGAGGCCCTGAGCGCCTTCGGCGACGACACGATCCTGATCGAGAAGTACGTCGAGCGCGGCCGGCACATCGAGGTGCAGGTCCTCGCCGACCACCACGGCAACGTGGTGCACCTCTTCGAGCGCGACTGCTCGACGCAGCGCCGGCACCAGAAGGTGCTGGAGGAGGCACCGGCCCCCACCATCACCCAGGTCCAGCGCGAGCTGGTCACCAGCAGCGCAGTCGCCCTGGCCCGCGCCGTCGACTACACCAACGCCGGCACTACTGAGTTCCTCCTCGACTCCGACACCGGGGAGGTGTACTTCCTGGAGATGAACACCCGTCTCCAGGTCGAGCACCCGGTGACCGAGGAGGTCGTCCGCGTGCGCGGCGAGCGCCTCGACCTCGTCGAGCAGCAGCTGCTGGTGGCTGCCGGCCAGCCGCTGTCCTTCGGTCAGGACGACGTCACGGTCGAGGGCCACGCGATCGAGGCGCGGATCTATGCCGAGGACTCCTTCGGCGGCTTCCTGCCCCAGGCGGGGCGGGCGGACCTGGTGCGGTGGAGCGAGGCCGCGCGGGTCGACCATGCCCTCGAGTCGGGGCAGGTCGTCAGCACCAGCTTCGACCCGATGCTGGGCAAGGTGATCGCCTGGGGCGAGGACCGCGAGGCCGCGCGGGCCAGGTTGATCGACGCGCTCGACCGCACTGCCGTGCTCGGCCTGACCACCAACACCGGCTTCGTTCGTGCCCTGGCCGCTCGCGACGAGTTCCGCGACGCGACCATCGACACCGCGTGGCTCGACCACGCCGAGGTGGCCCCGCCATCGGCACGCGTGCCGCTGACCCTGGCGGCCTGGGTGGCCGCAGCACTCACCGGCCCGAGGTTCGCGGCGGCGGGTGCGAGCGACCCGTTCGCCCCCGACGGCTGGCGCACGGCGGGCCCGAAGGCACCGACGCTGGTCGCGCTCGAGCACGCAGGAGCGGTCCACGAGCTCGAGGTCGACGCGGAAGCGAGCACGGTCGACTCCGTCGTGGTGCGCGAACGGAGTCTGGCCGACCACGTCGTCGTACTCACGATCGAGGGCCGCGACGAGCTCGCGGTCGTCAACGCCCAGGCGCACACCATCGAGGTCGCCTACCAGGGCCAGCGCTTCGTCTTCGAGCGTCCTGACGCCTTTGCCGACCACGGGTCGGCGGCGGGCGACGGCACCCTCGTCGCGCCCATGCCCGGCACCGTCCTCGACGTGCTCGTCACCGTGGGGCAGCGGGTGGCGGCGGGTGAGACGCTGGGAGCCATGGAGGCGATGAAGATGGAGCTGGCGCTCAAGGCGCCGTTCGCCGGGACCGTGACCGAGGTCGGCGTCAGCGCCGGCCAGCAGGTCGCCCTCGGGGCAATGCTCATGGTCGTGGAGGCCGGCGATGAGTGAGGTCACGATCTACGAGGTCGGCCCGCGCGACGGCCTGCAGAACGAGAAGGGCGTGATCGCCACCGAGGTGAAGGTGGAGTTCATCCAGCGACTGCTGGCCGCCGGTCTCCCGATCGTCGAGGCCACCAGCTTCGTGCACCCGAAGTGGGTCCCCCAGCTCGCGGACGCGGCTGAGGTCATGGCAGCACTCGGTGATGCCGGGCGAGACCTGCCCGTGCTGGTTCCCAACGAGCGGGGGCTGGACCGTGCCCTCGAGCTGGGCGTCCGGCACATCGCCGTCTTCGGCAGCGCCACCGAGACCTTCGCGCAGAAGAACCTCAACCGGTCCCTCGACGAGCAGTTCGCGATGTTCGAGCCGACGGTGGCCCGCGCCCGAGCCGCCGGGATCGACGTCCGCGCATACGTCTCCATGTGCTTCGGCGACCCGTGGGAGGGAGCCGTGCCCGTCGACCAGGTCGTCGGCGTCGGCAAGCGGCTCTTCGACCTCGGCGCCAGCGAGCTCAGCCTCGGCGACACGATCGGCGTCGGCACGGCTGGCCAGGTGAAGGACCTGATCGCCGCCTTCACGGACGCCGGGATGCAGCTCGACGACCTGGCGATGCACTTCCACGACACGTACGGCCAGGCCCTGGCCAATGCCTACTCCGCCCTGCAGGCAGGGGTCACCACCTTCGACGCGAGCGCCGGCGGACTGGGCGGCTGCCCCTACGCCAAGAGCGCCACCGGCAACCTCGCCACCGAGGACCTCGTGTGGATGCTGCGCGGACTGGGCATCGAGACGGGCGTCGACCTGGACGCCGTCGTCACCACCAGCGTGTGGATGGCCGAGCATCTCGGACGGCCCAGTCCCAGCGCCGTGGTGCGTGCGCTGGCACAATCAGATTCATGAGCCGCGTCGTCCATCTCCACATCGGCGCTCCGAAGACCGGGACGACCTACCTCCAGGACCGCCTGATGCTCAACCAGGCGTCGCTGGCCGAACACGGGATCACCATCCCGACCAAGAACCGGTTCGTCGACGCCGACCTCTTCCACTTCCGGGCCGCCCTCGACCTGCTGGACCAGGACTGGGGTGGCACGCCGGGCCACGCCAAGGGCTCCTGGGACACGATGGTCAAGCGCGTCCGCCGCGCGCGGGGCGCGGTGATCATTAGCCACGAGATCCTCGCGCCTGCCAAGCCCGACACGATCGCGCGCGTGCTCAACGACCTCGCCGACAGCGAGGTCCATGTCGTCTATTCCGCCCGCGACCTCGGGCGCCAGCTCCCCGCTGCCTGGCAGGAGAGCATCAAGCAGGGTCGCAAGTGGACCTTCCAACGGTTCCTCACCAAGGTCGAGCGGGGCCAGACGTGGTTCCGCAGCGCCATGGACCTGCCGACGGTGCTGGACAACTGGGGGGCGAAGCTCCCGCCCGAACGGGTCCACGTCGTCACCGTCCCGCACGACCGCGGGCCCACCGGCAACGAGCTGTGGCTCCGCTTCTGCCGCGCCTTCGGCATCGACCCGGCCTGGGCGCCGTTGGACTCGGAGCGGTCCAACCGCTCCCTCGGGATCGCCGAGACCCAGCTCGTACGCCGCCTCAACCGTCGCCTCGAGCTGCCGATGTGGCGCGACGCGACCTACGACGGACTGATCCGGGAGCTGCTGGCCCAGGAAGTGCTGGTCGCTCGCGACTCGTTCCCGGTGCGCCTGCCACCGGACCGCTTCGACTTCGCCGAGGCCCAGGCGCAGCTGTGGATCGACTGGATCAAGGCCAACGGCGTCGACGTGATCGGTGACGTCGAGGACCTGCGCCCGGTCCGCCCCGACCCCGACAAGCCGTGGCGCGACCCGGACCGGGTGAGCCCGAAGCTGCAGCTCGGCGCGGCCCTCGATGCCCTGACGATGATGACCCGCGAGGCTGCCGAACGCACGCCCACCGACGACCTGCCCCGCAGGCTGCGGCAGCAGGCTCGCCGACTGCGCGAGCGCTAGCGGGCGCGGGTCGCCTTGAGCGTTCACCACACCGACCCCTCGCCGGGTGCCGACCGCGCGTGGGGCTGGGTCGCGCACCTGCGCGGGGGCGGCACCACCCCCTGGCACGCCTGGGCCGGGGGCGCCGAGCCGACTGCCCGGGTGCTGCCCGGCGCACAGCAGCTCGAGCTGCTGCGGCGGATCAACATCGCGGAGTCGAGTGACGAGCCCCACCGTGGAAGGAGCCACCTCAGCACTCGACTCGCCGACCGGGTGGTCACTGCCGCCGCACCGGGCCGCGGCAAGCCCGATCTGCCCCTCGTGGGCGTCGGTCCTTCGGCGTACGGACCACTGCCCGTCGACCCCAGCCTGCTGCCGGCCGACGAGCTGATCCGCGTCGCGACCAGTGTCCTGGCCGAGGACGTCGTCGCCCTCGGCGTGCCTGCACCGGCACGGCAGCTGCCGAGGTCGTGGCGCCGGGACGTCCGGGTCGTCGGCAACCCGCTGGAAGCGGCGCACCTCCGCGCATACGTGGTCGGTCGCCGGCCCCCCAGCCGGAAGCGCGCCGCGGTGCTGGTGGTCGGCGGTCCGCTCGACCAGATGCTGGCGGACGTGTGGAGCCGCCGATGCTTCGAGCGCGGCTCGGGGGCCTGGCTGGAGTGGCTGCGGTTCTGGCAGCAGCGAGGCGAGCTGCCGCCGCGCATCGACCTGCCCGCGGTCGCCGCGCGTCAGCTGGAGTCGCACCGCGGCGTCCGCGTGGTGCTCGACTCCTCGGCCCTGCCCGAGCTCCTGCGCGTGCGCCGCATCCGGCCCCCGACGAGGCCGGGGGCCGATGCTGCGGAGCTCGCCCGTCGGATCGCCACCGTCGTCGGCCTGCTCGTCCCGTCGGAGGTCCGGGCTGCCCTGATGACCGAGACCCTGCTGCCGCGGATGCCGGCGACCGACACCCCGCCGGTGGCGCTACCTGACGAGCACCGCGCCTGGGTGGGTGCCGCGGCGCACCGCATGGCGCGACAGCTCCGCTGCGCTGGCTACCCTGTCGTCGGAGATCCGGACTCGGTCCTGCCGCTCGAGTCCTCCGGGTCGGGGGCATCGGTCGCGCAGGGCGCAGCGTCCAGTGAGCTCGTGCTGGAGCTTGCGGTGCGCATGCTGGTGGATCAGACCTGGAAGGCGACGAAGACGGAGGGGTCGAGGTGACCAGCACGGTGCCGTTGGAGACGGGCGTACGCCGCGTGCTGCTCCATGTCGGCACGCCGAAGACCGGCACCTCCTATCTCCAGGACGTGCTGTTCCGCAACCGCGACCTGCTGCGCGAGCACGGCATCCTCTACCCCGCCGACCGGTTCGACGGGCACTTCCTGGCCGCGCTGGACCTCATGCGTCTGACCTGGGGCGGCCTCGAGACCGAGGCCGTGGGTGCGTGGGACCGGCTCGCCGCCGAGGTCAGGGACTGGCCGCACACCTCGATCATCAGCCACGAGATCCTCTCCACCGCCTCGCCGACCCAGATCGATCGAGCGCTGACGTCCTTCGGCGACGGCGTCGAGGTGCACCTGATCCTGTCGGTGCGCGACCTGGTCCGTCAGGTCCCCGCCGAGTGGCAGGAGAACGTCAAGCACCGCAGCCTCGTCTCCTACACCCACTTCCTCGAGATGATCCGCGATCCCGCGCGTGACACCCGGATCGGCTCATGGTTCTGGGGAGCGCAGGAGATCCCCGACATCCTGGACCGCTGGGGCGCGATCCTGCCGCCCGAGCAGGTGCACCTGGTCACCGTCCCGAGGCCGGGAGCCGCGCCCGACGAGCTGTGGCGACGCTTCAGCGGCACTTTCGGCCTGGACGGGATCGACCTCGACCTGACTCCGGAGCGCGCCAACCCCTCGCTCGGGGTGCCCGAGACCGCACTCCTCCGGTTGATCAACAAGCGCGTCACCTCAGTGGTCGCCCCGCCCGACTACCGGCCGCTGGTGCGCGAGCTGCTCGCCCACCAGACGCTGTCACGTCGGACGAAGTCCGCCCGGCTGGGCCTGCCGCCTGCCACCCACGAGTGGGTCCAGGAGCTCTCGCGCACGTGGGCCGATGAGATCCAGAAGCGCGGCTACGACGTCGTCGGCGACCTCGCGGACCTGATCGGCCAACCGGCGACGACCTTCACCGACCCGGACACCGCCCCGGCCTCGGACCTGCTGCCCGCCTCGCTGGATGCCATCAAGGCGCTGCTTGTGGAGGGCTCTCGCCTTCGGGAGTCGGAGGCGAGGCTGGTGCGCGAGCTCGACGAGACCCGGGTCGAGCTGGAGCTGGCCCGTCGCTCGCCGGCAGAGAAGACCGTCCAGGCGATGCAGACGCACCGGTCGGGCCGTGCTGCCCTCACCGCCTACCGGCGGTTGCGCCGGCGCTGATCGGCCGGGCGCTGGTCACCGTGCGGCAGAGCCGCGGGTCCGGGGCAGGATCTCGCGGTCGGCGTACCGCCCGATCTTCCAGGTGGCATAACCGTCGGCGCCCATCCCGACGAGGCCACCGACCACCGGCACGCGTCGTCCGATGGTGGTCGCGAGGCGCTTGCCGGCGATCCGAGCGATGAGGTCGGCGGCGACCTCGGCGCTGATGATCGCGTCGAGGTTGGGGTCGTGCGCGGGAGCGGTGGCCAGTGCCATCGGCGGGGCGGGGAGCTTCTTCTTCCGCACGAGGCTGGTGACCACCTCCTCGCCGAGCAGGGTGGTGAGGATTGCGTTGCGCACCCGCGGGTCGTGGAGGTCATGGCCGCGCAGGTGCGCGATCGCGGCGATCATCCGGCACTGCACCAGCGTGACGCCGGTGATGTTGGCGGGGATCGCGAACGCAGCGGTCACCAGTCCACCGACGTTGGTGGCGAAGCCCTGGGTCCCGGCGTAGCGGACGTGGTTCTCGATGACCTCGTGGATCGCCCGCTCGACGTTGCCGTGCTGCTCGGCCAGCTGCTTGTCGGCAGCGGCCGCCGCGCCCGGCAGCGGACCCACGCCGTCGATCGCCCGGCTGAGCGCCTCGCGGACGAAGGACGTGGTCAGTCCGGGGGCGAGCTCGGTGATCCTGGGTGCAAGGCTCTTGCCGACCCGTCCCGTCAGACTCATGACACCAGACTAGAGGCCCGCACCCGAACGATCCACGAAGTAGGTTCGCGTCCATGCCCGTCCCGCCCGAGCCCTCCGCGTGGATCTTCCCCGAGCCCGGGGACTGGGACCCCGACGACGACCTGGTCGGGATGGGTGCCGACCTCGCGCCGGGCACGCTGCTGGCGGCGTACTCCCAAGGGCTCTTCCCGATGCCGATCGGCGGCCGTCGCGCGCCCATCGGTTGGTTCTCACCCGTACGCCGAGGGGCGCTCCCCCTCGACGGGCTCCTCGTCTCCCGCTCGCTGCGGAGGTCCGCGCGCCACTTCGAGATCCGGGTCGACACTGCTTTCGAGGAGGTCATCGACGCGTGCGGTGACCGGCGCCGGCCGGACGGCTGGATCAGCCCGGCGATCCGCGCGGCCTACCTCGAGCTGCACCAGCTCGGGTGGGTCCACTCGGTCGAGGCGTGGCGCGAGGGTCGGCTGGCCGGTGGGCTCTACGGCGTCGGCATCGGGGGCCTGTTCGCCGGGGAGTCGATGTTCCACCGGGAACGGGATGCGTCGAAGGTGGCGCTGATGGGACTGGTCGAGGTGCTCAGTGACGAGTACGCCGACCGCCGGGTGCTCGACGTGCAGTGGCAGACGCCCCACCTCGCCTCCCTCGGCGTGGTCGAGATCGCGCGGTCGGCCTACCTCGCCTCGCTGCCCGACGCCCTCGCGATCGGGTTGCCGGAGGCCTTTCGCTGAGAGCCGTGTGATGATCTGTGCTGGTCGACTGTGCTGGTCGACGGGGGAGCGGACACATGTACGTGAAGCAGCCGGCGGTGACGATCGTCGCCCTGGCGTCGCTGGCTGCGTGTGGCGGAGGTGGCCCGGGCGCCGATGCTCCGCGCCGGGGAGCGGCTGACAACGACCTTGGGCTGATGGACGTCCGCGGTGCTCGGGCTGGATTGCTGCTGGACCTCCACTGTCCGGACTGCACGTCCGTTGGTTGGTGGGGCGGCATACGCGTGGGTGAGCCTCACGGGATCGCCCCCGAGCGCTCCGCCGGTCGCCAGCGTGATCGCAGCGAGTCCTACCAGGACGCAGAGCGGTGGCCGAAGGAAGCGTCGCGACGACCCACGGTCGCCATGCCGGGGATCCGCTTTGCTCGCCCGCCGCTTCCCGGCGCCGACGTAGCGGCTGGGCTCCGTCGATGTCGCGCTGTCGAGGTGTTGACTCAACACACGCCTGCTCTTTCGTGCCTGGGGGGCACCGACCCTGCCCACGACGGTGGGGACGGCTGCGCACGAAGCCGGACACCCGGCCCAGCAGCCGGTATCGCCAAAGGGCTCACCGGCATCCAGCCCTGAACGTGCGTCCGCGTGCTCGGTCCGCCCGTGGCTAGGCGGGGTTGCGGCGTACGTGGTCGGAAGGTGCCAGGACTGCTACCGAACAGTCAGGGGGGTCAGCGGGGCGGCGGAACCATACGGTCGAAGCAACGCTGAAGGAGCGTTGTGATGGCGAAGAGGTTCCCGTTAGTGGTTCGTGAGGCGTTCGTTGAGCTGGTGAGCGGGGGTTCGACCTTGCGTTTCGCGGCTGCGAGGACTGGGGTGTCGCTCGGGCAGGCCGTGGTGTGGTGGCGCGATGGTGGCCATGTGAGCCCGCGCCGTGCTGATGGGCCCCGTGGTGGCCTTGGTCCCGTCCCGCCAGATCTGTGTGACCCGGGTCGGGCACGCCGGCCGTTGTCGATCGATGACCGTGTGCTGATCGCGGTCGGGGTCCACCAACGGTGGACGCTGCAACGCATCGTCGAGGCGCTCGAGCGGGACCGGTCGGTGGTGTGCCGCGAGATTAGTCGCAACCGCAGCCCGGACGGGGTCTATCGGGCGAGCGTGGCGCACCGCGTTGCTGCCGGGCGTCGCCCGCGCCCGCGGATCACCAAGCTGGCCGCCAACCGCGGTCTGTGTCGTCGGATCGAGGGGTGGACGGATGACGGCCGGTCGCCACGGTGATCAGCCAGATGCTCGCCCGCGAGGGCGCCGGGGACACTGAGCGGGTGAGTCACGAGACGATCTATCAGGCCCTGTACGTGCAGACCCGTAGGTCGCTGCGTGCTGATCTGCACCGGTGTCTGAGCCTGAAATGAAGCCGGCGTAAGGCACACGGCACCACTCGGAACCTGGCCAGTCCGTATAAGGAGGCGTTCAAGATCAGCGACCGTCCCGCGGTCGTGGAGGACCGTGCCGTGCCGGGGCACTGGGAGGGCGACCCCCTGATCATGGGCGGCACCGCAACGGGCTCGGCGATCGGGACGCTGGTGGAGCGATTTACCCGGTTCACGATCTTGTTGCACCTGCCCGGACGGCACGACTCGCGGCGTCGAGCTCGCCAAGTACCCGAGGTGCAGACCGCGCTAGACCTGAAGCTGTACTTCTGCGACCCGCACTCGCCCTGGCAGCGGGGCACGAACGAGAACACCAACCGGCTGCTGCGGCACTGGTTCGAGAAGGGAAGCGATCTTCGATCCATACCGCCGAGGACCTTGCGCGGATCGCGGCCACCCTCAACGCACGACCACGACCCACCCTGGATCTGCAGACCCCCGCTCAGAGACTGAACGAGCTGCTGCAACAAGCAGCGGCCTAACCCGAATTGCTTCGACCGATTGACATCGCCCGCCGCTGCACCCCGCGACTGTTCGGTAGGCCGGGCTGCCGACGCGGCTCACTTCAGCAGCCGGCTCATCCGCCGGTCGGCCAGGGGCTTGCCGCCGGTCTGGCACGTCGCGCAGTACTGCAGGCTGGAGTCGGCGAAGGACACCTCGCGGACGACGTCGCCGCACACCGGGCACTTCTCACCGGCGCGGCCGTGGACGGCCAGGTTGGTCTTCTTCTCGCCCTTCAGCTCGCTGGCGTGCAGACCGCGGGAGCGCTCTACGGCGGCGCCCAGCACCCCGCGGATGGCGTCGTACAAACCCTGCAGCTCGTCGTCGGTGAGCGCGTTGGCGGGCTTGTACGGCGACATCCTGGCCGCGTGCAACAGCTCGTCGGAGTAGGCGTTGCCGATGCCCGCGATCGTGCCCTGGTGACGCAGGACGCCCTTGATCTGCTTGCGGCCCTCGGACTGCAGGATCTGGCTGAGCACGTCGATGGTGAACGCGTCGTCGAGCGGGTCGGGGCCCAGCCGCGCGATGCCCGGCACGTCCTGGGGGTCCCGCACGACGTAGATCGCCAGGCTCTTCTTGGTGCCCGCCTCCGTCACGTCCAGCCCGGGCTGGCTGTCGGAGTCGGGGTCGTCGATCACGATCCGCGCGGCGAGCGGGTTCTTGCTGTTGGGCTTCGCGGGCAGCGCCGGCACCTCGTCGCGCCAGCGCACCCAGCCCGCGCGAGCCAGGTGCATGACCAAGTGGGTGCCGGAGGCGGTGATGTCGAGGAACTTGCCGTGCCGCGTCACGTCCTCGACCAGGGTGCCGTGCAGCGAGTGCAGGGGCGGGTCGAACGTCTTCAGCGCGCTGAACGCCGCCAGGTCGATCCGAGTGATCGCACGGTCGAGGAGCCGGCCCTTCAGGTCCAGGGCCAGGGCCTCCACCTCGGGCAGCTCAGGCATGGCCAGAGTCTAGGCGCGTCCTCCCGGTCCGCCGGGGGCCAGCATGCCCAAGCAGACCTCGAACGAGGGTCTTGACGAAGTGGGCACAATGACGAGATGGCCATCCCGCGACCACTGCCACTGACGGGCTCGATCTTCTTCGACGCCCGCGGGCAGGACCGCGCGCTGCGCGTCACGTGGCACCACGACGCGGACCTGGTCGTCCTCTCGCTGTGGCGCGACAACGAGTGCAGCGGCTCCTTCCGCCTGGTGGTCGAGGAGGTGCCAGCGCTGATCGAGATGCTGCAGCGCGGGCTCCAGGCGTCGTATGCCGTCGCGGCATCCCGCGAGGACCACTCGAAGCGGCGGCCAGTTCGTTTCGACCACGCCGGCTGAGCAGATCTAGGGAATTCGCTAGATCGCTCGATACGGTCTCGACGTGGACCCCATCAGGAACCCGTACGCCCCCGGCGCCGGCCAGCGGCCGCCCGAGCTCGCCGGTCGTGACGAGCAGCTCCGGGCCTTCGACGTGGTGCTCGAGCGGGTGGTCAAGGGTCGCCCGGAGCGCTCCCTCGTGCTGACCGGCCTGCGGGGGGTCGGCAAGACGGTGCTGCTCAACGCGTTGCGGTCCGCGGCCGTACGCCGCAGGTGGGGGACCGGCAAGCTCGAGGCCCGTCCCGACCAGGCGCTCCGGCGCCCGCTGAGCAGCGCCCTCCACCAAGCAGTGCGCGAGCTCGGGCACCCGGACCCGGACAGCGTCGACCACGTGCTCGGGGTGATCAGGGCCTTTGCCCAACGCGAGGCTGGGGCCGGCGCACGGCTGAAGGACCAGTGGAACCCGGGCATCGATGCTCCGGTGGTCCGCGGGCGCGCCGACTCCGGAGACATCGAGATCGACCTCGTCGAGCTCTTCACCGACATCGGTGGGCTCGCGGCGGACGTCGGCAACGGCATCGCGGTCTTCATCGACGAGATGCAGGATCTCGGGCCGGACGACGTGTCGGCGCTGTGTGCCGCGTGCCACGAGATCAGCCAGTCAGGGTTGCCCGTGATCGTCGTCGGTGCCGGTCTGCCGCACCTGCCCGCGGTGCTCTCCGCGTCGAAGTCCTACTCCGAGCGCCTCTTCCACTACCAGCGCATCGATCGCCTGGCTCGCGAGGCGGCCGATCGCGCCCTGACGGCCCCCGCCACCGAGGAGGACGCGGCATTCACCGATGAGGCGCTGACTGCCATGTATGCCGCCACGGGCGGCTACCCCTACTTCATCCAGGCCTACGGCAAGGCGGTCTGGGACCGGGCTCCGCGGTCGCCGATCACGCTCGACGACGTGCAGGTCGCCACGCCGGAGGCCGAGTCCGAGCTCGCGGTCGGCTTCTTCGGGTCCCGCTACGAGAGGGCGACGCCGGGGGAGCGGGAGTATCTCCGTGCCATGGCCGACGTCGCCGCGGCCTCCGAGGACCCCGCGGTCGAGGCGGTGCCGACCGCCGACGTCGCAGCTGTCCTTGGCAAGAAACCGCAGGCGCTCTCACCGGCTCGCGACGCGCTGCTGAAGAAAGGGCTCATCTACTCCGGCGAGCGCGGCCGGATCGCCTTCACGGTCCCCCACTTCGGGCGTTATCTCCGCGAGCACGCGGGCTGAGTGCCGGCCACTGCGCCGGCCAAATGAGCTTGGCACTGGTGTGGCTGCCGTGTGAGGATCTCCCGCAGCGGCGCCGTCCAGCGCCCAGCCCGCGTGTCGGCCCCAGTCCGAGCGGGGTGGCGGAGGGGAGCAGATCCTCGGGCGATCACATCGGAATCGTCGCTTCACACGCACTGCGGCGGCGGACTGGGGACGCAACGCAGTCGGAGTGAGCAGACGTGACCAGAGATCGAGACGTCAAGCAGGTCGTCCGCGCGCGGATGTCCGAGACCGGCGAGACCTACACCGCCGCTCGGGCCGCCGTCGAGGGACAGCCACCACTGTCGGCCGCCGGCGGTCAGGCGGCGGCCGACCAGGCGGCGTACGACGCAGCGCGCATCGAGCAGGAACGGCTGGTGGGGCGGCTGTTCACCGACGGCCGGCTCGGGCAGGTCCCCGCCAAGAGGAAGACCCGTGCCGGCGCGCTCCTGGAGGTATTGGCGAGGTTCGAGCCGGGGCGCATCTACACCGAGCCCGAGGTGAACCAAGTGCTGACCCGCGTCCACGGGGACTTCGCCTACCTCCGCCGGGAGCTCGTGAACTACCACTACCTGGAACGCGCGGACGGGCGCTACTGGGTGGCCGAGACGGCGCCTGTCCGCTCGCGGGTCGAGCTGCAGGAGATCCCGGGCTGGGAGGCGGCCTGGCTGCCGGGCTTCGTCCAGGGCGAGGGCACCGCACCTCCGGCTGACTAGCGGACACGATCGGTCCTGATGGGGCGAGACGGTGGGACACGGCAACAAGGCCGACCCCCAGGAGCTCTGATGATCCAGCCCACCCCCGCTCGATGAAGCAGCCGCCCTCGCCACCTTCCTGCGCGAGCAGGTCGAAAGGCCGTCCGCGCCGCCGCGTTCGGCCTCACCGAGGAGGAGGCACGCGAGACCCCGGCCCGGAGCGAGCTCAGCATCGGCGGCATCCTCAAGCACCTCAGCATCACCCGGCCCCTGTGGCAGACGCGGGAGGCCTGCGACGCGGCGACCGCGGCTGGAAGGTGAGCGAGGCCGACGTCGCGCTGTTCTACGGCAGCTCCGCGCTGACCGAGGACGAGTACCTCGAGCAGGTCCTCCAGCAGTACGACGACGCGACGGCCGCACTGCTGGCGGCGATCGGCTCCATGGACCCCGACGCCGAGGTGTTTGCGGCGCCCGCCCCATGGTTCGGACGGCTCGAGCCCCTGCCGATGACCGCGCGCATGCTGGCTCTCCACCAGATCGAGGAGTTCGCCCGGCACGCCGGTCACGCGGACGTCATCCGTGAGCAGCTCGGCGGCGCCAGGCCGATCAGCTGACGATGGCCGTCCACGACATCCCCGGCAACGATTTCATCCAGCCCTGGCGGCGCGCGGCAAGCTGAACCGCACGCCGCTCGGGTGGCCTACGCTCGGGACATGAGGCCGCAGGTGGTCGCCCACCGTGGCGCCAGCCACGAGAACGCCGAGCACACGCTGCGCGCCTACCAGCGCGCGATCGAGGTCGGGGCGGACGCGCTCGAGTGCGACGTCCGACTGACCGCCGACGGGCACCTGGTCTGCGTGCACGATCGCAACCTGCAGCGGACCGCCGCCACCAAGGGCGTCGTGTCGACCATGAACCTGGCTGACCTCGACGAGCTCGACTTCGCGTCGTGGAAGAACCCGTGGGCCGAGCTGGACGACGAAGCCCGCGACGACGACCCGGCGCACAGTCGGGTGCTCACGCTGCGGAAGCTGCTGGAGACAGTCGCCGATGCCGGTCGGCGGGTGGAGATCGCGATCGAGACCAAGCACCCGACCCGGTTCGGGGGTCTGGTCGAGCGGCGGCTGGTCCAGCTGCTGGCCGACTTCGGCTGGACCAGTCCGGACTCGCCGGCGCGCGTCATGAGCTTCAGCGTCACCGCGCTCCAGCGCGTCAATCGTCTCGCGCCGCAGGTCCCGGTCGTGGCGCTGGTCGAGAAGGCCCACCACTGGCCCATGCTCAAGCGCGTCGTCGACCGCGACTGGATCATCGGACCGGGGGTCAAGGAGCTGCGCGAACACCCTGGCTTCGGCAGGCACCTGCGACTGGCCGACCGCGAGATCCACGTGTGGACCGTCAACACCGCCGAGGACCTGCAGCTGTGCGTCGAGCTGGGGGTCGCCGCGGTCATCACCGACAAGCCGGCCTACGTGCTGGAGCTGCTCGACGTATAGCGTTCGGCGACATGGCCAAGAAGTCCCGCACCAAAGCCCGTGACACCGCGCCCGTCGGCGGAGAGGTCGGGCCTCGGCAGCCCTGCCCCTGCGGCTCGGGGAAGCGCTACAAGGCATGCCACGGCGCGAGCGCCGGCGCGGCTGCGGCGTTCGTCAACAGACCGTTCGAGGGCTTGCCCGGGGAGTGCGACGTCATCGCGCTGCGCGAGCTCGTCCCAGCAGCCACTGCACCCCTGACGGTGCCCGGCACCGACCGTGAAGTCCGGCTGTGCACCCTGCTGCCCATGGCCGCCCCGGCGATGGTACGCGACAGCGGCGCGATCTGGCTCGGTCTGCAGGTGGCGCACCAGTACGGCGACCCGTCGCGTGACCTCGGGGCCGTGCTCGAAGCCGCGATCGCGACTGAGCAGTCGGGCATTATCGGCCTGACGACCCCGCCCGGCGAGGGTGCGAGGTTGCAGGACCTCATCGCGAACGAGTCGCTCGACATCACCGTCCACGAGGGTTTCGGCTACTGGCTCGATGACGTCGAGGACCAGGACGACTCGACGGCGGCCGCGCTCGAGCAGGCCAACTCCGCAGCCAGCCCGACCTCACGGCTCGAGAGCGTCGAGGCGGCGTACTGGACCAACGTCGGTCCGAAGGAGCACCTGCGTTGGGTGATGCCGCACCCGGAGGACGAGCTGCTCGACGCGCTGGCTCGGCTCCACGCCGCCGGCGAGGACTCCCTGGCCGAAGGCTCACGGTTCGTAGGCATGTTCCGGGCGCACGGCCTGCTCGCCCCGGTGTGGGACCTGCCGGTCGGCACGGGAGCCGAGGTGCTGGAGAAACCAGCGGCCGCGTTCGCTGCCGCGCTGGCCGACGCACTGGCCCAGGGTGGGGACCTCAGTCAGCAGGAACGGTCCGCTCGGGCGGGCCTGGCCAACCGTCAGGTGACCATTCGTTAGTCACACGTGACTATTCGTTGGTCAAATGTGCCCCCGGACTTGTCCGGGGAACGTGACGGATGTAGGTTTCTAGTGCCCGGCCGTTGTTGTCTCCCCCGTCGACATCGGCCGGGCGCTTCAATTTTCGCTGAGGGCGGGAGCCCACCGGCCTCTCTGGCCAGACTGCGTGACAGCCCGCAGTCGAATCCTCTAGCGTGTGCGCACTGTTGACCGCACCTCGCACCCAGGAGGTTCCCCCCGTGTTCCTTGCCCCGATTCGCACCGTCCTGACGGCCACGCTGGTCGTCGTCCTCGGCGTCCTCTCCCTCGCAGTCTTCGTCGGTTCCGGCGGCAGCGCAGGAGCTTCAGTGCAGGTGTCGTCGGCGAAGGCCTGCGCTGCCCAGGCCGCAGAGCTGGAGGACGCCGCGGCGGCCGCCCAGGACTCGGCCAAGAAGGTCAAGGGTGCCAAGAAGCGTCTGAAGGCGGCCAAGCGGTCGCATCGGCCGGCACGGATCAAGAAGGCGAAGCGTCAGCTCCGCAGGGCGAAGAAGGAGCTGCGGCTCCAGCTGGAGTGGTACACGACGGCGCGGGCGGCCTACGACAAGTGCATGAAGGCCCATCCGACGCCGACGCCGTCCCCCAGCTCGACCCCGACGTCCACCTCGACCCCGACGTCCACGGGGCTGCCGACGACCTTGCCGACGGCCCTGCCGCCGATGTGCGTTCCCAACCCGCTGCCGATGGGCCCCAGGGAGATCTGCGCACCCGTCTGATGACGCTGGCAGGGGAGGTCAGTCCTCCTTGGGTCGCTGGACCCGCCAGGCCTCCAGTCGGCTGTAGCCCTTGACGGACACCCGGCGCAGTCGCCGGAAGCGGTAGGCAGGGAGGTCGGGATCGGTCCGCTGGGCAGGCTCCTGGTCGACATGCTCGGTGCCGGCGAGGCCGGGGGACTCGGTGCCGTCGTCTGCGCGGCGGTCCGGGTCCCCGTCGCTCGCGTCGGCGCCGCCGTCGTCCGACAGGGCGGCGTGGGCCCCGCCATCGATGACCACGGTGCCGGGTCGGGCCACGGAGGTGAGGCGGGAGGCGACGTTGACGGTTGCGCCGTACACGTCACCCAAGCGGTTCACGACGAGGCCGTAGGCAATGCCGGCGCGAACGTCGGGGAAGGGGTCGTCCTGGTCGAGGCCACGCTGGGTGAGCGACAGCGCGATCTCGGTGGCAGCGGCCGGGTCGTCGGTGGTGAACATGATCTCGTCACCGATCGTCTTGATCACCCGGCCGCCGTGGTCGACCACCGTGCCGGTGGCGACCTGCTCGAAGTTCTCGATCCAGACGACGAGCTCGTCCTCCTCGAGCGACTTGCTCCGGGTGGTGTAGCCGACGATGTCGACGAAGCAGACGGCCATCGTGCGCTCCGCCTCGCTGGCCGAGCCGGTGCTCAGCAGACGGCTGGCCGCGCTGGTGAGGTGGCGCCGCCAGACATAGGACTGCAGCGCCTCCACCCGCGGGAGCACCCCCGTCACCAGCTCCGCCAGCCGCACGTCGGGGTCCGGCCCTTCGACGGCGTGCCCGGCCAGCAGCGACGTCTGCCACTCCGCCAGCCGGGCGTAGCTCCGTCCCCAGGTGCGGACGAGCGCGGCCTGTGAGTCCGGCCCGAGGATGCCGATGTCCATGAGGTCCGCCGTGAGCCGCAACGCCTGGACGTCGCTCTCCGTGAAGGCGACCACCTCGTCGTTGACGTGGGCGAAGCCGAGCAGACGCCACAGCTCCTGGGCCACCTCGAGGGGGACGCCGGCGCGCTTGGCGACCTCCACCCGGGTCAGGGTCGGAGACCCGCCCAGGAGAAACGCCTCGACCGTGTCGAAGGCATTGCCGAGGTCCCCGGAGTCACTCACGTCGCGACTCGGTGGCTCAGCCGTCGCCGTGGCGTTCGGCGGCCGCGTCCTTGAGCGCCTGCGCGAACGCCGGGATCTCCGCGATCAGCTGCTCGAGCCGCTCCTTGGTGAAGTGGATGACCTCGAGGGGGGTGAGCGCGACCAGCGTCGCGGTGCGCAGGGTCCGGTTGACGATCGCGGCCTCGCCCATCACCTGGCCCGCGCCCAGCCGGGCGATCTCGGTGCCGTCGCGACGGACGGACACCTCGCCCGAGGTGAGGATGTAGGCCTTGTCCGCGGGAGTCTGCTCACCGATCGGCGACCAGCCCTCGGGGAGCTTCAGCGGCGTGCCGGCGGATCGGACCCGCTCGGCTTCGGCGGGGGTGAGCGCGTCGAAGATGGAAGAACTCATGGGCGTTGCCTCTCGGCTGTTGGGTGTTGCCCTCTCAACGCGGATCGACCCGCGAAGGTATGGCCGGCTCGCGGGGTCTGTGTCACATCTTGAGTCACACCCCGAGCGGTTGGCGCTCCACGGGGCACGACATGCAGCGTGGCCCGCCGCGTCCCGACCCGAGCTCGGAGCCGGCGATGCGGATCACCTCGATGCCGGCCTCCTCGAGGCGGTCGTTGGTCTCGTCGTTGCGTTCGTAGGCCACCGCGACCCGCGGCGCCAGCGCCAGGGTGTTGTTGCCGTCGTCCCACTGCTCGCGTTCTGCGGTGACGGGGTCCAGACCGGTGTCGATCTGGTGGAGCGTGTCGATCTGCATGGCCTTGGCTGCGGCCACCAGGAAGGGCTCCGCGCCGGCGACGTCCAGCGCCAGGTCGACGTCGGTGTCGCCCCGCTCCTGCACCGTGACGGCGTAGGCGCGCAACGTGTCGGCGACGTTGGGATACATGACGACCTTGTCGACGTCGACCATCGTGCACACCGTGTCGAGGTGCATCGTGGCGCGCTCCTGGGCGATCGGCACCGCCAGCACCGTGTGGGCCAGGTCCGCATGGAACACCTGGCGGGCCAGCCGCTCGACACCGGCCGGTGTGGTCCGCTCCCCGACCCCCACCGCGATCACGCCGGGCGCGAGCAGGAGCACGTCGCCACCCTCGACGTGCTCGTTGTGCCACCCGTGGATCTTCTGGGTGGTGCCGGCGAAGCGCGGGTGCTCGGTGTAGATGAGCTCGGTCAGCTGGGTCTCTCGCATGCGCGCCGGCATCGCGAGACTCGTGATCGCGACCCGGTCGCGGATCCACACGCTGGAGTCGCGGGTGAACAGCAGATTGGGCAGGGGGTCGATCAGGAAGTCGTACGGGCTCAACAGGCTCGTCACCAGTCCGTGACCGCCGCGCACCTCGTCGTTGCGGACCCCCTCCGTGAGCAGACCGGTGAGCTCCTCGGGGGAGGCGTCACGGAGCGCACCGAGAAGGTAGGTGCGGAGCGTGTCTCCGAGGTGGAGCCCGCTCAGTGCGGAACTGATCGCGTGCTCGCGAGCCTCGGCGCTCCCGAGGGTCTCGGTGAGGAGCTCGGTCAGGTAGAGGACCTCGACGTCCCGCTGGCGCAGGGTGTCGGCGAAGGCGTCGTGCTCCTCCTGGGCGCGACTCACCCACGGGATGCCGTCGAAGAGCAACCTGTCGTTGTTGCGAGGGGTCAGTCGCTTCAGCTCGTTGCCGGGCCGGTGCAGCATGACGGTGGAGAGCGCGCCGACTTCGCT
Organism: Nocardioides sp.; assembly: GCF_025964975.1. Classification (GTDB taxonomy): domain Bacteria; phylum Actinomycetota; class Actinomycetes; order Propionibacteriales; family Nocardioidaceae; genus Nocardioides. The sequence continues at coordinate 31,408 of NZ_JAOPXV010000233.1, forward strand.
GTCAGCGCCGTGGGAGTGGGCCATGGGGGGAGCCTAGCGATCCTCAGCCGGCCGGCGTACCCCTGCCGGACTCGTCGGTCGCCGCTGCGGAGGCCTGCGCTTCCCACTCGCTGCGGAGGATTGCGTACTCGTAGGAGTCGGTCCAGCGTCCCTTCGACCAGAAGTCGGCCAGCTTGTGGGACTCGCGTCGCATGCCGAGCCGTTCGGCCAGCGACGCCGAGCGCTCGTTGAGCGCGTCGAGGTTGGCCACCACGCGGCGTACGCCGTAGTGCTCGAAGGCCACTCGCAGCAGCTCCCTCGCGGCTTCGGTGGCCAGCCCCTTGCCCGCCGCCCAGGGATAGAGGGTCCAGCCCATCTCCGCCGTCGAGACCCCCGCGCCCTGGAAGAAGAGCACGACGTTGCCGACCGGCTCTCCCTCGTGCTCCATCACGAGACCCAGGAACCGCTGCGGGCCCACGGGCGGCGGCTGGCAGTGCCGGTAGGTCTCGAACGTCGTCTCCGCGGCACTGCGCTCGGGGTGGAGGAGATAGCGGACGAAGTCCGGATGCTCCCAGGCTCGCGCCCGGACCGGCGCATCCTCGAGGACGACCATGCGCAGCGTGAGCCGCTCCGTGTGGAGGGGCAGCGGTGGCGGTTGCGGGTCGTGGAACTCGGCCCGCACCGTCTCGACCCACAGGTCACGGACCGTGGGACCGCCGAAGCGCAACCGGTCGAAGGCGGTCATCGGCAACAGGAGCTCGTCGAGCCCCGGAGAGGCGAGCCCTCCGTCGACGGCCTCGGCGAGAGACCCCTGAGCCAGCTCGTCGCGTGCGTCGATGCGGAGCGCGTCGACGGCTGCGCGGGCCTGCTCGATCAGCACGGCCCGGCGGCGGATCGAGATCGGGTCGAGCACGCGCAGGCAGACGTACTGTCCGGACAGGAAGGTGTCCCACTCGAAGTCGGCGGTCGCGGGATCGCCCGGCCAGAACTCGACGAACCAGTCGTGGAGCCCCGCGACCCCGCCGGCGGCACCGAGACAGTCGCCGATGTCGGCGACCATCGGGGTGCCGTCATTGAGGACGTAGGCCGGGAGCGGCAGCCGGCCGGCAGCGATGTCACCCAGGTGTTCAGGGGGCGCCGGCGTGAAGTGCTCGCGGGCGTAGGCGTCGTCGGCCTCGGTCATCGGGTGCTCGCCGTTGACCTCCCGGAAGCGGTCCCGGACGATCTGGAGGTCCCTCAGCGCGTCATCTCCCACACGGTCAAACATGCCATGAACAGGCACACTCCCGCGCCCAGATAATGGAGCAGGCTCAGCGTGATGCGCGCGAGCAGCACGCGCCCGACGACGACCGCGAGACCGCTCACGGCGAGAAGTGCGCCCCACGCGCCGAGGAAGACGCTGACCGGGTCGTCGTACTTCGCGGCGAGCGAGAGCGTCAACAGCTGCGACAGGTCGCCCCACTCGGCGGCGAAGAGCACCAGGAAGCTGGTCAGGACGACCCGGAAGCCCTTGGCGTTGCCCGCCTTGGCGGCGAGCTCCTCCTCCTCGTCGTCGTCGGCTGCGTCGTGGGCCCGGGCCTCGCGCAGCAGGATGATCGCCCCGATGACGAACATCGCCACGGCGGCGCTCTGCACCCAGGTCGTGGGCAGGAAGGTCGCTGCCTTGCCGAGCCCGACCGCCACCAGGGACTGGACGAGGAACGCGAGTGCCACGCCGATCCACACCAGCAGTGGCCGGAACCTGGTCGAGAGGACCAGCGTGGCGATGAACGTCTTGTCCGGCAGCTCGACGACGAAGATGGCGGCGAAGGTCAGTGCGATGACGACGAGATCCACGAAGTGACCCTACGGTGGCCTCAGCCCCGAAGCAGCGCCCGGGTGGCTGCGATCGCGTCCGCGAGGACGTCGTTCACAGGACGCCCGAGGGAGGCGGCTGCTCGGGCGACGTCATCCCACTCCGGTTGCGCGTTGACCACCTCGTCGCCGTCCCTGGCCAGCTTGACGTCGATCGCGTGGCCCGCCACGTCGACCGAGACCATCTCGCGGTCCAGGGCGTGCTTGTCGAGGGGGATCTGGCGTACGCCGATGGTGGAGGTCTGGCGCCAGATGGCCGCCCGCACGGCCTCGGCCCGAGCGCTGCTGGTCAGGACCGACAGCGTGTGGGCGGGGCGCCCCTTCTTCATCAGGATCGGCGTGAGCCACGCGTCGCTCGCACCGGCGACGAGGAGGGCGGCGATGACGGAGGGCCAGACGCGGGGGTCCAGGTCGTCGATGTTGGACTCGATGAGGAGGGGTCGCTCGTCGCGCCCCGGGGAGGTGCCCACGAAGAGACGCAGGACGTTGGCGTGCGTGTCCGGGTCTCGCCCGCCGGCCCCGACCCCGATCTCGTTCACGGTCATCGCGGGCTGAGGTCCCCATGCGTCGGCGATCGCGGTCAGCAGCGCAGCACCGGTGGGAGTGCAGGACTCGGCCACCCCGGGACCAGCCAGGGACGGTACGCCGCGGAGCAGCTCGACGACCGCGGGCGGCGGCACCGGCATCTGCCCGTGCGCTCCCGTGATCGTGCCGGACCCGACGGCGACCGGGGAGACGGTGACGCGGGGGACACTGCCCGGTTCCGCCTCCTCGGTGCGCCCCAGCCACACGAGACCGGCGCACACGCCCACGACGTCCGCGATCGCGTCGAGCGCGCCCACCTCGTGGAAGGAGACGTCCAGCGGGTCGGCACCGTGGACGCGCGCCTCGGCGACAGCGAGCCGCTCGAAGCAGCGGATGGCCAGGTCCCGCACCTCCGGGTCCAGGTCGGCGGACCCGAGCAGCGTGCGGATCTCACGCCAGCTGCGGTGGTGCACCGAGTCGTCCACCTCGACGTGGCACCGCGTGGCGGCGAAGCCGTTGCGGCTCACCTGCTCCGGTCGCAGCGAGACCGGCTCGGGCGCGACCGCGTCGATGCTCTCGGTGAGCACGTCCAGCGGGACCCCCGCACCGATCAACGCCCCGAGGAGCATGTCGCCGCTCGCACCCGCGGAGGCGTCGATCCAGATGCTCACGGGTCTCCTTCCAGCGGGGGCTCCGCCCGGGGCTCGACCCGCGGCTCGACCCGGCAGATCCGGGCGGCTGCCACTCCTGCGCCGTACCCGTTGTCGATGTTGACCACGGTCACCCCCGGGGCACACGAGTTGAGCATCCCCAGGAGCGCGGCGAGGCCGCCGAACGAGGCGCCGTAGCCGACGCTCGTGGGCACGGCGATGACGGGCACACCCACCAGCCCGCCGACGACGGACGGCAGGGCACCCTCCATGCCGGCGACGACGATCAGCACGTCGAGCGACTCGAGGCGGTCGCGCACCGCGAGGAGGCGGTGGAGACCGGCGACGCCGACATCGTTGATGACCACTGCCTCGGCGCCGTGGACGGCCACGGTCAGGGCCGCCTCGGCGGCGACCGGGCCGTCGGAGGTCCCGGCGGAGACGACGCCCACCCGGCCGCGCCGGGCGGGCAGCGGACCCAGCGTGGCAGCGCG
>NZ_JAOPXV010000048.1 GCF_025964975.1 Nocardioides sp.
ACGATGCGTGGGCGCGATGTGGCCGGGGTGATCTTCCACGCCGACAGAGGCTCGCAATACACGTCGGCCCAGCTCCACGACGCCGCAACCGAGCTCGGTGCACGGGTCTCGATGGGACACACCGGGGTGTGTTGGGACAATGAATCGCCCTGGGTTCTGTGGAGGCTCGGGCTATTGGATTCCGACCAGGGGTTGGTCGGTCCTGGCTTGAGCGTAGAACGTCTGCTCGTACTCGTCGGGTGGGACGTCGCCGAGGTAGCCGTGCAGGCGCTGGGTGTTGTGCCAGTGGACCCAGGACAAGGTCGCGAGCTCGACGTCCTCGACGGTCTTCCAAGGCCGGCCGTCTCGTGCTGGGCCACGGATGAGCTCGGCCTTGTAGTAGCCGTTCACGGTCTCGGCCAGGGCGTTGTCGTAGGAGTCCCCGACGGTTCCGATCGAGGGGACGGCGCCGATCTCGGCGAGGCGTTCGCCGTAGCGGATGGACGTGAATTGCGACCCGGCGTCGGAGTGACACCGCAGCCCCTCGAGGTGGGTGCCTCGTGACCACCTGGCCATCTCGATCGCGTCGAGGACCATCGTGGTCCGCATGTGCGGCGCGGCCCGCCACCCGACGATCTTGCGGGAGTAGGCGTCGGTAATGAAGCAGATGTAGGCCACCCCGGCCCAGGTCGGCACGTAGGTCAGGTCGGTGACCCACAGCTGGTTCGGTCCGGTGGCGGTGAAGTCCCGATCGACCAGGTCCGGGTGCCGCGGTGCGCCCGGATCACGCTTGGTGGTCCGCAACCCCTTGGTCCTGCTGACGCCCTGAATTCCTGCGGTGCGCATCAGCCGGGCGACCTGGTCGCGGCCGATGTCGTGGCCGGCACGCTGGGCTGCCTTCCACAGCTTCCTGGCGCCGTAGACCCGGTAGTTGTCGTGCCACAGCTGCTCGATCGCCGGCCCGGTGACCGCATCACGCTGCGAACGCGGCGACGCTGGTCGAGTCTTGGCTGCGTAGTAGACGCTCGGAGCGATCTGCAGGACCCGGCAGATCGGCTCGACTCCGAACTCGTCACGGTTGCCGTCGATGAACTCGACGCTCACTTGTGTTGGCGGTCGAGCTCCGCCCCGAAGAAAGTCGCTGCCCGCTTCAGGATCTCGTTGGCTCGACGCAGCTCACGGACCTCCTGCTCGAGCGCCTTCAACCGCGCCGACTCATCGCTCGAGACACCGGGCTGCTCACCGTCGTCGATGTCGGCCTGGTTGACCCACAGCCGCAGCGACTCGGTCCCGTACCCCAGCTGGCGGGCGACTCGCTGGATCGTGCCCTTCTCAGTTCCTAGCTCGGCTCGCAGCGTGCGCACCATCCGCACCGCAGCAGCCTTCTCCTCAGCGCTGTACCGACGCGTAGTCGGCTTCCCAGGCGTGACGTCCTTCGGCATAGGTCCATCCTCGTTTCCAAACGATGGAGCCTCCAACAAACCCAGGGCGATTCAGTCTCCATACGAGACGGCGTCGTGCGAGAGACGACACCGTGAGGCTGCCACGCAAGCTCGTTCGTCCGGAGAGCGACTACGCCAGGTCCAGGATCAGCAATCAGGACCTCGCCCGGGAAAGTGTTGCCGGCCTCATGCAGCGTCCGGTTCGAGCGGTCCTCACGGCCGTCGGAACGTTGACAGGCGTTGGCGCGTTCGTCGCGATCCTGGGTCTCACGTCAACGGCGTCCGGACAGATCAGTGAGTCCTTCAACCAGCTCATGGCTACCGAAGTGAGCGCCACCGACGCAGCCGGCAGCGAGGAGGGAGGCCTTCTTTCCTTTCCACCGGACGCCGCCCAACGTGTGGAGGCACTCAACGGAGTCGAACACGCCGCCGTCTACTGGACCGTGTCGACGACGGATCCGATGGTTCGGTCCCTGCCAGGACCCGCCGAGAGCGGGGCGGAACTTCCAGTCGTGGCAGCCGACCCCGAACTGTTCGCAACGGTCCAAGCCAAGGACATCATCGGACGCCCCTTCGATCAGTTCCACGACGAGAGAGGACTTCAGACGGCGGTGGTGGGTCGCGTCGCTGCCGCCCGACTGCACCTGGCTGACGTCTCGTCGCTGCCAGCCGTCTTCGTCGACGGCGTCCCATTCGTCGTGATCGGAATCATCGATGACGTGGGACGCCGCCAGGAACTACTGCAGAGCGTCATTGTCCCGACGGGCACGGCCTTGCGGATCTGGGGCGAACCGACGTCCGATCATCCTGCCCAGATGGTGACGGCGACCATTCTCGGCGCCGCGCCACAGGTAGCTGACGAGATGCCGATCGCGCTCAGGCCCGACCGGCCAGACCTTGTCGCTGTCGACACGCCGCCCAACCCCCAGCAAATTCGGAAGTCAGTCGAATCTGACGTGTCCGGCCTCTACCTCGGCCTTGCAGGGATCTGCCTCATCGTGGGAACGGTAGGCATCGCAAACATCACCTTGGTCGCAGTGATGGAGCGCGTCCGTGAGATCGGGCTGCGTCGCGCGCTCGGCGCGCGGCGAAGTCAGATTGCCGCGCAGTTCCTGCTCGAGTCATCGATCCTGGGAACGATCGGTGGCATGGTCGGTGCCAGCGTCGGCGTCCTCATCGTGGTCGCGGTATCACTGGCGCACGAGTGGACTCCCGTCCTGTCGCTCGCCACCGCTGGTGGAGGCCCCGTCGTCGGCCTGCTCAGCGGACTCCTCGCCGGTATCTACCCAGCCGTCAAGGCGTCGCGCGTCGAGCCGGCAGAAGCGCTTCGTTCCTAGCGCGAAACCGGAAAGGTCTCAGTGGCCGCGGTCAGCTTCCAGGCCCGTGAAGCAGGTAAGGACATCGACGCGACGGCCGGGCCGGACATCGTCGTCAAGCTCCGCACGTGCGATCTCGACGTCACCCTCGACCCCCTGCAGGCAGGTGCCCCTGGCGTCGTTCAGCCTTTCGAACGCAACGCGTCAGTTGTAGGCCGACACGGAGATGTCGGTGTCCCGCCACGGCATGTCAGTAGTGACGGTCCACGTCGTCTGTCCACTGGTCGGTGCAAGGCTCAGGGGCTGGGGGCCGTCTCGCCAGGAAACCTGCTCTGAGCTGCTCGTTTCGGTGTCGACGACTGGGTGGGGCGGACATGAGAGTGTCGGCCCACATCAGTGGGCCATGTCGACGAAGCG
>NZ_JAOPXV010000085.1 GCF_025964975.1 Nocardioides sp.
ACTACCGTCCCCAGTTCTACTTCCGTACGACTGACGTGACCGGTGTTGTGACCCTGCCCGAGGGCACCGAGATGGTCATGCCGGGTGACAACACCGAGATGTCGGTCGAGCTCATCCAGCCCATCGCGATGGACGAGGGCCTGCGCTTCGCCATCCGCGAGGGTGGCCGCACGGTCGGCGCTGGTCGCGTCGTCAAGATCACCAAGTGAGGACAGGCGGGTCGAGCTTGCTCGTATCCGCTCCGAGCTGAAGTGATCTCCGCTGTCACTGACGAGCACCCGCACATCGCGAGGCCCCACTCTTTCGGGAGTGGGGCCTCGTGGCGTCTGCCGGTCGCCGTACGCCCTAGGCGTCGGGCCCCGTCATCTCGATGTCGGCGCCGGCGTCGTTGGTGGCGGGGTCGGTCATCGCTGCGAGGGCGGGGTCCGACACGATCGCGGCGACGGTTGCCGGGTCCAACCCCGGAGTGGGGGAGTAGGTCTCGTACAACGCGTAGACGACCCGACCGGTGTCGGGGTTGACCGACTGCGCCAGCACCGTGGATCCGCGCGTGTTGTCGTCGCTGAACGCCTCCGCGGTGCCTGACGCGAGGATCGTCCCGTCCTCGGAGGTCTCGCACTCGCCGCCGCCCATGGCGGTGTCGGAGATGTCGTCGCAGCTGTCGACGGGTACGTCGCCGGCGGTCTGCACCGTCACCACCAGCACCTGCCGCCCGGCGAGCTTGACCTGCACGCCGACGCTGTCGTCGTCCCCGGCGGCCGAGTAGAAGACGATCCGATCGGCCCCGACGACTTTGCGGACCACGCCCGCGACCCCAGCGGGGGTGATCGCCTCGACGTCCCTCAGGTCGCTCGGCGTACGACCAGGATCGTCTGCCGTGTCGTTCCCACAACCGCTGGCGACGACGAGCACCAGCAGCAGGGGAAGGGCACAGCGCGATGCAGGCATGCCTGAGTGTGCTCCTGGCGGGGAGCCGGAGGAAGGACTTCGACGGCCAGGCGGCGTGTGTCAGGCTCCCGCTCATGCGGTCCGCGATCCCGAGCCTGCTCATCGTCCTCCTGCTTGCGTGTGCCGGTTGCACCGCTGAGGACAAGTCGTCGACGGAGCCTGTTCCCGCGCGGGCCACATCGGCAGACACTCAGCCCCCATCGTCGTCGGCGACCACCTCACCAGGGCCCGCACGCAAGATGCTGGTCCCGTTGCTCGTCAGCCTGTCCCTGGCCGAGGCGCGTTCCCGGGTGGCCGACTCGGGGCTGCGGCTGCGCGCGCAGGAGGTGCTGGGTACGGCGTGCCTCCCGCTCGGCGACGTGTTGCGCCAGCGCCCGGCTCCGGACCGGATGGTGGCCCTCCGAAGTCGGGTCACGGTCCAGGTCAACAGTGGCGCCCCCGGCGAGTGCGGTCTCGACCTGCCCGCGCCGCCACCTCAGCTGGACCAGGTCGCCCGGGCGTTCGAGAGGTTTGCGCGGGGCGCGATGCAGGACCCACCGGCGGACACACCGGTGACGCTGTACCTCGGAGGAGTCCGGACCGAGGTGATCTCGAGACAGGGCTGGCAGCGGCCAGCGGAGTGGCGGCTGTGTCCTGCCGGGGGTGGGTATGCCGGTCGGACCTGCAGCTTCTCGGCAGTAGATCTCATCCGGAACCATGACGGTCCACTGGCGACCACCAGCGCGAAGCCCCCCCACTCGTGCGCCCATCCCCAGCCGTTGTCGGCCACGGACGCAGGGGGCAGGTACTCGGTCACCCTGACGCCCGACGAGTCCCTCGATTGCACGAGCTACTGGGCGGTGCAGCTCATCATCAATGACGTGTACCAGCTCGTCGCCGTCAACATCGTGCTCGCCGAGCCGTGAGTCGCCCCGCCCAGTGACCTGCCGAGACAGACGTGGCAGGCGACTACGTGCCATCGGTTCCCCGCCCTGAGGAGGTGCCCAGCGCTTGGGCGGACACCGTCCTGTCGACGGTCTCCGACGTCTCCAAGGAGGAGGCACTCGAGGGCGCGGACCTGGGCTCGCGGGCGATCGAGCGCCTGGCCGGCCCGGGCACCGATGGACGACGCAAGACCCTCGAGGTCGTCATCACGCGTTCACCATCGGCTGGCCGGTCCGCCATGCCCTCGACGCACCGCACTGGCGCTGGTGGGGGCAGAACCAGTGCCACGCCGGAGTGACGGGCATCAGCTATCGGCCGGACGGGCCGCCGTCCGTCATGGTGTCGAACGACGTGTCGCACCTGCCGCCGGAGCTTCGGCGGACCGGCTTCCCCAGCCAGTTCCGCCTGTAGGGAGCGCCGTCACGCCAGGGCCCAGGCGAGGTGTTCCTCGAAGCGAGATCGCTGCGTCGTACATCCGGGACAGCATCCCAGTGCCGCGGACGCCACTGGAAGACTGGGCCCCGTGAACGACGTCCGGCCGCCGCGCCCGCACACCAAGTTGACCGAGGACGGTCGCCGGATGCAGGAGGTGCTCACCTACGCCCGGCGAGGCAGCCGCTTCACCCCGCAGCAGGCCGAGGGCTGGGCCGCGCACCAGGCCGACTGGGTGATCCCGGACGCGGCGGTCGACCGGCCCGACTTCGACCTGGGCAGCTGGTGGGACCGGGAGGCGCCCCTCATCGTGGAGATCGGCTCAGGGGTGGGCGAGGCGACGGCCGTGCTGGCTGCCGCGCGGCCCGAGGCGAACATCCTGGCCTTCGAGGTGTGGCTCCCCGGCATCGCGGACTCGTTGTGGCGCGTGGCGGAGGCGGGGGCCGACAACGTCCGCTTCTGCAGCGTCGACGCGGTGTGGTCACTGGAGCACCTGGTGGCGCCCGACAGCCTGAGCGAGCTGTGGACCTTCTTCCCCGACCCATGGCACAAGACCAAGCACCACAAGCGCCGCTTGGTCACCTCGAACAACGCGGCCAACCTGGCTCGTCGGCTGGCGCCGGGCGGGTTGTGGCGGCTCGCCACCGACTGGGCCGACTATGCCGAGCAGATGGCCGAGGTACTCGACGAGGAGCCCCTGCTCACCGGGGGACGGGTCGAGCGCTGGGCGGAGCGGCCGGTCACCCGCTTCGAGCGCAAGGGTCTCGAGAAGGGCCGCACGATCACCGACCTCGCCTACACCCGAGTCGAGTAGCAGGCCCTCACCGGTCTCGGGTGAAGCGCAGTCCCTCCTGCTCGAGCATCGCCTCGACACGGATCCGCTCGACGTCGCGATCCGGGCCAGGCCGCACGGCGCTCAGGGTATCCGGGAGGGCGAGCGCCTGACAGGCCTGCACCAGCACGTCGTCGTACGCCGCCGGCGTGACCACGCGACGGGCGTGGCTCGTGCCCGGACCCATCGACTCGGTGGCTCGGCGCAACCGCCTCAGGTCTGCGGCGAGGGTCTCGATCGGGGGACCGACGGGCGCGGCTGGAGCGGACCTGAGCCGGCGGGTGAGCTCGATGAGGTGGGGCGCGTGCAGCACGCTCCGCAGCACGAGGGCGATCCCGGCAGTGACCTCCGCGATCGTGAGGATCCCCTCCCACACGGGAGCCTCAGCGTTCGCCTGTCAACCGGTTGCGCATCACGGCCTCACGCTCGAGGCGGGCTGTGTCGCGCTCGCGCCGCGACGCGATGACGGCCGCGAGGAAGTCGTGTGGCTGGGTGCCGCCCGGTGGTGGCGGCGAGACGTAGGTCGCGACGTCTGCGGCGAGGCGGGAGCCGAGATCGTGCCGGGTGCGCGGGTCGAGGGTCTGGGCACGGCCGAGGTACTGGCGCACCGCCAAGGCCAGGCTGGTCGGCAGGCGGGCCATGTCGGCGGACCGGGCCCAGGCGGCGAGGTGGAACGGCATCAGCGCCGGCGGCGACAGCCTCAGCCGGACGCGCTCGCGCACCACGTAGGTGCCAGCTGCGTGATCGCCCAGACGCTTGCCCTTGACGGAGAGCATCGCCGAGAAGAACGCCGGCGCACCGGTGAACGCGTAGACCTCGACGAAGCCGACGAGCGCCCTGACGAAGGCGTGCTGGAACGAGATCGGTCCTGCGTCGTCCCGGACGGTGCGCAGGCCGCAGACCAGCTTGCCGAGGGAGCGGCCCCTGCTCAGCGTCTCGACGGTCGTCGGGATGACGAGGAAGACAGTGATGAGCGTGCCGATGAAGGCCACGTGGGCCAGGGCTCCGTCGGTCTGCAGGACGGCGATGCCGAGGAACAGGATGAACACGACCACCAGCGCCAGGGTGACCACGACGTCGATCAGGCCGCTGCCGATACGCGAACCCAGACTCGCCGCGGGAAGGTCGAGCGCGACAGCCTCCCCGGTGACCAGGTCATCGGAGGTCAGGCTGGCGAACGGGGATCCCTGGGCAGACATCGACACCAGCATAGGCTGGGCGCGTGGACCTCGATGCATACGTGCAAGCTCACGGCGCACAGTGGCGCAGGCTCGAGGAGCTCACCACCCGCCGACCCCTCTACGGCGCCGAGACCGACGAGCTCGTCGACCTCTACCAGCGCGTTGCCACCCATCTCTCGGTCGTGCGCACCTCGGCACCCGACGCTGCGCTGATCTCCTACCTGTCCTCCATCCTGGCCCGGGCCCGGCTGCGCACGGTGGGCGCGCGGACGACCACCTGGGGCAGCGTGGGGAGCTTCTTCACCGACCGCTTCCCGGCCGCGCTCTATCGACTCCGCTGGTGGTGGCTCACCACCATGGCGGTCAACGTCGTCGTCACGGCCGCGATGACGTGGTGGCTGCTCCAGCACCCGGCAGTCGAGCAGAGCCTGCTCTCACCCGACGAGATCGACCAGCTCGTCCGCCACGACTTCGAGAACTACTACAGCGAGTACGCCGCCTCGCACTTCGCCGCCCAGGTGTGGATCAACAACGCGTGGGTCGCGGCCCTGTGTATCGCCCTCGGAGTCCTGGGTGCCCCGGTCATCTACCTGCTCTTCAACAACGTGGCGAACCTCGCCATCATCGGCTCGATCATGATCCGGCACGACCACGGCGCCCACTTCTTCGGTCTGCTGAGCCCCCACGGGCTCCTCGAGCTGACGGCCGTCTTCGTCGCCGGCGGGGTGGGCCTGCGGCTCTTCTGGTCGTGGGTCGCGCCCGGCGACCTCACCCGCGGTCAGTCCATGGCTCGCGAGGGTCGGACGGCCGGAACGGTCGCCCTGGGGCTGGTCGTGGTGCTGTTCGTCAGCGGGATCATCGAGGCCTTCGTGACGCCCTCCGGCCTGCCGACCTGGGCGCGGGTGGGCATCGGGGTGGTCGCCGAGCTCGCGTTCTTCGCCTACGTCTTCGTGCTGGGCCGCAGTGCCGTGGCGCGCGGCCACACCGGTGACATCGACGCGGCGTTGTTGGAGGCGCGCGTGGCCACCCAGGCCTGACCGGGGAAGGGAGCGGACTGCTCAGAGCAGTCCGCGCGCCTTCAGCGCTAGGTAGTGGTCGGCCAACGCCGGCGGCAGCTGGTCGGCGTCGGCGTCCACCACGTGCACGCCCAGCGCGGCGAGGATGTCGCTGGCTCGTCGTCGTTGCTGGACGACGCGGGCAGCGGCCGCGGCGCCATACACGTCGGTCAGGGACTCGCGCTGACGGGTCATCTCGCCGAGCGCAGGATCCTGCACCGAGGCGACGACGACCCGGTGGTGCTTGAGCAGCGCCGGGAGCACCGGCAGGAGGCTCTCGATCACCGACGCGGGCTCCAGGGGAGTCAGGAGGACGACGAGCGCCCGCTGGCGGCCCAGCCGGTTGACCTCGCCCGCCAGGGCAGACCAGTCCGCCTCGGCGATCACCGGGTCGAGGTCGGCCATCGCCTCCTGCAGCCGGGCCGCGATGTCCCGCGCACCTGCGGCGCGGACGCGAGCCCGGACCCGGCGATCCCCGGCCAGGAAGTCGACGCGGTCACCGGCACGCGCAGCCAGCGCCGCCAACAGCAGCGCCGCGTCCATGGCCGCGTCCAGGCGTGGTACGTCGCCGATCCTGGCCGCCGAGACGCGCGAGGTGTCGAGGACCAGCACCACGCGGCGGTCGCGCTCGGGCTGCCAGGTCCGGACCACGACGTTGCGGTTGCGGGCGCTGGCTCGCCAGTCGATGGACCGCACGTCGTCGCCGCGGACGTATTCGCGCAAGGAGTCGAACTCGGTCCCCGCGCCCCGAATGCGGACTGCGGAACGGCCGTCGAGCTCACGCAGGCGCGCCAGCCGCGACGGCAGGTGCTTGCGCGACTCGAAGGGCGGCAGGGATCGCACCATCCCCGGCACGTCGAGCGTCCGTTGACGGGCGGCCAGTCCGAGGGGTCCGGGGGCTCGTACGGTCACCCCGACGGAGCGCAGGTCGCCCCGTCGTCGCGGACACAGCGACGTGGTGACGACGGCGCGACCACCCGCGGCCAGTCGGATGTGGTGACGGTTGTTCTCGGCGCCGGCACTGGGCTGCCACGCGTCGCGGAGGACGGCGCGGACCGGCCGCGTTCCGAGGTTGCCCACCGTCAGTCGCGACTCGGCCTCGTGGCCCAACCGGGTGGACCCGATGTCGCCCCGCTCGATGCGAAGGCTCTGCGGCTTCACGGCCAGGAACCAGTCGACCGCGGTCGTCATGGCGACCAGGAGGAGCCACAGCCACACCGTGCTCATGGCGGGGCGCAGCACCACGGGCACCAGCCCGAGGAGGAGGAGCAAGGGGACGCGACCAGTGATGACCATGGTCAGTGTGTGCTCAACGCGGGACCGGTACGGAGTTGAGCGCGGAGGTGAGGACGGCGGCGACGTCCACTCCCTCGAGCTCGGCCTCGGGCCGCAGCCCGAGCCGGTGGACGAGGGTGGCGTGCGCGAGGGCCTTGACGTCGTCGGGGGTGACGAAGTCGCGCCCCGTCAGCCACGCCCACGCGCGGGCGGCTCGCATGAGCGCCGTGGCGCCGCGGGGCGAGACTCCGAGGGAGAGCGACGGGGAGTCGCGCGTGGCACGGGCGATGTCCACGATGTAGCCGATCACCTCGGGCGAGACCTGGACGGAGCGCACCGCGACCTGACCCGCCTCGATGTCCCGAGGACCGGCGACCGCTCGCACACCTGCGGCGCGCACGTCGCGGGGGTCGAAGCCCGCTGCGTGCCGGTTGAGGATCTCCAGTTCGTCGTCGCGTCCGGGAAGGGGCAGCACGATCTTGAGCAGGAAGCGGTCGAGCTGGGCCTCCGGGAGGGGGTAGGTGCCTTCGTACTCGACGGGGTTCTGGGTGGCCGCGACCAGGAACGGGCGCGGCAGCTGTCGCGAGACCCCGTCCACCGAGACCTGGCCCTCCTCCATCGCCTCCAGCAACGCGGACTGCGTCTTGGGGGGAGTCCGGTTGATCTCGTCGGCGAGCAGCAGCTGGGTGAACAGGGGCCCCTCGCGGAAGGCCAGCTCGCCGGCGCGGCCCTCGATCACCATCGACCCCGTGATGTCACCGGGCATCAGGTCGGGGGTGAACTGGACCCGACGTGTCTCGACGTCGAGGGCGCCGGCCAGCGTGCGCACCAACAGGGTCTTGGCCACCCCGGGGACGCCCTCCATCAGGACGTGGCCCCCGCACAGGAGGGCGACGAGCAGCCCTGAGACGGCCGCGTCCTGGCCCACGACCGCCTTGGCGACCTCGGTACGGACGGCACCCAGCCGCTCCCGCGCTCCCTCGTGGTCGGCGTGGGTCTCGTGGGGGCTCTGGTCGGTGCTGGTCATGTGCGGCCTACCTCTGTGTCGAGCTCGGCCAACGCGGCGGCCAAGCGGATGAGTTCGTCGTCGGAGCCGGGCGATGGCGCCCGGTCGCCGATCAGGGCGTCGATGTCTGTGGTGGCACGGTCGAGGCGGGCGCTGACGTCGCGCACGAGGACGTCCACGTCGGAGGGCGGCAGCCGCAGGTGCGAGGCCACGCTGTCGCGGGTGGACCGGCGCAACACGTCCGCGGCATGTTCACGGGCGGAGGCCGAGCGGTAGAGGCGCCCCCGGGCCTCCGTGGTCTCCAGCGAGCGGACCGAGACCGGCAACGGCTCCACCGCCAGGGCGCCGAGTCGCCGGGCCCGCCACCAGATCAACGCCAGCACGGCGAGCCCGACCAACCACGTGGCCGGCGTGAGCCAGGGGGGCAGCAGGGAGCGCAGGCTCACACCGTCGTCACCGACCAGGTCACCGAGGCTGGGGACGTACCAGACGACCCGCGGTTGCTGGCCCAGCAACCTGAGGGCCGCCGCCGCGTTGTCGGCCCGGAGGACCTGGTCGTTCTCGAGGATGCCGGGCGCGCCGAGCAGGATCAGGCCCTCGTCGGCGGAGGCGACGATCCAGCCGGACTCGGAGGCGAAGCAACCGGCGCTCGTGGCGTACGACGCTGCCTGGTCGACCTCGATGTCGATCCCCTCGAAGTTTCCGAGCCCGGTGTCCGTGCAGTCGGCTGGCCGGGCGCCCTCGACCGAGCGCAGGGCGACGGGTGCGTCGACGCCCAGCGCCTCCACGGTCCCCGGTGCTGCCCCCGCCACCACCAGGGTGCTGTCGCGTGCTGCTTCGACGAGGCGGTCAGCCGTGCTCGTGCCGAGGTTGGAGGGGGACGTGACCAGAACCGTGGTGGCTGGGTCGAGGGTCTGCTCCTCGAGTGCGGCGGCCGAGCGCACGATGTCGACCCTGACACCCTCCTGCTCCAGCACCCGGGCCAGCGCCTGGGAGCCGCGTGACCCCGGGTTCTCGGGGTCGTGGTCGGCACCCGTGCGTGGTCCACCACTGAGCAGCGCGGCGACGATCAGGGCTGTGAGCGTGCCGAGCCCGATGAGCACCATGGAGCGGTTGCGCTCGAACCAGCCGCTCATCGTGCCCCCGCGAGCTTGGCGTCGAGGGAGAGCAGGAGCTCGGCCTGCTCGCGGGTCGCTGCGCGGTCGCCGTACAACACGAGATCGAAGAGGCGGGCGGCCTCGCTCATGCCTGCTGCCTGGTGGGGGTACGCCGCACGCAGCGCCTCCGCGACCTCGTGGGCCGTGGCGCCGGGCGACTCACTGAGACCGCCCTGCTCCACCTGGCCGGCGGCTAGGGCGCGGAACGCCTCGACGAGCGCCTCGGAGTAGCGCTCCTCGGCGTGTGCTCGCTCGGCACGCTCGCGCCACTCCGAGGCGCTGATCGACTCGTCCGGGAGCACCGCGCCCGGCGTCGAGAGGGACCGCGGGGACGCGCGCGCCCGGGTCACGAGCCAGATCAGGGAGAGCACCAGCATCAGCCCGACGGCCATGGCCGCGAACGTGGAGAGGGGAGGGGCGCCCGAGGCCGCGTCGAGCAGGTTGCCGAGGACTCGTTGCAGCCACGCCAACAGGCGCCCGACGACGTCGTCACGGTGGTATTCGGGGTCGAGGAGCTCGCGGCGCAGCAGACCCCGCCCCTCCTCCGGCGACGGATCAAAAGGCGGATCGAGGCGCAGGACCCACGTCACGACTGGGTGATTCCCGCTCGTTGCATGAGCTCCACGTCGAAGGCCTCCCTGCGCATCCTCAGGTCGACGTATTGCAGGGTCGCCACCGTGGTCGTGAAGGGTGCCACGAACGCTGCGGTGATCACCGAGGCCAGGGCCTGACCGATGACGAGCAGGTAGGTGCCCGCCTCGCCCGGAAGGCCACCGAGCAGCAGTCCCTGGCTCACGATGCTGACGGGTGCGGCCAGCATGGAGCCGGCGATCTGGGCGATGACGAAGGTCAGCAGAGCGATGCCGAAGGTCCGCCAGAAGGCCCGGCCGGTGAGGTGGTAGCCGCGACCGAGGGCCCCGAAGACGCCGACCTCCTCGAGCATCAGCACCGGCACGGGCAGGTAGTAGAGCCGGACCCAGAACCAGACCAGGAACGCCAGGAAGGCAGGGATGCTGACCAACGCGTAGAGGACCGGCAGCTGCCAGGAGTCGGACGCCATCGCGACGGGGATCCAGCTCAGGGCGTAGACCATGAGGATCATGAAGGTGGCCAGCCCGAGCAGGAGCGTGAGGCCGATGAGGCGCCACCGCTTCCCCCGGGTCGCCGCCCACGCCTCGCCGAGGGACATCTTGCGACCCATGACCGCAGCGGCCACCACGTGCGCGATCATGCCAGCGACCAGGATCAGTCCCACGCTCTGGAGCATGGCACCCACCCCGAGCGCTCCGAAGACCCCGAGGAAGCCCGCCACGTCCTCGGACGTGGCCGTGGCGGCGGTGTCGGCAGATGAGCTCCCGGCCAGGGTGCCCGTCATCGACAGGTCCAGGACCGACCCGAGCGCTGCCGTGACCAGGACCGGGATGGCCATGGCGACCGAGGCCACGAGCACGGCGGAGCCGACCGTGGCGCGTGGGTTGAACCGGATGATCTTGAAGGCTGCGTCGTACATGTCGCCCAGCGTCAGCGGCCGGAGCGGGATCGCGCCCGGCTTGTGAGCGGCACCGACGTACGCCGTCGGACCGAACGAGGCAGACGCGGCGGTCTGGCCGGGGACCGGCTCGTCGGGCCGGCGCTGTCGGCGGTGCGCCGCGTAGGGGTCGTAGGGGCGCTGCTGGGCCTGGAGAGGAGCCGTCGCCTCGGGCGCGGGCTCGTCGGCCGGGCCACCGGATCCCGGAGGCGGGCTCTGCCACCCCGGTGGCGGGTGATGCTCGGACACTGGATTCCCCGTTCGCTCAAAGTCGGCGCAATCCTGTCAGGTCGCCCCGGGTCGTGGGTGACCCGCAGGCAATAATGAGTGCGCTGGAGCGCCGCTGATCGCCTCGATCAGTCCGATTTGGCGCGTACGGCGATCTCTGCCAAGATAGTCCGGTTGCTCCGGCGAGTCGTCTGTTCGCGGCTGGCGGAGTGTGGCAGCACTTGACTACTGAATCGCGTCTCCGAAGATCGATTGAGTCAGTTGCGTGTTTGCGCACCCGGCCTGTTGACGAGTAGGAGACCCGATCAACCCGACGAACCCGTCGGGTGCCCCCCACAACACATCGAGATCCTGGTCTCGTGTCGTGCGAAAACCACACGACACGCCCGACCGCGGGGGTCGGTGGTGGGAGGCGGATGCACGGGCGGTACGGACTCACCCGAGGACGTGTCGTGAACCAGACCAGAACGCGGTGCGACCCCCAGGGCGTACGAGATCGATAAGGACGAGAGAGACCTATGGCGGGACAGAAGATCCGCATCAGGCTCAAGGCCTATGACCACGAGGTGATCGACACCTCGGCGCGCAAGATCGTGGACACCGTCACCCGCACGGGTGCCAAGGTCGCCGGCCC
>NZ_JAOPXV010000107.1 GCF_025964975.1 Nocardioides sp.
GGAAGTCCTCGTGGCGCCTGTTCATCCGGTCGTAGTGCCCCGAACGATCAATCAGGATGAGCCCGACGTCCACCGAGTCGTAGACGGCCTGGACCATCCGGCTCTGCAGCTCGATCGTCGCGTTGGCCGTGGCCATCCGCGCCTCGAAGTCGTGCTGCTCGGTCACGTCGCGGATCTGGGAGATGAAGTGGATGGGCTCCCCGCTCTCATCACGCAGCAGGGCGACCGAGGGACTGCATCAGCTCGAGGCTGTTCTGAACGTCGTCGGGGTGCGTGATGTCCCTGATGTGCATGGTCTGCAGAACGTCAGCGTCGTAGCCGACCATCACGCAGAAGGACGCGTTGACGGTCACCAGGTCGCCCGTCGGTGAGACCAGCGCCATCGCCACCGGGGAGTTCTACAGCGTGAGGCTCCAGAGAGCTGCGCGCTGTCGCCCTTGTCGTCCATCCACCGCCGCCCTCTCGTAGGAGGTCGAGCGTCGCGACAGCAGTCGCAGACCGGGCCTAGATGGCGACAGCCACCTCTGCGACCGATCCCACGGCAGCACGCACCCGGGTGTCGACCGGCTCGGTCCGCGGTGCCAGGGTGCGCAGCGTCCACTCGCCCTCGCCGGCGAAGAAGCGGAAGTGCCCGGTGGCGCTGGTGGGCACCTCGGCGGTGAACTCACCCGTTCCGTCGAGCAGCCGGACGTATGCCGAGCCGACCGGCTCGCCGCCACGCGTCACCTGCCCCTGGATCACTGCTTCCTTCGCGACGTTGACTCCGTCGAGGGACAGTCCGCCTTCGGTTGCTCCGCACATGTCAGGCCTCTCCGGGCTCGTCGCCGAGGGCGATCGGTACGCCGACGAGGGAGCCGTACTCGGTCCAGGAGCCGTCGTAGTTCTTGACGTTCTGGTGGCCGAGCAGCTCCTTGAGGACGAACCAGGTGATCGACGAGCGTTCACCGATGCGGCACAGGGCGATGGTGTCCTTCGAGTCGTCGATGCCGACCTCGGCGTACAAGGCCTTGAGGTCCTCGTCGGACTTGAAGGTGCCGTCGTCGTTGGCGTTCTTGCTCCACGGAACGTTCAGCGAGGTTGGCATGTGACCGGCGCGCTGCGACTGCTCCTGCGGCAGGTGCGCCGGGGCCAGGAGGCGGCCGGCGTATTCGTCGGGGCTGCGCACGTCGATGAGGTTGGAGACCCCGATGGCGGCGACCGCCTCGTCGCGGAACGCGCGGATGGAGTGGTCCTGCTCGGTGGCGGTGTAGCTCGTCCGGGTCCGGGTCGGCAGCTCATCGGTCAGCTCGCGGGAGTCCAGCTCCCACTTCTTGCGCCCGCCGTCCATCAGCTTGACGGACTGGTGGCCGTAGAGCTTGAAGTACCAGTACGCGTAGGCGGCGAACCAGTTGTTGTTGCCGCCGTAGAGCACGACCGTGTCGTCGTTGCTGACCCCGCGCTCCGACAGCAGGGCCTCGAACTGCGCCTTGCTGACGAAGTCCCGGCGGACCTGGTCCTGCAGGTCGGTGGTCCAGTCGAGCTTGATCGCGTTGCGGATGTGGCCCTTGTCGTAGGAGGTCGTGTCTTCGTCGACCTCGATCAGGACGACGCCGTCGGTGTCGAGGTTGTCCTCGACCCACTGGACGGTGACGAGCGATTCTTCGCGGCTCATGGGGGTGTGCTCCTTGGTGTGGACAGAAAGCTGGGGCGTGTGGACGGGCGCGGATGGTCAGCGCGCGGGCAGGTGCCGCGGGCTGCGGAGGGACGAGGCCGCGGCGGCGAGGAGCCCCAGGGATGGGCTCAGCCGGGTGTGGAGTGCGGACCCGTCAGGACATTCGACACAGCGCCGAGCGCGTGCGGCAGTGGTCCACTGCGCGGCGCTTGGTGAGCATGGTCGAGAACATGGTGTGGACTCTAAGGCGGGCACACCCGACCGCATTCCCGCGTCTCGAATGTTGGACCTACCAACCACGATGTGAGACGACCCGGGGCGAACGGCGGGCGTCCCTCGCCGCATCGGTGCCGCCCTCCAGCAAATGGCCGCAGGGCCCCGGTGGCCGAAACCACCGGGGCCCTACGATGTCGCTGATCTCGCTTCGGCGTCAGCGCCTGATCTTGACGGTCACGCGCTCGTCGTTCGAACCGACCTTGCCCTTGCCGATGAAGAAGAAGACAAGCTTGTGCTTGCCCTTCGTCAGCTTGGCGAGCGAGACGGCGCCCATGCCCTTCTTGACCTTGGTCTTGGCGATCTTCTTGTACTTGATCGTCCCGTTGTCCTTGACCTTGACGATCTCCTTGACGATGACCTTGCCCTTGACCTTCTTGGCCTTCACGGGGTTGGCCTTGATCTTGATGGCCGCCTTGCCGCCCGAGGTCTTCACCTTGATCTTCGGCATGTAGCCGATCTTGACCGAGGGAGCCGAGGTGGCCGAGCCGAGGAGCCGGCCGTTCTCCGCGCTCACCCGCAGGGTCAGACGGTCACCGATGTGGGCCGTGGTCGGGGTGAAGGTCTCTCCCGTGCCCACGACGGTGGTGCCGACGAGCCACTCGTAGTCGAAGTCCGTGCCGGTCTGCACGTTCCACACACCCGAGCGGGCCGCGATGGGCTTGCCCACCCAGGGGTAGTCGACGTCGATCGACGGGCGCTCGACGGCCCCGAGCCGGTTGCCGAGAACGGCCGCCAGGCCACTCACGAGCTGTCCGGACTTCACCGTGACGACGACAGCGTCGTCGACCGCGGACTTGTCCTTCCACCACTCCCCGGCGTGGAAACCGGAACTGTCGTCGAAGCGAACCTTGTAGGTGCCGGGACGAAGCGAGCGGCTCTCGAACGTGGCGTCGGACTCGAAGTCGACCAGGTCGAAGAACACCGGGCTGGGGTGGCCGAGACCGTCGTCAGCTCCCAGCACGGACACCGAGGGCTCCAGGGGCGTCCCAGGCAGACCAGTGACCGAACCGGCGATGCCGCCGGCTCGCTCGAGCGTGACGTCGACAGCACCCACGGGCGTGCCGGGGGTCACCGTGACCACAGGAGCACGCTCGTAGTCCTGCCCGCCGCCGTACCACGACCCGAACAGGCCGAAGGCGTTGTCGTCACCCTGGACGTAGGCGTTCACCGAGATCTTGAACTGGCTCTCCCCCTGGACCTTCTCCAGGTTCTTGAAGGAGTAGACACCCTGGCGGTTGGAGTAGACCCGCTCGACGTTCGTGCGGTCCGCGGGGCGAGCCGGCGTGGTGAGAGCCGTCACCTCGGCGCCCACGACCGGCACACCAAGGTTGTCCCTGACGGTGCCGGTCACCTCGACCGTCCGGGTCGGGTCGACGGGCAGGGGCGTCAGCGCCGCGTTGATGCCGCCCACAGCCTGGCCGACACCGACCATGACCGGCGTGGCCTCGGACGGCGACGTGACGTTGTTGTAGTACTCGGGGGAGTACTCCTCGATCGGGTCGACGAACCGGACCACCTGCTGGCCGGTGGGAGCGTTCTTGATGGTGTAGACGCCGTTCTTGTCCGTCAGGTCGAAGGCGTCGCCCGCGTAGACCGCGACGAACTCGAGCGGAGCACCGGCATCGCTCGTGACCTGACCGCTGATGCTGCCACCGCGTGCCAGGACGATGTTGCCGACGTTGGCCCCCGTGGCGGTCGCCGCGACCGGGGCGGCGGTGGCCAGGTCAGCCGCGTCGGCGTAGTACTCGAGGGCGTAACCCGCTGCGGAGAACGACAGCTTGACCGGCGCAGCCTGCGTCGGGACCTTGAACGTGCCCTTCTCGTCGGTGCTCCGGGAGCCCAGGCCTGCACCGGTCGCCGCATCGAACACCTCGATCGAGGCGTGCAACGGCTTGCCGGCGCCGTTGGTGACCGCGCCGACGACGTAGGGCTGGTCGATGGTCCAGGATCCGAGGGACACCGGTGTGCCGCCGGAGACCGCGACCGCGTCCGCCGTCGCCAGGTCGGCCTTGTCCTTGTAGAACTCGGTGTAGTCGCCGTACGTGTCGAACTCGAACTTGTAGACACCGTCGGGCAGCGTCTTCTCGAGGTAGCCGTTCGGGCCGACGTACGCGGAGGTGGAGTAGACGTACGAGTCGCCGGACTGGACGTGGAAGGTCACCACTCCGGAGATCGGATTGCCGAACCCGTCGGTGACACCGCCGGTGACGACTGATGCCGCGTTCGCAGGCGCAACCGCGCCCAGGCTGAGTCCCGCGGCAGCGAGCGCGGCGCCCGCCAGCATCGCGGTCAAACGGCGCACTACGCGCCCGGACACGGCTCTACTCATGCTTCCCCCTACATTGAATGATCACCTGAACTGACGAACGTCTTGACCCGACTCCCCGAAGTGCTCGACGTCGAAACGCGAAGACGCGCGCTGACCTTAACCGAAGTGACCCGTGCCCCACGACTGTGGAGCGTGGGTGGGCCGGGCACTCCGGGCTGATGGAGACTCAGCCGCCGGCGAACGGCGGCAGGAACTCGACGGCGACGCCGGGAGGGACCATGACCGCATCGGCGTCCTCAGTGCCCGCCGGTCGGTCGCCGACCAGCACCGAACAGACTCCGATCGTCCGCGCCACGTCCACGCCTGGATGAGCGGTCAGGACAAGACGCAGGACCTCCGACAAGGTGACCGGGCCGGACACCTGGAACACGTCCTGGTCCACGCCTGTCGCTGACCGTGCACCGGCCCAGTAGCGAGTGGTGATCGTCTCAGCCTCAGCCGTCGGGCTGCTGTCGGTGCTCACAGCGCCTATTCTGTCGTACTCCGCCACCGTGGGGAGGACACCGCCATGAGCGCCTTGCTGCTGCTGACCAGCGCCCTGCGCCCGTCCGTCGACGTGCTGCCCGCCCTGGCGCTGCTCGGCCACACGGTCAAGATCCTTCCCGCCGAGGGCAGCGCACTGCTCGACGCCCCTGACGCCGACCTCGTGCTGATCGATGGCCGCCAGGAGCTCGCCCACGCTCGTGACCTGTGCCGGCTCATCCGCACCACCGGCACCGACGTGCCCGTGCTGCTGATCGTCACCGAGGGCGGGCTCGCCGTCGTCACCCACGACTGGGCCATGGACGACGTCGTGCTCCACACCTGCGGCCCGGCCGAGCTCGAGGCGCGCATCCGGCTCTCAGTCGGCCGCCTGGCGGCGGAGCGCGAGGCCGCCGACCCCGCCTCCCACGTGATCCGGTCCGGCGAGGTCGTGGTCGACGATGCGACGTACACAGCGAAGGTCAGCGGCCGGGCGCTCGACCTGACCTACAAGGAGATCGAGCTGCTGAAGTTCCTCGCCCAGCACCCCGGGCGGGTCTTCACCCGCCAGCAGCTGCTGCAGGAGGTGTGGGGCTACGACTACTTCGGGGGGACCCGCACCGTCGACGTCCACGTGCGCCGGCTCCGCGCGAAGCTCGGCGTGGAGAACGAGCACCTCATCGGCACCGTGCGCAACGTGGGCTACCGCTTCGTCCTGCCTGCGAAGGAGTCCGAACCCGCACCGGACCGGGCCCGCTCGGAGCGCT
>NZ_JAOPXV010000147.1 GCF_025964975.1 Nocardioides sp.
TCAAGGTTGAGTGCGGCAGCGGAGCGTGGACGCGAGCCGTAGCTCTAGTCGCAGAGCCAGGCGAGCGCTGAACCACCACGGAGCCGCAGTGCGGTTGCGCACTGTGCGTGGGTCGTCTTCGGGCGCGCTTTGTGCGTCGGGGACGACCCAGCACCGGCCGTCGACGGATCTCCTGAGCCGCTGCCCCTGCCCGGTCGGGCAGATTCGTATGGCGGCGTCGGCGATGCTCGTGCCGTGAACCAGCTGCCCTACGCCGTCGTGGCCTCACGGCCGCCCGCCACCGTCGGCTGCTACACCGTCCCGGATAGCGATCCCGTACGGGAACAATGTGGGCAGCAGCGGAGCGCCACCTGCTCCGCCGAGTCGAGCGCGCTCTGTGCAGCTCGCCGCCCAACCGCCTGTTCGTTTTGGGCGTTTGGGCGTAGGCTGACTGCATGGCAGGAGTGATCGCGCACAAGCAGGCCGACCATCTGCGGGCGGCGCTCGATCGCGCCATCAATGACATGGACGGCCCCCCAGAGCACGCGGCTGAAGCCCGAGCGGCCTTGCTGGACGTCCTCGACGCGCTGGAGTCCAGCGACGGAGTGGTAGTGCTGCCCACCAACTCGCTCCTGAGCACGCAGCAGGCAGCTGAGCTGCTGGGGGTGAGCCGAATGACGGTCGTGCGCCTAGTGGACCGCGGCGAGCTCCCGGCCGAAGGCGCAGGCACTCATCGCCGCATCCGCGCAGATGAAGTGTCCAAGTACCGAGCCACTGCGGCCGTCCGTCGGCGCACTGCGCTCCACACACTCACTGAGGACGTCGACGCAGATCTTCCCCCCGACCAGATCATCCAGACCCGTTGAGTCGGCCTGTCGTAGTCATGGACGCGTGCACGCTCGTCCCGATCCGGCTGGCTACGACCCTGCTGTGGCTTGCTGAGGCGGGACTGATCGAGCCGCTGTGGTCGGACGAGATCTGGACGAGGTCCAGCGGAACCTGCCCAAGCTCGGGTTGACGCCCGAGAAGGCCGCGGTTCGAGTGCAGGCAATGCGGGATGCTTTCGGTGCTGAAGCCCTCGTCGATGACTTCGACGACCTGATTGGCCAGATGGCCTGCGATCCCAAGGATCGACACGTGCTTGCGGCCGCGGTGCGGGCCGAGGCCGACGAGGTCGTGACTTTCAACTTGAAGGATTTCCCAGACGCGGGCGCCCAAGCCGTCGGGGTGCAGATCCTGCACCCCGACAACTTCCTCATCTCAGTCGTGGTCGAGGACCCCGACCGTCTCGTCTCGGTGCTGGAGCACGGGGTGGCTGTGTTCAAGAATCCGGCTCAGAGCGTTGAGCAGTTCCTGGCGTTGCTGACGCCGACGGTGCCGGCGTTCGCGAACTTGGCCGCCGATGCGTGGCGGGACCACTCGGTCCGATCACGGACGTGCCCGCGCTGGTGACCACCGACGACGATCCCTGGCGCTCAGCCCCAGGCAAGCGAGGCGATATCACCAACCCGGCACAGGTTGCGACTCGATGGTGGTCCGGGTTGATGAGTGACATCACGCTCGCACGAGCGCTAACTTACGACCCAGACGCCTGGGGGGACTACCAGTGGGCGGTCGACCAACTGGATGGGCGGTCGTTGGCCTCCAAGGTGATCCCGGCCGTTGATGCGCCCGACCGCGTGGCGTTTATGCGGTTCGTGCCTGAGATTGCGGGGTCCGCCGCTCGAGTGTTCGGGGCCTACAGAATCAGTGCGACGTTCCTGACCATGGTGAAGGTCCAAGACGGGACGTGGCGAGTGTGGGGTCTAGGTCCAACCATCCCAAGTGCGCGCGACATCCTCGGCGATCCCTGAGCAACCTGTAGCCAGATGCTCTCCGGGTGAGGCATGCGCGGGACTATGCCAGCCCGAAGATGACGGCAGATGGCCGTGTGGTCGACCGTGCGTCCTGGCGCAGTCGCGGACCCGACGCGTCAACGGCGTCGAGGACGGGGCTGGCTGCCCGCCATCCGTGATCGACGAACCCCCAGGAGGTGTTGGTGCCTACTCCTTGCCGAGTGACAGGCGGGAAGCAGACGGGCTCGCGGAGCGACCCGGTGCGGGATCCCGTACTGGTCACGCTCCGCGTGACGATTCTCGTGCGGTCAGCGCCCTCAACGCCGCAGATGAGTGCATGTGCTCAAGCCCCGAGCCGGTCACCGCGGAAGCGTCAACGACACGATGCCCGCCCCTAGGAACCCGACACTTCCAACAGCTCAACTCTGGGTCGAGCCTCAGCGGCAGACGGGAGTCGCAGGCTGTAGCCCTCATCTGCGGAACGTCGATGACACTCTTGACGCTGGCCTGTGCCGCGCACTGGCTCCTTGGCGGCGAGTGGGCGTCACCGCGTTCGGACTCCTGGTGGTGGTCGGTACTCCGGCCGCGGTCGGGACCGGCGCTCGCCGTGATCGGCATACGGTCGCGACCGCGACGGCTTCGCACCGCACTGCTGTTGACGATCCTTCCCGCGCTCGCAGCTATCGCCGGGGTGGGCCTGTGCCTTGCGTACATCGTCATGTTCGTCTTCACCTGACGGGACCTCGCGCTCGCCTGCTGTCGCCATAAAGGGATCCCGCACTGGCACGCTCCGCGAGCCGATCCCGCACTGGCACGCTCCGCGAGCCGATCCTTCGGCGGCGACACCGGCGGCATTGTCAAACGGTCGTGTTCGACAACCTCGTTGTTACGTCACACCCTGACCTCAAGGACTTGTCGGTGGGCCGGCGTACGGTCAGCGTCATGACCCTGACCGACGTCTTCAACAGCATCACGCTGCAAGGGCTGGCGACTGTTGTGGCACTGGCATTGTCCGTGTTTACGTTCGCGCGCCAGGAGTGGGGGAAGCGCGCAGCCGAGCTCATTGTCACGTGTGAGCGTGTCCAGGAGGAGAAGCGCCCCCGGACGTCCGTCGCCGTGCACAACTCAGGTCGCGCTCTCGCTCGCAAGGTCGACGTTCGGTTCCTTAACGAGAGTGGCGAGCCCATCGACCGCGAGATGAGGGTGTTCGGCACGCCAGTCGACATCCCGCCCGGGCATGGGGCGCGGCTCGAGTACGTGCGCAGCTTTGGAGTGTCCAGCGACTCGATGAGGATCTCGTGGCGCGATCGACGACGCGGGACCCAAACGCTGACGGTGCCGATCAACGAACGCTTCCTCCCCGGCACGCCGATCGTGAACGTCCAGGTCGTGGCCCCCGACCCACCTTCGGGAAACGTCCGAAGAGGCACAGGGCGCTAGTAGCCCGTCAGGGGCAGGGCGCGATGAGCGCGGCAAGCGCGTCGACTGGGACCGCGGTGGAGCCGTTCATGTCGTCGCAGATCCAAAGCAGAGGAACTTCCGACACAAGCTCCTTCCGGCTCGCC
>NZ_JAOPXV010000158.1 GCF_025964975.1 Nocardioides sp.
TCGGGTGCGGGTGGCGGTAGAGCACGAAGCCCCTGCCCTCGTCCCCCGCCGGAACCTTCCACGTCGGCACGTCCCCCCAGGACGTTCCGAGCTCCGTGCTCGGCAGGGCGGCACAGATCTCGTCGACGTCCTCGGGTCGCGCTGGCCTGCTCACGAGAGGCGAGCCTAGACCCGGTCAGCAGGACTTGTTGTAGACGCCCGCTCGAGTGGGCGGCGCGTCGACCGACAGTGTGTTGGGCGCCTCGAGGGTCCAGTGGCGGACCCAGTCCATCTGCATCCGGCTCACGTTCATGGCGCGGTCCGGCTTGGCCTCCATCGTGAAGCGGACCGTCAACGGCACTCCCGAGACCAGGTCGGCGCGGTTCTCGGTGAAGACGACGTGCGCGTCGATGAACCACGAGACCCGCTCGCGCGTGACCTCCACCGCGTAGGTGTGCCAGCGGTCGGCGCCCAGGTCCATGCCGGTGCGGGAGGCTCGGTGGGCCACGTCCGGCAGCGTCCGGGCGTAGACGTGGGCGGTGCTCGCGTTGGGGGTGTAGCTGACCATGGAGATGTTGCGGCCACCGCAGTTCTGCTCGGCACCGGCAGCGGGCACCAGCTCCGCGAGCACCCGATAGCGGCCGTTGCCCCGGCCGTACTGCCGGCTCCGGAGCCGCGTCTCCCAGCGGCCGACCTCTGCTCCGGGCCCGGCCAGGGTCGCGGAGAGGCTGCCCTGGCTGGTCGTGTTCAGCGTCAGCATGCCGTTCTGGTGCCAGACCTGCCCGAGGCCGGACGGCTGCCACTGGGGGCCCATCTGACCGGTGTACGGCGCTTCGAACTCCTCACGCCAGGCGACCCCCCGGTTCCACCAGCCGTTGGTGCTGGCGGCGTTGATCGGTCCCGGCTCGTCACCGGCGTGGTCCGCGTGCGCCGGGGCGCTGGCCAGCGCAGGAGTCAACAGGGTGGCCAGGACGGCGCCGGCGAGAACGACAGCACGGCGGGGTCGGGCACGGAGAAGCGAAGAGGTCATGGTGACCGACCGTACGCGGTGTCGTCGGGGTCGGGGCAAGTTCCGGAGAACCTCACCACGCCCCGCACCCGGGAATGCGGCCGGGTCAGTCGCCGAGGCGCGCCCCGGCCGGCACGGTGGTCCCCCGCGCCCAGTCGGCTGCTGGCATCTGCTTGCGACCGTGGGCCTTGACTGCCCCCAGCTCGACCGGATCCGTGCCGGTGCCGACGAACACCGCGTTCTTGGTGACCTCCAGCACCCCCGGCTCGAGCCGCTCGCGGCCGCGAACGATGCTGACCGGGCCGAGCTTGAAGCGCTCGCCCTCCCAGGTGCTCCAGGCACCTGGCCCTGGCGTGCAGGCGCGGATCTGACGATCCAGCCCGGCGGCCGGCTCCTGCCAGTCGATCCGCGCGTGGTCGACGAGGATCTTGGGGGCGAAACTCACACCCTCGCCGGACTGGTCCCGCGCCGCGAGCGAGCCGTCGGCGATGCCGTGCATCGTCTGCACCAGGAGCTCCGCGCCGCCGTGGGCGAGCCGGTCGAGCAGGTCGCCGGCGGTGTCCGTCGGCCTGATCCGCTCGGTCATCACGCCGAACACGGGCCCTGCGTCGAGCTCCTTGACGATCCGGAACGTGCTGGCGCCGGTCAGCTCGTCGCCGGCCCAGATGGAGTGCTGGACCGGCGCCGCACCGCGCCAGGCCGGCAGGATCGAGAAGTGCAGGTTGATCCAGCCGTGCTCGGGGATGTCGAGCGCCGACTGGGGCAGCAGGGCGCCGTAGGCGACGACGGGACACGCGTCGGGGCGCAGGTCTCTCAGGGTGGCCTGGAACTCGGGATCACGAGGGTGCCCGGGCTTGAGCACCGGCACCCCGAGCTCCTCGCCGCGGAGGCCGACCGGGCTGGCGACGAGCTTGCGGCCACGCCCCGCGGGCGCGTCGGGACGGGTGACGACCCCGACGAGCTCGTGACCCGAGGCGGCCAACGCGTCGAGGGCAGGCAACGCGACCTCGGGCGTGCCGACGAACACGAGGCGCATCAGAGACCGAGGCCGAACGTGGTGTGCGGGCTGACCTTGAGGCTCGGACGCTCGAGGCCGAACCACTCGGACTCGCGGATCTCCTTCATGGCGGCCTTGCGGGCCTCGGTGTCCAGCTTGTCGATGAACAGGATCCCGTCGAGGTGGTCGGTCTCGTGCTGGATCGCCCGGGCGAGCAGCTCGGAGCCCTCGATGCGCTGCGGTTCGCCGTACATGTCGAAGCCGGTCGCGACGACCGAGAGCGCTCGCAGGCACTCGTAGGTGAGCTCCGGCAGGCTCAGGCAACCCTCCGCGCCGTCCTGGGTCTCGTCACTGAGGGAGAGGACCGGGTTGACGAGGTGACCGATCTCGCCGTGGACGTTCCAGGTGAAGACCCTCAGGCCCACGCCGATCTGGGGGGCGGCGAGGCCGGCGCCGGGAGCGGCCAGCATCGTGTCGGTGAGGTCCTGGACCAGGGTGCGGATCTCCTTGTCGTAGTCATCGACCTCGACCGCCCGCCTGCGCAGGATCGGGTCGCCGAACAATCGGATGGGCTGGACTGCCACGCGGTGCTTCTCCTCGGTCGGGAGGGGCCAGTCTAGAGAGGGCTCAGACCTGCTCGCGCCGCGCCATCCCGACGTGGAACATGGCTCGAGTCTGTCAGATCACGAGGGGGTCGACCTGGATGCGGACGGCGTCGAGCTTGCGCGCGCTCCGCACCCGCTGCAGCTCGCCCAAGGCATCGGACAGCGCCTGGCCGGACGCGAGCGGCACCCGGATGACGACTCGTTGCTCCCCCTTGTCGCTGTCCACCGGCACCGGTCCGAGGACGTCCGCCACCTCCGGCAGCGCTAGCAGGGTGAGCGCGTCGTCCAGGGCGCCAGGCTGGCCGGTGATCGTGGCAAGGCGTGCGGCGGGCGGGAGGTGGGTCTGCGACCGCTCCGCGAGCTCCCGAGCAGCGAACCCGGCCGGGTCCCAGCGGACCAGCGCCTGCAGCACCGGCAGGGCCGGGTCGCCGACCGCCACCACCCGACCCCGGGCGCGCACCAGAGCGGCGGCCCCGAGCCACCGGCGCAGCGCCTCCTCCGAGACCCGGAGGTCGTCCCGGGCCAGGGTGAGCCACGTGTCCAGGATGACCACAGCGGCATAGCCCCCCTCCGCGGGCGGCTCGGCGCCGACCGTTGCCACCACGATGTCGGGGCGGTCCGAGACGCCCGCGAGGACCCGGTCACTGCTCGAAGTCCGGATCGTGGTGCCCGCGAACGACCTTCCCAGCTCCTCGGCCGTCCGGGCCTCCCCACGGATCGGGGCACGTAGTCCACGGTGGCCGCACTCGCGGCACGCCCAGGCCGGGTCGGGCGTCCCACACCACCGGCAGGTCGGCGGTGTCGTGGGGCCGCCCAGCACCAACGGACCGGCGCACATGTGGCAGCGCGCGGGTGTCCGGCAGCGCTCGCAAGCGAGGGACGGGGCATAGCCGGCTCGGGGCGTCTGGACCAGGACCGGGCCGGTCGTCAGTCCCTCCCGGATCGCGTCGTACGCCGCCCGCGGGATCCGCGACCCGACGGCACGGTTCTCCCCCGGCACGACGTCGACCCGCGCCCGGTCACGGAGCACCGAGCGCTCGGACGTGAGCTCGTGGGCCCAACCGGATGCGAGGAGCAGGACGCTCTCGCACGTGCGGGCGAACCCGGCGACGAGCATCGCGGTGCCTTGCACCTCCGCACGCGTCGTGAGCATCTCGCGAACATGGGGGTACGGCGCACGCGGCTCAGCGTGCAGGTCGTCGCCGTCGTCCCAGATCACGACCAGGCCGAGGTCGCGGACCGGCGCGAGGGCCGCCGATCGGGTCCCCACGACCACCCGCCGGGCTCCCCGGGAGACGGAGAGGAAGTCGCGGTAGCGCTTCGCCGGACCCGCGTCAGCGCTCAGCACCACATGCTGGTCCGGGCCGAGGAGGTCCTCGATCGCCGTGGCGACGCGCGCCGCGTCGCGCTGGTCGGGGACGCAGATCAACGAGCCGCGACCGGTGGCGAGGGTGGCCGCGACCGCATGGGCCAGCATCGCCGACCAGTCGTCGCCCGGGGCGGCGTTCCACACGGCCCGGGGCACACCGCCGGCGCCGAGGTGCGCCAGGAAGGTCGCCCCGTGGACGACGTGCTCCCACGTCGCCGGGTCGACCTCCGCAGTCGGGGCAGGGCCGGGTGGCGAGGGTTCCTTCTCGACGGCAGCGTGACGCGGCGGCACGGCCAACCGCATGACGTCGGCGCGCGATCCGGCGTACCTCGCGGCAATGAGAGAGGTGAGCTCAGCCACCTCCGGGTGCAGGACCGGCTCTGCGCTCACGACCCGGCGGAGCGGTTGCAGCTTCCCCGGGTGCACGCTGCCGGCCGCCCGCTCGAGGACGAACCCACCGACGTCCTGTCCCGCGAAGCGGACCTTGACCCGCGCGCCCGGAACGGCCGTCGCCGCGTCCTTGGCGGGCACCGCGTAGTCAAAGGGACGATCGAGGTGCGCAAGCGGTATGTCGACCAGCACCCTCGCCACGGGGTCGACCGCGGCCGGCTGAAAGTCCGCTGCCTTGCGCGCCCGCGTCAGCGCGGCCTTGGCCCTGGCGTCCGCCACGGCAGCGCGCAGACCGGGCAGCATCTGCGCTGGCTCGGTCTCGTGGCTGGTCATGCGGCGCATTCAACCAGCGCCCACCGACGGTCCGCTCAGCGCAGTCCACAGGGCCGCCACGGTGTGCGACCTGTCAGGGAAGTCCGTCACGTGTCAGTCGTTGCCACACCCGACACGTGGTGAAGTCCCCGGATATCCGGGGACGTCAGCACGTCCGAAAGGAGCAGGGGGAGGAACGACGAATCAGGCGCCGGCGGCAGCCTTGAGCTTGTCGGCCCGGTCGGTGGTCTCCCACGTGAACTCGGGGAGCTCGCGGCCGAAGTGGCCGTAGGCGGCCGTCTTGGCGTAGATGGGACGGAGCAGGTCGAGGTCGCGGATGATCGCGGCCGGCCGCAGGTCGAAGACCTCGAGGACCGCCTGCTGGATCGCCTCGTCGGAGACGATGCCGGTGCCGAAGGTCTCGATGAAGACGCCCACGGGGGCCGCCTTGCCGATGGCGTAGGCGACCTGCGCCTCGCAGCGACGGGCGAGGCCCGCAGCGACGACGTTCTTGGCGACCCAGCGCATGGCGTAGGCGGCCGAGCGGTCGACCTTCGAGGGGTCCTTGCCGGAGAACGCTCCACCGCCGTGGCGGGCCATCCCGCCGTACGTGTCGACGATGATCTTGCGCCCGGTCAGGCCGGCGTCGCCCATGGGCCCGCCGACGACGAACTTGCCGGTGGGGTTGACGAGCATGCGATAGCCGTCGGAGGGGATGCTGAAGCTCGCCAGGACGGGGTCGATGACGTGCTGCTTGATGTCGGCCTCGAGGGTGGCGTGCTCCACGTCCTCGGAGTGCTGGGTGGACAGGACCACGGTGTCGACGCGGGTGGGACGGTCGTCCTCGTCGTAGGCGATCGTGACCTGGGTCTTGCCGTCCGGACGCAGGTAGTCCAGCGTGCCGTCCTTGCGGACCTCGGTCAGTCGCTGGGAGAGCCGCTGCGCGATCATGATCGGCAACGGCATCAGCTCGGGAGTGTCGTCGCAGGCGTAGCCGAACATCAGGCCCTGGTCGCCGGCCCCGCGCATGTCGAGGTCGTCCTCGGAGTCCCCGACGCGGGCCTCGATGCCCTGGTCGACGCCGGCGGCGATGTCCGGGGACTGGGCGCCGATCGCGACCTGGACGCCACACGTGGTGCCGTCGAAGCCCTTGTCGGAGGAGTCGTAGCCGATCTCGAGGATCTTGGCGCGGACGAGGTCGGCCACCGGGGCGTAGGCATTCGTACGGACCTCGCCGGCAACGACGACGAGCCCGGTCGTGAGCAGGGTCTCGACGGCGACGCGGAGGTTCTCACGGTCGGAGTCGTTCTCCATGAGGTAGTCGAGGACGGCGTCGCTGATCTGGTCGGCGATCTTGTCCGGGTGACCCTCGGTCACGGACTCCGAGGTGAAGAGGCGTCCAGCCACAGTCGGTGCTCCTGTCATCGGTACTCAACTTGCTTGAGCCACGGTATCGGAGGCCCACTATGCAAGATCTGCGTCTCACCCAACGAATCGAGAAACAACCGACGAGAAACGGCGTGCCCCGACGGATCATCCGTCGGGGCGCGCCGTACGCGTGAGCCTCAGATCGAGGTGTCAGGTCGTGCCTGGTGCTCCTGGACACGCTGCTGCGACTCGGCGGTGCTCTGGCTGACGTCGGCTGCTTGCTGCTGGCCCTCGGCCTTCACCGTCTCCGTCGCGTCCTGCGCGGTCGACTTCAGGGACTCCGCAGCCTGCTGGGCGGGCTCCTTGAGGTTCGAGGCCGCCTCCTTGCCCAGCTCCTGGGCCTCCTCGAGGAGGGGCTGAGCCTTCTCCTTGACCGACTGCGCGGCTTGGCGCTCCCGCTCGCTGGCGGGCAGCATCGAGCCGATGAGCCAACCGGCACCGAGGGCGACGAGGCCGGCGGCCATCGGGTTGCCCTGGGCCTTGGTCTTGGCCGTGCTCGTGGCCTGGCCCGGCATGCCGGCGATCCCGGAGGCACTGTCGCCCACGGAGCTGGCGAGACCGGAGGCGCTGCCGCCCACCGAGCTGGCGGTGTCCTGGGCGGAGCCCATGATCTTGTCCTTGACGCCCACAGCAGCACCCTTCACCTTGTCGGTCTGACGCTTGGCAATGTTCCCGGGCGTCACTGCCTCGCCGAGCGCGTTGACGTTCTGGCTCAGGTTGGCGCGGGTCTGGTCGATCTCGGCCCGCAACACGTCGGGATCGTTGCTCGTGCTCACGTCGTGGTTGGAGTTGTCATAGCTGGTCATCGTGTTCCCTCATTTCCCTTCAGTGCATCGGGCACGCGCTTCGCCGTGTCGGCGGTGCGTTCCATACCGGTCACTTCCTTGAGCTCCTTGCGCCCCATGGACGCCAGCACCGCCGCGACGATTCCCCAGAGGACGGCGACGATCACGAACGCCCAGCCGGGTGCGTCGAGCAGGTCGCCCAGCGCCCACCAGAGCGCCAGCGACAGGAACAGCAGGAGGAAGTGCCCGGCGACGCCAGCGCCGGCCAGCAGTCCGCCGGCCTTTCCTGCCCTGGTCGCCGACTGGGTGGCCTCGGCCTTGGCCAGCGCCACTTCCTGGCGCAGGAGCGTGGTCAGGTCGGTGGAGATGTCGGAGATCAGCGCCCCGATGGACGAGACCTCACCCTTCTCGTACGTCGCGTGGGAGCCTCCCAAGGGCTCCGCGGGCGGGATGGCGTTGGAGACGGACTCGGACATCGAGGGTCGACCACCACCGCCCGGGCCAGCGGTCGGGCTGCTCATCAGCGGTTCTCCTCGCCGTACGGTCCCGACGGCTCGCCGCCCCAGGTCCGAGTCGTGTCGGTCAGCGGGTCCTCGACCGAGGTGCCGGTGAGCAGCACGTCGTCGTCGACCGGGTCGGCGAACGAGGTGGTCGCCGGGGTGGGCGGCATCGTCGACATACCGACCGGGGTCTCGGTGTAGGCGCGCTGACCGGGCACGGAGGTGTACGAGTCCGTGCCGGGGGTCGACGCCATGCGGCGACCGCTCGAGAAGTCGCTGCTGCTCTCGTCGCGTGCCTGGTCAGCCAGGCCCCGCGTCATCCGACCGCCGATGAGTCCGGCGACGGCGGCCGCGGCGAGGAACGCGCCGGGGCGACGGCGGGCGAACGATCGGACCTCCTCGAGCACCTCGCCGGGCTGGCGCTGCTCGAGCCACTGCGCTGCCTCACGGACGCGGTCGCTTGCCTGCTGGGCGAGGTCGTGGACCATGCCTTCCTGCGAGCCGGTGCCCTGCACCAAGCCCGAGAGTTCGTCGGCCAGGGCGCTCAGCCCGCCTGCGGCGCGCTGGTGCTGGCTCTGGACCTGCTGGTCGAGCTCCTGCTTGGCCTGGTCGAGGACCTGGCGAGCCTGGACCTTCGCCTCGCCGGCCACCTGGGCGGCCTGGTCCTTGGCGGTCGCTGCGGTCTGCTGCCCCGCCGACTTCACGTCACCCGCGACCCCGCGTGCCTCTTCGGCTGCGACGTCACGCGTGCTGTCCTGCGCGCTGTTCGAAGTCCAGTCGGAGGGCTGGTCGCTGCCGCCGCCAGCTCCGCTGGAGGGAGTGCCATAAGTCTGGGACATTGATCGCTCCTGTCGGTCGTGAGGGACGGTCGTCCCCCAGCACCCGACACTTCCCACCTTCGACCGGACTCGCTACACCCCAAAGGTCAAGGGCCGCGATCTTCACCCCTTCGGGCGAAGGATCGGGGCGGGCTGAGGGGGTCTCAGGCAGTGACGTCGCGGTCGAACCGGCGCGCCACTTCGTCCCAGATGACCTGCGCGAGGGCAGCCTTCGTGCCACGGGGTACGTCGACGCTGATGCCGTCGGCCCCCAGGATCACTGCCTCGTTGTCCGGGCTGCCGAACACTGCTCCGCCGCTGACGTCGTTGACCACGAGCAGGTCGCAGCCCTTGCGGGTCAGCTTGGCGCGCGCCAGGTCGAGGACCGAGCCGTCCGCGTCACCCGTCTCGGCGGCGAAGCCCACGATGACTGCGCCCTCGCGCACCCGGTGGTGGGCGATCTGGTGGAGGATGTCGGGGTTCTGCTCGAGCTCGATCACCGGCGACGTGCCGTCGGTAGCCTTCTTGATCTTGTCCTCGCTCACCGACGTCGGCCGGAAGTCTGCGGGCGCGGCTGCCATCACGACAGCGTCCGCGGACGAAGCGGCCGCCACCACCGCGTCGTGGAGCTCGGCTGTCGTCTCGACGGCGACCACCTTCACCCCCGCGGGGTCGGGCAGCGACACGTTGGCCGCAATCAGCGTGACCTCGGCTCCCCTGGCAGCGGCGACACGAGCCAGCGCGTAGCCCTGGAGCCCCGAGGAGCGGTTGCCCAGGAAGCGCACCGGGTCGAGGTATTCGCGCGTCCCACCGGCGCTCACCACCACGCGGCGACCGGCCAGGTCGGGGCGAGCGACGCCCCGGGACAGCACGTCCATCGCGATGTCGAAGATCTCCGAGGCCTCGGGCAGGCGGCCCTTGCCGGTGTCCTTGCCGGTGAGCCGGCCCTCTGCCGGCTCGATCACCACCGCGCCACGCTCGCGCAGGGTGGCGACGTTGGCGACGGTCGCGGGGTGCTCCCACATCTCGGTGTGCATCGCCGGCGCGAACACCACCGGGCAACCGGCCGTCAGCAGGGTGTTGGTGAGCAGGTCGTCGGCCAGCCCGTGGGCGGCCCTGGCCATGAGGTCGGCGGTGGCGGGAGCCACGATGACGAGGTCGGCATCCTGACCGATCCGGACGTGCGGCACGGCGTGGACGTCGGTCCACACCTCGCTCGAGACCGGTCTGCCGGACAACGCGGCCCAGGTCGCGGCGCCCACGAACTCCAGCGCAGATGCGGTCGGGACGACCGTGACGTCGTGACCCGACTCGGTGAGGCGACGGAGGAGCTCGCACACCTTGTACGCCGCGATGCCGCCGCTCACCCCGAGGACGACCCGGGGCCCGGAAACTGTGGCAGGCGCACCATCCCCGACATGAGCGCGAGGCCGCGCCCCCTCAGGGGACACGGCCTCGACGGACTCAGTGGTCACACGTCACTCAGCAGCGTTGAACTGCGCCTGCGCCTCGGCGCGGGCGGTCGCGGCAGCGGCCTCCTCGGCAGCGAGCACGGCGGGGTCGACGTCTTCACACGTCAGCAGGTCCTCGTTGATCTCGCGCAGCGCGATCGAGAGCGGCTTCTCCTGGACGTGGGTGTCGACGAGCGGACCGACGTATTCGAGCAGGCCCTCGCCGAGCTGGGAGTAGTAGGCATTGATCTTCCGGGCGCGCTTCGCGCTGTAGAGGACCAACTTGTACTTGCTGTCGGTCTTGGTGAGCAGGTCATCGATCGAGGGGTTGGTGACGCCCTCGGCGGCGATGTTGGGGGCAGACACAGCTAAAGCCTCACAATGTTGGTGGAGAACAGTTGGTCGAGGCTTCTTCATGATCTGGAGCCTCGACTCCCATCAAGGCTACCAACTCCTCGGCCGCAGCGTGAACTTCGTGGTTCACCACCGTGACATCGAACTCCGTCTCGGCCGCCAGCTCGACCCGTGCAGTCTCCAGTCGACGCTCCCGCTCGGCAGCGGTCTCGGTGCCGCGACCGACCAGTCGACGCTCCAGCTCTTCCCACGTCGGAGGCGCCAGGAAGACGAAGAACGCGCCCGGCATCGTCTCGCGCACCTGTCGCGCGCCCTGCAGATCGATCTCGAGCATGGCGGGGTGGCCGCTAGCCAACGCGAGCTCAACCGGCCCGCGAGGCGTGCCGTAGCGGTGCTTGCCGTGGACGACCGCCCACTCGAGCAGGTCCCCGCGCTGTGCCATGGCATCGAAGTCGGCGTCCGAGACGAACCAGTAGTGGACGCCGTTCTCCTCGCCCGGCCGGGGCGGGCGGGTCGTGGCGGAGACGGAGATCCAGACCTCGGGGTGGGTCCGTCGCACCTCCGCGGCCACCGTGCCCTTGCCCACCGCGGTGGGTCCCGCCAACACGATGAGTCGTGACCTGGGGCGCGTGCTCTCCTCGTTCAAGACGGCTCTTGCGGGCCGAACTCGCGCGTCAGCGCTGCGACCTGCTTGATGCCGAGCCCGCGGACGCGGCGACTCTCGGCGATGCTGAGGCGAGTCATCACCTGGCGGGCGCGGACCTTGCCGAGCCCGGGCATCGACTGCAACAGCTCGATGACGCGCATCTTGCCGATGACCTCGTTCTCCCGGCCCTCACGCAGGACGTCGACGATGGAGGCGCCGGAGTTCTTGAGGCGGTTCTTCACCTCTGCCCGCTCGCGGCGGGAGGAGGCAGCCTTGGCGAGCGCGGCTTGGCGCTGCTCGGGCGTGAGTGGGGGCAAGGCCACGAAATTGGATCCTAGTCAGGCGGGGACGGTCGCGTCAGCGTCAATCTAGTCAGAACGCCAGTCGGCAGGCAATCGGCGCCCGGTCCCATGGCCGAGTTCACTGGCTGAGCGGGGTCTTGCACACGTCCAGGGCCTGCTGCTCGATCCCGGACATCGCCTGCACCGTGGCTTCGTCGCCCAGGTCGCGCGCGGCGGCGGTGATGGCGCTGCGCTCCTCAGCGGGCAGGCTCTTCAGCGTCCTCTCCGGGTCGTACGCCGACGGTTCGACGTCCGCCTCCCCCAGCGCCTCCTCCAGAGCCTCGATACGGCTGATCACCTGGCTCCACTCGTCCCGCAGGTCGGGCGGCGCCTGGTCGGCCAGGTCGCGGTAGTGGGCGAGAGCCTCGAAGACAACACCCTGCTCGGTGCTGGCCGCGATGTCGCTCAGGGGGGCCTGGTGCTCCTGCACGGCCTGGCAGTAGTCGCTGTCCGGACCGGCCCGGTCACCGCCCCTGCAGCCGGTCAGCGCGACGGCCGTCAGGGCCGCGGTGGCGACCAGTGCCCCTTTCACGCCTCGCCCAGCGATGCGACGGCCTCGTTGCCGCGACGCGCCGCCTCACGCAGGGAGGCCAGGTCGGGACCGGCTGAGAGGACCGACCGCGAGGAACTGGGCAGCACGTGCCGCGCCGTGTGCCCGAAGATGCGGCGGAGGTCCTCGACGGTGCCACCCTGGGCGCCGTACCCGGGTGCCAGCACGGGGCCGTTGAAGTCGAAGCGCTCGTCCGAGGAGCCGATGGTGGCTCCGATCACGGCACCCACGTCGCCGAGTGGTCGTACGTCGGCGTTGACCCGGGCGAGGTGCGCGAACATCGTCCCGGCCACGGTGGCACCCCCGCCGGTGCGAGCGTGCTGGACCTCAAGCCCCTCCTCGTTGGAGGTCAGGGCCAGCACGAAGACGCCCGCATCGTGGCAGCGGGCCGTGTCGATCATCGGCTGGATGGACCCGAAGCCGAGGAACGGACTGACCGTGATGGCATCGCTGGCGAGCGGGGACGAGGGGTCGAGATAGGCATCGGCGTAGGCCTGGCTGGTCGACCCGATGTCGCCGCGCTTCACGTCCAGCAGCACGAGCGCGCCAGCTGCCCGCGACTCCGCGATGACCCGCTCGAGGACGGCGATCCCGCGGGAGCCGAAGCGCTCGTAGAAGGCGCTCTGCGGCTTGATGACGCTCACCTCGGGGGCGACCGCCTCGACTACGGTCAGGGCGAACCTCTCCAGCCCCGCGACGGTGTCGTCGAGGCCCCACTCGTGCAGCAGCGACGAGTGCGGGTCGATCCCCACGCACAACCTGCCTCGGCCGGTCATCGCGTCGTGGAGCCGGGCACCGAACCTCATAGCGGGTCCTCTTCTCTGGTCAGGGCAGCGCGCACGCGCGCCACCGTGGTCGGATCATGCAACAGTGCGGTGCCGATCTGGACGGCGCTGGCCCCGAGGTCGAGGAGGCGCCGGGCGTCCTCGACGCTGCTCACGCCGCCCGCACCGATCACCGCGACATGGTCCAGGGCGGACACGACCTCGACGAGGCAACGCAGCGAGACCGGGCCGATCGCCGGGCCGCTCAGGCCACCCGGGCGGCCGTCGGGCATCGCGGCAGGGATGGAGTTGCCGACCACGACGGCGCTCGCACCTGCGTCGACGGCTCCCCGGGCTCCCTCCACGACGCGCGTGAGGTCGGGCCGCAGCTTGGCGAGCACCGGCAGGTTCGCGGGGAACTCGCGACGGACGGCTGCCACCACGCTGGCGGCGTGATAGGGCTCGCGCACGTCGAAGAGCCCCTCGCCGACCTGGTGGGGGGCGCCGAGGTTGATCTCGATCCCGGCCACGCCGGGGGCCCGGCCGAGGCGGCGCGCCAGGTCGGCGTACTCCCCCATGCTGCCGCCGGCGATCGAGACGAAGACGTGGGCGCCGGCCCGGACCAGCCAGGGCAGCTCGGTGGCGAGAAAGTGCTCGAGGCCGGGGTTCTGCAGACCGATCGCGTTGACCAGCCCGCTCGGGCTCTCCGCGATGCGAAGGGCCGGTCCCCCGGGGCGTGGGTCGAGCGTGATCGACCGGGTGACGAAGTCGAGGCCGACGAGTTCGGCGTACGCCGCAAGCTCACGCCCGGTGCCTCCGCAACCGCTCGCGACCATGACCGGCCCGGGTTGCCTGCTCATCGGAGGGAATCCCAGTCCACGCGGTCCCCCCGGACCACCGGGCCGTCCACGCAGCCCCGCACCACCCGGGAGACACCGTCGTAGGAGACCACCGGGACCGGGCAGCCCTGGCACAGTCCGGTCGCGCAGGGCATGGGCGTCTCGAGGGCCACCTGGCTCCACGCGCCGCGCCGTTCGGCCGCAGCGGCGACGGCCCGCAGCATCGGCAGCGGTCCGCCCGCGTAGACCACGTCGGCGTCCGCTCGCTCCAGGACGCTCTCGATGTGGGTGGCGACGTCGCCGCGCACCCCGACGGAGCCGTCGCCGGTGATCACGGTGACGGCGCGAGCGGAGCGCCGAGCCTCCAGTGCGGACAGGAGACCGGCCTCGTCGGGGCCTGCCACGACGAGGGTGACCGCGCAGCCGCGTTGGCGGAGCCGCTCAGCGAGCGGGAACAGCGGCGCCGCGCTGTGCCCCTCGCCGACGAGCACGCAGGCGACGGGCTCACGCGGCAGGGCGAACGGGCGTCCCAAGGGCCCGGTTACCTCGAGCCTGGCACCAACTGGACGTTGCGCGAGCCAGGTCGTGCCCGGCCCCACCGCGTTGACGACCACGTCGAGGGTCGCCCCGAACGCCCCGGCCTCCTTGACGCGGTGAATCCAGAGGGGTCGACGCGCGAGGCGGCCACCGTCCACGCTGACGGCCACGAAGTTGCCGGCCCGGAAGCGCTGCGGGATGCCGGGCGCAGCGATCGTCAGGAGCCGGTAGGCGCCCGCCTTCTTGGTGGCCAGCACCTCACCGGTGACGTGCAGGGGTCCGTGCTCGTCAGCCAAGCGCGCTCACCAGCGTCCTGGGCCACAGGGGTCCTTCGTAGACGAACGCCGTGTAGGCCTGCAGGAGCTGCGCTCCCGCGGCGAGGCGCTCACGAGCGTCCTCGGCCGTGGTGATCCCGCCGACGCCGACCAGGGTCATGTCGTCATCGACCCGGCCGCGCAGCGCGCGCATCACCTCGTCGGCCCGACGGGTGAGGGGTCGACCGGACAGGCCTCCGGCGCCGATCGTCGCCACATCGCTGTCAGCGCTGCGCAGTCCTTCACGGCTGACGGTGGTGTTCGTGGCGATGATGCCGTCGAGGCCGAGCGCCACGGCGAGGTCCGCGGTGGCCAGCACGTCCTCGTCGCTGAGGTCGGGCGCGATCTTCACCAGCAACGGGACCCTTGCCTCGGTCACGCGGTCGGCCTGCGCGCGGACCGCCCGGAGAAGGGGCTCGAGTTTGTCGACGGCCTGGAGGTTCCGGAGCCCCGGGGTGTTGGGCGAGCTGACGTTGACGACCAGATAGTCGGCGTACGGCGCCAGCAGGCGTGCGCTCTTCTCGTAGTCGGCGACGGCGTGCTCCTCGGGGACCGATTTGGTCTTGCCGATGTTGACACCCAGGACCGGGCCGGCGGATCCCCTCCGTCGCCGACGCTCCGCCAGCCGCCTCGCCACGGCTTCGGCACCGTCGTTGTTGAAGCCCATCCGGTTGACGATCGCGCGGTCCGCCGGCAGCCGGAACATCCGGGGTGCGGGGTTGCCGGACTGCGGCTCCCCGGTCACCGTCCCGATCTCGACGTGCCCGAAGCCCAGCGCGGCCAGGGCGTCGATGCCGACGGCGTTCTTGTCGAAGCCTGCGGCCAGCCCGAGGGGATGCGGGAAACGCAGTCCCATCGCCGTGACCGGCTGCCCGGTCCCCCGTGGCAGCCGGCTCGTCGCGGGTGCGGCCGCGCGGATCACCGCGAAGGCAGCGTGGTGTGCGCGTTCGGGGTCCGTCCGGCTGAGCAGGTGGTCGAAGAGGAGGCGGTAGGGCCGCCCCATCAGCGCGACTCCAGCGTCGACGCGTTCCACTCCTGGAGGCTGCGGACCCCGATGCCGCCGGCAGCCAGCGCCTCGATCCCCTGCACGGCAGCGCCGAGGCCCTGCACGGTCGTGATGCACGGGATGTTGGCCCTCACGGCGGCGGTGCGGATCTCGTAGCCGTCGACGCGGGCGGACCCGCTCGTCGAGTAGGGCGTGTTGACCACGAGGTCGATGCCGCCGTTGCGGATCAGCTGCACGGTGGTCTGCTCGCCCTCGGGCCCCTCCCCCTCGTGGTGCTTGCGCACGGTCGTGACCTCGACGCCGTTGCGACGCAACACACCGGCGGTGCCGGCCGTGGCCAGGATCTCGAAGCCACGCTCGGCGAGCACCTTGATCGGGAAGATCATGTTGCGCTTGTCGCGGTTGGCCACTGAGACGAAGACGCGTCCGCTCGTGGGCAGGGAGCCGTAGGAGGCTGTCTGCGCCTTGGCGAAGGCTCGGCCGAAGTCGGCGTCGAAGCCCATCACCTCACCGGTCGATTTCATCTCCGGACCGAGGATGGTGTCGACGTTGCGACCGTCGGGGGTCTTGAACCGGTTGAACGGCATCACCGCCTCCTTGACCGCGATGGGGGCGTCCTCGGGCAGGTCGCCGCCGTCGCGCTGGGGCAGGACGCCGGCGGCGCGGAGGTCGGCGATCGACTCGCCCAGCATCACCCGGGCGGCCGCCTTGGCCAACGGGGTGCCCGTCGCCTTCGAGACGAACGGGACGGTGCGCGACGCCCGCGGGTTGGCCTCCAGGACGTAGAGCACGTCGGAGGCCCAGGCGAACTGGATGTTGAGCAGCCCACGGACGCCGACCCCGCGCGCGATGGCCTCGGTGGCGTGCCGGATGCGGGTGATCTCGCTGGCACCGAGGGTGATGGGCGGCAGCGCACAGGACGAGTCGCCGGAGTGGATGCCGGCCTCCTCGATGTGCTCCATCACCCCGCCGAGGAAGAGCTCGTGGCCGTCGAAGAGCGCGTCGACGTCGATCTCGATCGCGTCGTCGATGAACCGGTCGACGAGCACGGGGTGCTCGGGGCTGACCTGCGTCGCGCGGGCGATGTAGCCCTCGAGGGCCTCGTCGCTGTAGACGATCTCCATGCCGCGGCCACCGAGGACGTACGACGGCCGCACCAGCACCGGGT
>NZ_JAOPXV010000165.1 GCF_025964975.1 Nocardioides sp.
GGTGCCGATCACGATGTCGACGGTGCCGTCGGCGAGGCCGGCCAGGACCTCCTTGGCCTCCTTGTCGGTCTGGAAGCGGCTCAGGCCCTTGAGGTTGACCGGGAAGCCGCTCATCCGCTCGGAGAACGTCGAGAAGTGCTGGGTGACCAGCAGCGTGGTGGGCACGAGCACGACGACCTGCTTGCCGTCCTGGAC
Organism: Nocardioides sp.; assembly: GCF_025964975.1. Lineage (GTDB taxonomy): Bacteria > Actinomycetota > Actinomycetes > Propionibacteriales > Nocardioidaceae > Nocardioides. The sequence goes on from NZ_JAOPXV010000165.1 coordinate 196, forward strand.
CGCCTTGAAGGCCGCGCGCACGGCGATCTCGGTCTTGCCGTAGCCGACGTCGCCGCACACGAGCCGGTCCATGGGTACGACGCGGCGCATGTCGGCCTTGACCTCCTCGACCGTGCTGAGCTGGTCGGGGGTCTCGTGGAACGGGAAGGCGTCCTCGAGCTCGGTCTGCCACGGGGTGTCGGGGCCGAACGCGTGTCCCTTGGTGGCCTGCCGCGCGGCGTACAGCTTGATCAGCTCGGCCGCGATCTCCCTGACCGCCTTGCGGGCGCGGTTCTTCCGCTTGGTCCAGTCGCCCCCGCCGAGGCGGTCGAGGCTCGGCTGCTCGCCACCGACGTAGCGCGTGACCTGGTCGAGGGAGTCCGCCGGCACGAAGAGCCGGTCCGCGGGAGCACCGCGCTTGGAGGAGCCGTATTCGAGGACGAGGTATTCGCGGGTGGCGCCCTGCACCTCACGCTGCTTCATCTCCACGAAGCGCCCGACACCGTGCTGCTCGTGCACGACGTAGTCGCCGGCCTTGAGCTCGAGCGGGTCGATCTGCTTCTTGCGTCGCGCCGGCATCTTGCGCATGTCGCGGGTCGAGGCCTTCTGCCCCGAGAGGTCCTCCCCGGTGAGCACGGCGATGCGGGCGTCGGCATCGACGAAGCCGTTGACGAGACAGCCCGTCGTCACGGTGACGACGCTGGCGTCGAGCGCGACCTCGCCCTCGACGAGCGCGGCCGCGACGTCGTGCTCGGCGAGCACCTCGACCATGCGCTCGGCGGGACCGTGCCCCTGGTGCACGACGGTGACGCGGAACCCGGCGGTCAGCCAGCCGCGGATGTCAGTGATCGCCCGGTCCATGTCACCGCGGTAGGCCTCGGCTGCTGTCACGGCGAGCGCTCGCGACGTGACGGCCCCGGCAAGTGCGTCGACGTCGGTGACCTGCTCGGCGTCGCTCTCGATCCCGAAGGGGCTGACGGTCCACCAGCCGAGGTGACGCTCGAGAGCGGCCATCCGGACGTCGGCCACGTTGCGGTAGGACGCTGCACCGAGGTCGACCGGTGACTGACCCCCTCCTGCGGCAGCCGCCCAGCTGGCGCCGAGGAACTCCTCGCTCGTCGCCACCAGGTCGTGAGCACGCGTGCGGGCGCGCTCGGGGTCGAGCACCAGCACGGTCGTGTCGTCGGGCAGGAGGTCCACCAGGAGCTCCATCTCCTCCACCAGCACCGGTGCGAGGGACTCCATCCCCTCGACCGCGATGCCGGCGGCGATCTTGTCGGTGAGCTCGAGGAGCTGCGGGTGCGCCTTGCCGAGGTCGGCCGCGCGGCGGCGTACGTCGTCGGTCAGCAGCAGCTCGCGGCACGGCGGCGCCCACAGGCGGTCCAGCGAGTCGAGGGTGCGCTGGTCGGCCACTGCGAACGAGCGGATCTCCTCGACCTCGTCGCCCCAGAACTCCACGCGCAGGGGGTGCTCCTCGGTGGGCGGGAAGACGTCGACGATGCCGCCACGCACCGCGAACTCGCCTCGGCGTTCGACCATGTCGACCCGGGAGTACGCCGCATCCGCCAGCCCACGGACGACGTCGTCCAGCGACACCGACATGCCAGGAGCGAGCTCCACCGGCTCGAGGTCGGCCAGCCCCTTCACCTGCGGCTGCAGGATGGAGCGCACCGGGGCGACGATCACGCGCAGCGGGCCGTTGGTCGGGTTGGTCCCCGGGTGCTTGAGCCGACGCAGGACGGCCAGCCGCCGGCCCACCGTGTCGCTCCGCGGGCTCAACCGCTCATGGGGCAGCGTCTCCCACGACGGGTAGTAGGCCACGGTCGCGGGGTCGACCAGGTCGGCCAGCTCCAGGACCAGGTCCTCGGCCTCACGGGCCGTGGCGGCCACCGCGAGGACGGTCCGGCCCGCGTCGACCAGTCCCTTGATGACGAGCGGCCGCACCGCTGCCGGACCGGTGAGGTCGAGCGCCGGGACGTGACCAGCCACGGCCATGGCCTCTGCCAGCACCGGTCCGCCCAGCACGGCGTCGGCCACCGCGGTCAGCGGAGTCTCGGGGTGTGGCACGGCGACCTCCATCGCGATCCATGGGCGTCCGGCGCACGCGGACAGACCCCCATCCGCTGCGGATGGGGGGAGACTCCCACCATATGTCGATCCCGGACGTTTGCTACCTCCGCCCTTGGGTAGCCTTCCACCGCCGGACCCGGCTTCTGGTCCGATGACATCAGGGCGCCACGGATGCGCCCGCGCGAAAGGGGAACGAAGCCATGCGCTTCAAGCGAATCATCACGGGCCTGGCCGCAGCCGGGCTGCTCGGGCTCACACCACTCGCCGTGTCAGCACCGGCCAACGCAGACGGCCAGACCTACACGCCGAACATCGCCTTCGACATCAGCCCGGCGCAGAGCCTCTACACCTACGGCGACGACTTCTACGTCAGCGGCTCCGTGACGGGTCCCACCGCTGTCGACACCCCCTCCGGGGGCCAGGCGCAGCTCCAGATCTACACCCCGGCCAACCCCGTGTGGACCACGATCGCGACCGACGACAGCCCGGGCTTCCTCTACTTCCCCGGCCCGTGGACCTTCACGTCCAACACGCAGCTCAAGGTCGTCTACACCGGCTTCACCGCGCCGAATGAGTTCTACGACACCTACCTGCCCGGGGAGTCCGCGCCGCTGGCCGTCCCCGTCACGTACAAGCTGAACGCCAAGACGCCGGGCACGAGCATCGTCGGCAAGATCAAGCCGTCCTATGCGAAGAAGAAGGTCATCATCCAGCGCAAGGTCGGCAAGAGCTACAAGAAGTACCGCTCGGTGCGCACCAACAAGAAGAGCCAGTTCCGCGTCAAGCTGCCCACCGGCGCGCGCGGCAAGAAGGTCTTCTTCCGCGTGATCATCAAGGGCAGCTCCGAGATGACGGGCCTGGCAGCCGGGTTCTACACGATCCGTTACTGACGGCTCGGCACCACCCGAACGAGACTCATACGACCCCCGGAGCGCCGGCTCCGGGGGTCAACTCATTCATCCGTGCTGGCCGCCTGCGGGCCCGCCCTGGCCTCCGCCTCGGAGCGCAGGATGCAGAACTCGTTGCCCTCGGGGTCGGCGAGGACCACCCAGCCCGTGCCCGGGCCGTACTGGCCGCGATGGTCGGCCACCTCGGTGGCGCCCCACGCGCGCACGCGCTCGACCTCGTCGTCGCGCGTTCCCTCCCGCGGGCGAAGGTCGAAAATGCATCCGGTTCTTGCCCGACTTGCGATCCGGGACCTCGATGAAGAGGATCTGATGATCGGTGTCCGGGTCACGGATCATGCACTCCTCGTGGCGGGCAGGTTGGGGTCGCCCTCCAGGTCGACGTACCCGAGCAGTGCCTTCCACCACTCGGAGAGCTCGAAGGCGTCGGAGCAGTCAACGGTCGTGTGCGAGACGAGTGAGGTCATGTCGTCAGGCCGGCACTGCCCGACGGAAGCGGCAACGTGTTTGCCCGGACGTAGGCTGGAGCCCGTGAGCCGCGCCGTCTCCCTCACCCTCCTCCTGGTCATGTCCGGGGCGCCCGCGTGCGCGCAGGAGCGCACTTCAGGCCCCACCGCCTCGAGTCGTACGCCGACGACGACCCGGGCGACCGAGTCGGCTGCCGAGATCCCCCGTCGGCCCACCAGCGCCGCCGAGGCGGCCCGCCAGATCCAGAGAGCGCTGCGGATCGTCAAGGACACCGAGGCCACGGCCGACGAGATCGCCTGGGCCGGTCACGCCGAGCAGCTGGCGGTGAGGGAGATCGTCGCCCACCCTCGCTGGCTGCCTCGCGTCCTGGACGACCTCGACGCCTCGATGAGGACGCAGACCCGGGACAACGTGACCGCCCGGCTCGCCTTCAGGTCCATGCACCCGAGCGCCCCCTCCGAGCTCGCGGACGAGCTTCCCGCGTGGCGGATCCTGGCTCCCCCGCCGGCGCTCATCCTGAAGGGCTTCTACCGGGAGGCAGAACGGCGCTACGGCGTCGACTGGGAGTACCTCGCCGCGATCCACCTCGTCGAGACGGCCTTCGGGCGGATCCGCGGGACCTCCGTGGCGGGCGCCCAGGGGCCGATGCAGTTCATGCCGACGACGTGGGACATCTACGGCAACGGTGGCGACATCAACGATCCGCACGACGCCATCCTCGCGGCCGCGCGGCTGCTCCGGGCCAACGGGTTCAGCCGGGACAAGGCCGCCGCGCTCTACCGCTACAACAACTCCTCGGCATACGTCCGGGGCGTCAGCCTGCACGCCGGGGTCATGCAGAGGCGACCGCGTGCCCTCCTCGGCTTCCACTCGTGGCAGGTCTACTACCTGACGCAGCGCGGTGGGGTGTGGCTGGAGGAGGGCTACGCGACGCGGCACCCCATCCCGGTCGACCGCTACCTCGAGAGGCACCCCGAGGCGCTCAGGTAGCCCTGCGGCGTCAGCTCGTCCCGTTGCGCCTGACGAAGTCGAGGATCTGCTCGGCGAGCTCGGGACGGCACACGATGAGGTCGGGCAGCGAGGTCTCGGCCTCGTTGTAGACCAACGCAGACCCGTCCACCCGAGAGCAGTGCAGACCCGCCGCGCGAGCCACGGCCACCGGCGCGGCGTTGTCCCACTGGTACTGCCCGCCGGCGTGGACGTAGGCGTCGGCGAGGTCGCGGACCACGCTCATGACCTTCACGCCGGCCGAACCCATCGGGACGAGCTCGGCGTCGATCTCGGCCGCGAGCGCCTCCACGAAGGCCGGAGGCCGGGTGCGGGAGACCGCGATCCGGGGCCGGTCCGACGTGCGGGGAGGTACGGCGATGGGCGCGCCGGTGCTGAACGTCTCGCCCAACGCCGGCTGGGCCACGGCACCGGCCGTCAGCTCGCCGCCGTCGGCGCCCGTTGCCTCCCAGAGGGCGACGTGCACGGCCCAGTCGTCACGCGGCGGCTCGGAGAACTCGCGGGTGCCGTCGAGCGGGTCGATGATCCACACGCGGTCGGCATCGAGGCGGGCGCGGTCATCGGTCGCCTCCTCGCTCAGGATCGCGTCGCCCGGGCGGTGCTCGGCAAGCAGCCGGGCAAGCAGCTCCTGCGCCGCGGCGTCCCCGGCATCCTTGAGCTCCTTGCCCGTCAGGCCGCTTTCGGAGCGGACCTGGAGAAGCACGTCCCCTGCTCGCTCGGCAGCCCAGACAGCGAAGGCGTGGTCGTCGAGGGCACGGGGATCGGGGGTCGGCTCAGTCACGGCGTCAGCCTAGTGGGCGGCCCAGTGCCGCCTCCTGCCTCGTCCGCGCGGCTCCCTGTCTAGTCCAGGCGTACCCCAGATGGGGTATCGGGCCATTGGGGGGGGTGACGCAGTGGCGTCCCGGGTCTACATTCGGGAGGGCAACCCTCGGGGGGCGCAGCAGGCGGTCCTGAACGAGCACCGCTTCGTGCAGCGAATCGGGTCAGGTGTCGCGGGAACTTGGCTCGCATGAAGGGTGAGGGGGCCGGGGGGCCATGCGACAAGTGATGACGAACAAGACATTCATGGGCTGGCGAGAAGGACTGCTGGTTGCACTGCTCACGGGCGTCCCGGCAGCGATGCTGCTGATGGCCGCCGTAGCGCGGAGCCCGGGCTCGTCGGTCGTGCTGGTGATGACAGGCGCAACCGCCGGCGCGTGCGCGACGTTCTTGCTGCGCCGACAGAAGCTTCGCGACGAGCATCGACGCTCGGCTGCTCTGGAGAGCTCGCTCCTCGAGATGGAGGCCAGCTGGCGCGGCAGCCGCGAGCAGCTGCACGAGATCCGCAGCACGCTCGCCGGTGCGGCGTGCGCCTGCCGGCTGCTGGACGACCACGAGATCAGCGCCGACACGCACGCCCAGCTGGAGCACTCGATCCGCTCGGAGCTGGACCGCCTCGAGCGGCTCGTCTCCGGTTGCCGAACCGACGCGGCGGGACCGGTCGACATCGACGAAACGATCGACGTCCTCCTTGCTTCCCACCGGGCCCAGGGCCGCGCGATCACCTGGGAGCCGACGGGCGCGACGGCGCACGCCCGACCCGACGTAGTGGCAGAAGCCCTGAACATCCTCATCGACAACGCCGCGACGCACGGTGGGGTGGCCAGCACCATCGCGGTGACCCACGACGGGGGACTCGTGGAGATCGCCGTCAGTGACGAGGGTCCCGGCGTGCCCACCGAGTTCCGGGAGCAGATCTTCGACTGGGGTGTCCGGGGCGATGAGTCCCGGGGGCAGGGCATCGGTCTCAACCTGGCTCGCCGGCTCGTCGTCGAGCAGGGTGGTTCCCTCGACCTCGCTGTGCCGAGCACCGCAGGCTCGTCCTTCGTCATCCGCCTGCCCGCGGCACGGCAGTCCGAGGAGAACCATGTCCACGGCTCCGAACCCGCTGCCTAGCACGCGGATCCTCCTCATCGAGGACCATGCGCTGTTCGCGGAGTCCCTCGAGCTGGCGTTGTCCCTCGAGGGCCACGACGTACGCCGCCTGGCACTGCCCGAGGTCGGCGGGTCGATGTCCACCCTGCAGTCTGCGGCCCTACGTTCCGAGGCCCGCATCGCACTCCTGGACCTGGACCTCGGCAGGTTCGGCGACGGGATGACCCTGATCGCGCCGTTGACCCGGGCGGGTGTCCAGGTGGTTGTCGTCACTGCGTCGAGCGACCGGGGTCGCTGGGGTGCCTGCGTCCACGAAGGGGCACGCAAGGTCGTCTCCAAGGTCGGGCCGCTGTCGGAGACGCTCAGCACCGTTCGCCGGCTGCATCTCGGTCTGCCCGTCATGACGAGTGCCGAGACTGTGTTCCTGCTCGACGCCTGGCGCGGCACCCGGATGGTCGACGACGACATGCGCCGCCGGCTCGAGCGCCTCACCCCTCGGGAGAAGGACATCCTCGGCCTCCTGATCGAGGGACACAACGTGCGGCGGATCGCCGAGCTGGGCGTCGTCTCGGAGGCAACCGTGCGCACCCAGGTGAAGTCGATCCTGGCCAAGCTCGAGGTGTCCTCGCAGCTGGCGGCCGTCGGCCTGGCCAACCACGTCATGTGGCAGCACACCCCCTGAACGGAAGGGGCTTGGCCCCATTGGGAGCATTCCCGTGCAGGCGCGCGAGCCTAGGCTCGAGGCACTTCTCGAGCGGTCGGAGAAAGGGGACACCATGGCGCAGGGCACGGTGCCCCCACCCGGCGGCTCGGTCGGTGGCCCGGCGTTGCCCCCAGCCCGACCAGCTCGAACCACGGCCGGGTCGCCGGCGACCCACGGCACCGCAACGACGCGACTCGGCGCGCCTGAACCTGCTTCACGCCTGAAGGACAACGCACCGAGAAGGGCGCCTGATGACCATGACCGTCGCACCCACACCCCGTGGCCCGACACGTGAGAATCGCTGCCGCCCTGCTCGCCTGCCTCCGCATCACAGGGGGCCTGGAGGCTGCCTCCGCCGCACCACCGCCGACCAGCACGCAGAGCCAGCACTGAGCTGAACCTCAGCTGTTGAACCGCTGCTGCGTCTTCTCCAGGCCGACGGTGATCAGCGACTCGACGGCGTCCGCGGCATCCATCACCTGGAAGGCGACGTCCTTCAGCTCGGTCTTCGAGTAGTTGGACAGGACGAAGTCCGCCACCTCCTGGCGCCCCGGCGGGCGTCCGATGCCGGCCCGCACGCGGTAGAAGTCTCCGGTGCCCAGGCTGCTGCGCATCGAGCGCAGGCCGTTGTGGCCGTTGTCGCCCCCTCCGAGCTTGACCCGCAGGGTGTTGAAGGCGATGTCGAGCTCGTCGTGGATGGCGACGATCCGCTCCGGGGGCACCTTGTAGAAGGTCGCCAGCGCCTTGACCGGGCCTCCCAGCTCGTTCATGTAACTCCGCGGGCGAGCGAGCACGACGCGCGGGCCCGGCGTCCCCGGCGGCGTCAGGCGCCCCTCGACGACGTCGGCGCGGCCGGTCTTGTGGGCGCGGAACCCGCTGCCCATGCGGTGGGCGAGCTCGTCGGTCACGAGATAGCCGATGTTGTGGCGGTGTCCCGCGTAGTTCGGGCCGGGGTTGCCCAGGCCGACGATCATCCAGACGTCGTCACTCATGTGGTCATCCTCCCAAGCCGGAACGCGGCGCCTCCAACGCGACTGCGCCGCACCGGAGATCCCGGTGCGGCGCAGACGAACGAAGCGATGGATCACTCCGAGGAGTCGTCGCCCTTGGCGGCGTCGTCGTCGCTCGCCTCGATCGCGGCGGCCTCTTCCTGGGCCTCGGCGATCTCTTCGTCGGACGCGTCGTGCTCGATCCCGAGGTCAGCCTCGGCCTCTTCCAGCTCGGCCTCGAGGGCTTCGGCGGAGATCTGCTGCGTGATGTTGACGATGAGCAGGTCCTCGTCGGCGAGCAGCGTCGTGCCCTCGGGCAGGTCGAGGTCCTTGGCGAGGATCTGGGTGCCCTCGGGCAGACCCTGGACGGACACCTCGAAGAACTCGGGGATGTGGGTGGCCTCGGCCTCGACGGAGATGACGTTGTTCTCGTTCACGACGAGTGTGTCAGGAGCGGCATCGCCCACGACGTGGATCGGCACGTCGACGGTGACCTTCTCGCCCCGGCGGACGGCGACGAAGTCGATGTGCTCGATGACGCGACGGATCGGGTCGACCTGCACGTCCTTGGGGATGGCGAGCTGCTCGGAGCCCTCGATGTCGAGCGCGAGCAGGGCGTTGGCGCCGCCGTGCTTGAGCGCCATCATCGTCTGGTGACCGGGGAGGATCACGTGGACGGGGTCGTTGCCGTGGCCGTAGATGACCGCCGGGATCTTGTTGTCGCGACGGATGCGGCGGGCGGCGCCCTTGCCGAACTCCGAGCGGTTCTCCGTGATGATCTTTTCTGCTTCAGACATGTTCACTCCTCATACGTTCGGCCACGTGCGTTCGGATCGTGGGGCCCCGGAGACGCAGAACGCCACGCTCCCGATCGCGGGCGCGCGGCGTAAGGATCATGGCCGGCCCTGTCGATCACGGAGTGCGAAGCTCCCTCGCCGAGGCAACCTGAGAAGACTAGACCCCGCTCGGGGCTCGGTCGAATCGGCGCGGCAGCCGGGGGGCCGACGAGCTAGATCCGGTCGAGGGTCGCGCCCGTCCGGCTCAGGTGCTCGAACCACCGGATGGCGACGAGCCCGACTGCGACGTACACCACGCCGATCAGGAGCTCGCGGCCGACAAGTCCCTGCACGGCACCCCACGACGCCCCGTCGGCGACCATCCGGCTCGCCTCGATGGCATGGCTCAGCGGGAGGAAGCGTCCGATCGCAGCCATCCAGTGGGGCAGGTCGTCGAGGGCGACGTTGGTGCCCGTGAAGATCAGCAGCACGAGGAACACGACGTTGCCCAAGGTGGCGCCGTCGCGATAGACGAGGTTGACCGCGCCCATCACCAGCCCGATGCCTGCGGTGGCCATGCACCCGACCGCGACCACCAGGCAGACCAGCGGCCACGAGCCTGCGGGGATGTGTGCGTCAAGCAGCCACACCCCGGAGACGATGCCGATCATCGCCGTTCCCCAGCCGTTGACGATCACGGGCAGCGCGCGTCCGAGGAACAGCGGGATCCTCCGGGCCGGGCTGACGAGGACCAGGCCGAGGGTCTGGGCGAAGCGTTCGCCGCCGATGGTGAAGGTCATCGCGAACATGCCCGGGATCGCGGCGTAGTTGAGCGCGTTGCCGATGATGAAGAACTCGTCGTCGCCCACGCCCGCCGCACGTCCGACGTAGGCGAACAGCAGGATCTGCGTGATCGGCCCCAGAAGGGTGGTCGGGACGAAGATCCACGGGTTCATCCAGTTGAAGAGCGCCCGGAAGCTCATCAGGCCACCGATGAAGAAGATGCGCACGCTCGTCATCGCGGTCGCCTCACGTGAGCGCCAGCGTCGCGTTGCGACGGGCGGAGTCGATGAGGCGTACGCCGAGCCACGCCGCCAGGACCGCGTAGGCCAGGCCGACACCCAGGCAGACCGCCAGGTCGAACCACGGGCTCTCCCCCGCTGCTGAGGCTCGCATCGCAGCCACGCCCCACGTCGGGGCCAGCGCCCACGACAGCGGCAGCGCCCAGCCCGGCAGGAACGACAAGGGGACGACGAAGCCGCAGAGCAGCCAGCCGGGATACTCCAGCGCCGAGCCGAGGGCCCACGCGGTGCGGTAGCGCACCACTGTCACCGACAGCAGGAAGCCGAAGAGGGCGATGGTGAACGTCGCCATCAGGATGCTGAGCACGAAACCCGGCCAGTTCTCGACCTGCAGCGGCAGGTCGAAGAGCCACCAGTCCCACAGGATCACCGCGACCACGCTGTAGAGACCGAGGGTGGCCATCGCGAACGTGCTCGGCAGCACGACGAAGGCGAACGGTGTGGGAGCAGCGAGCACGAGCTCCAGGGTCCCGGCCCGTCTCTCTCGCTGCACGAGCGTGGCGGCAGTGGTGGTCTGCGAGGTGAAGATGCCCATGGCAGCCGCGCCGATGCCGGCGAAGAGCATCGCGTCGGGGTCGTTGTTCACGCGGTACACCAGCAACGCCGCGGTGGCGAACATCAGCGGGAAGAAGACCTGCAGGAAGCCCTCGAACGGCGAGAACATCATGACCTTGAGCTGCAGCCGGTAGCAGACCCACAGCTGACGCAGTCGACTCACGCGCCGGCTCCCGTGACCAGCTCGACGTAGGCGTCCTCCAAGGACGGGTCGCGGTGGCTGACACGACCGACGCGGGTATCGCCCATGCGGGCGAGCACGGACTGGGTCACCTCGGTGTCCGGCTCCGAGCCCACGACCAGCACCTGGAGCGGGCCGCGGTCCTCCACGGCGACCGTGCGGACCCCGGCGACGTCGCGCACCGAGTCGACGACCTCGCCCGCGACGCCGTAGGTCTCGACCTCGAGGACCCGGCCGGACGTGACCAGGCGCTTGAGCTCGGCGGGCGTCCCCTCGGCGACGATCTCCCCGGCCCGGATGACGGCGATCCGGTCGCACAGCTCGTCGGCCTCGAACATGTAGTGGGTGGTCAGCAGCACGGTCTTGCCCTGCTCGCGCAACCCGGCGATGGTCGCCCGGAGCTCGCGGGCACCGACCGGGTCGATGCCGATCGACGGCTCGTCGAGGAAGAGGACGTCCGGGTCGTGCAGCAACCCGCGGGCGATGTGGAGCCGCTGGCGCATGCCGCGCGAGTAGCCCTCGACCCGCTCGCCCTCACGACCCGTGAGTCCGACGAGCTCGAGCAGGGAGCCGATGCGCGCCTTCTGGTCGCGGGGCGCGACGCCGTACAGCTCGGAGAAGTAGCGCAGGTTGTCGAGCCCGCTGAGCCGCTCGTAGAGCCCGCGGTCGCCGCCGAAGACGTAGCCGATGCGGCGGCGTACTTCCCGCACGTCGGTGACGACGTCGTGCCCGAGCACCGTAGCGCTGCCCGAGGTCGGGATCAGCAACGTGATCAGCATCTTGATCGTCGTCGTCTTGCCCGCGCCGTTGGGACCGAGCAGCCCGAACAGCTCGCCGGGAGCGATCTCGAAGCTGACGCCCTTGACCGCCTCGACCGTCGTGCGGGTCGGTCGCAGGACGCTGCCCTGCTTGGTCTTGAACGTACGGCGCAGATCGCGCGCTTCTACTGCTGCAGTTCCCCCGGTGGCTGACACCGGAGGGAGGCTACAGCAGGCTCACGCGTGCCCGTCGAACATGCTCGTGACCGAGCCGTCCTCAAAGACCTCGCGAATCGCGCGGGCGATCAGCGGGGCGATCGAGAGCGTCGTGAGCTTGTCGAACTGTTTGTCGTCGGGGATCGGCAGGGTGTTGGTCACCACGATCTCGATCGCGCTGGAGTTCTTGAGGCGGTCCACCGCGGGGTCGCTGAGGATGGGGTGGGTCGCCGCGATGATGACGCCGGCTGCCCCGTCGGCCACGCAGGCCTCGGCAGCCTTCACGATCGTGCCGCCGGTGTCGATCATGTCGTCGGTCAGGATGCAGATGCGGCCGGTGACGTCACCCACGACGCGGTTGGCGACGACCTCGTTGGCGACGTCGGTGCGACGCGTCTTGTGAATGAAGGCCAGCGGCACTCCCCCGAGCCGAGCCGACCAGCGCTCGGCGACCTTGATCCGGCCGGCGTCCGGCGAGACGACGGCGAGCCGCTGGTCGCCGTACTTCTCCTTGACGTAGTCGGTCATGATCGGCAGGGCCATCAGGTGGTCGACGGGGCCGTCGAAGAAGCCCTGGATCTGGTCGGCGTGCAGGTCGACGGTGATCAGCCGGTCGGCGCCGGCGGTCTTGAAGAGGTCGGCCATCAGGCGGGCCGAGATCGGCTCGCGGCCGCGGTGCTTCTTGTCCTGGCGGGCGTAGCCGTAGAAGGGCATGACCACGGTGATCCGCTTGGCGCTGGCCCGCTTGAGCGCGTCGACCATGAGCAGGTGCTCCATGATCCACTCGTTGATCGGCGAGGTGTGGCTCTGGATCACGAAGGCGTCACACCCGCGGACCGACTCCTCGTAGCGGACGTAGATCTCGCCGTTGGCGAACTCGTAGGCCGACTGCGGCACGAGCCCGCAGTCGAGGAGCTCGACGACCTCGTTGGCCAGCGTGGGGTGCGCCCGCCCACTGAAGACCATGAGGTTCTTCTCGGTGGTCTTCTTCATTCCGCTCACGAGCTGCGACTCCTCGTTCAGGGGTGGGTGTCGACGTCAGGATTCTGACGCACCGGGGCCGTCTTCCCTAACGGCGGGGTCCCCTGCGTGAGACACCTGGTGTTCACCCGCGCGTGTCGCAGCGTCTGCTTGCGCCGTACCGGGGCGTTTCGACTGGGCCCAGCCCTCGAGGTTGCGCTGTGGCGCAGCGCTCACCGCGAGCGCCCCGGGGGGTACGTCGCGGCGTACTGTCGTGCCGCCAGCGGTCCCCGCTCCGTCGCCGATGCTCACGGGCGCGACGAAGGTGTTGTTGGAGCCGGTCTTCGCGTGCCGGCCGACGACCGTGCGGTGCTTGTTGACGCCGTCGTAGTTGGCGAAGATCGTGCCGGCGCCGATGTTGGTGCCCTCGCCGATCTCGGCGTCGCCCACGTAGGACAGGTGGGGAACCTTCGCGCCCTCGCCGATCTGGGCGTTCTTGGTCTCGACGAAGGTGCCGATCTTGCCCTTCGCGCCGAGCTGGGTGCCGGGGCGCAGGTGGGCGAACGGCCCGACGGTGGCGCCCTCCCCCACGACCGCCAGCTCGCCGTGCGTCCGTACGACGCGTGCCTCCCGGCCGATCTCGCAGTCCTTGAGAGTGGTGTCCGGACCGACCACGGCGTCCTCGCGGACGAGCGTCGCACCGAGGAGCTGGGTGCCGGGCAGGATCGTCACGTCGCGCTCCAGCACGACGTCGGCCTCGATCCAGGTGGTCGCCGGGTCCATGACCGTGACGCCCTGCCGCATCCACTCGGTGACGATGCGCTGGTTCATCTTGCGGCCGAGCTCGGCGAGCTGGGCACGGTCGTTGGCACCCTCGGTCTGGGTGACGTCCTCGATCATGTGGGCGCCCACCGTGAGCCCGGCGTCGCGAGCGAGGTGGACGGTGTCGGGCAGGTAGTACTCGCCGTTGGCGTTGTCGTTGGAGATGCGGGGCAGCGCGTCGACGAGGAACTCCGCGTCGAAGGCGAAGATCCCCGAGCTGATCTCGCTGATCTCCCGCTGCTCCGGCGTTGCGTCCTTCTCCTCCACGATCGCCTCGACGTCGCCCTCGGCGTTGCGGAGGATGCGGCCGTAGCCGAAGGGCTTGGCGACGTCACCGCTGAGGATCGAGACAGCCCGCTGAGCCGCCTCGTGCTCCGCCACGAAGGCGCGCAAGCTGTCGCCCTGCAGCATGGGTGTGTCACCTGCCGTGACGACGACCGTCCCCGTGGTCGTGCCCGCCGCCTCGAGGGCGACCCGCACCGCATGGGCGGTCCCCTCCTGGGTCTCCTGGACAGCGAGGAGCACGTCGGGCAGCAGGTCGGTGATGTGCGCGCCCACCTGTTCTCGCTGATGACCCACGACGGCCACGATCCGTGACGGCTCGACCGCCTGCACGGCCCGCAGGACGTGGCCGATCATCGACAGGCCACAGACGGGGTGCAGCACCTTCATCGTCTTCGACTTCATGCGGGTGCCGCCGCCCGCGGCGAGCACGATCACGGTGAGGTTGTCCATGAACTGCAGTCTGCCAGCGTCGGCCGGCGACGGAGCCGTTCGGGCATGATGAGGTCATGGACGACGCGGCGTACGTGCGGGAGCTGTTCGCGATCCTTGCCGACCCCTCGCCCACCGGCATCGACCCTGCCGACCCCTACGGCCAAGGCCGTGACCGAATCGACCGTTACGACGGCTTCGGCCGCGACCTTCGTGTGACCTCAGCGATTCTGGTGCCTGGTGAGCACGGCACCCTGGTGGAGATCGGCTACGAGCTGGATCGCGGATCGCCCCGAGCTGGCCAGCGTGCCTCGCCAGAACGCCGTCCAGCTGCCTGTCTCTGCGGAGCGGCGTCCGGCGAGCAACCTCGACGACCCGGCCGACTACGCGCCCGTGGTCGCGCGCGAGCTGATGTCGTCGGCCCACCGACATGTCTCCGCACACCGGTCACCAGCCACCGAACTGTGCGACACGGTCGCCGGTGAGCACTGGCCCGTGCTCATCGAACACCTCGGCCACGAAGGGACGGTCCGGGAGCTCCCGTCCGGTCGGATCGAGGTGACCCAGATCAGGGGCGGTCGCACAGGCGAGGTCCTGACGGTGCTCCTCACCCCCGCCCAGTGGGAGCTCGTCATGAGGCGTCACGTCGGTCCTGTGCCGTCCGACTACTTCGCCGACCTCCTCGGACCGCGGGAGCGCAACGAGCTGTTCCTCGTCTTCTGGGACGGCGACCTCGAACGGTCGGTGCGCGAAGCACTCCCGCCCGTCCGCCCGTGGCGCCCTGTCCAGGTCGTCCCGGGCGGGTACTGGACCGCTCACCGCCCGGACGCTCGGCGCGGTGAATGACCGACAGTTCGACACCGCCCGCGACGCCGACGCCCGTCGTGCGAGGAACTTCCACCCGCTGAAGTGGAAGTAGCGGCTGGTCCTGGCACGGTCCGGCCCGCGGTGAGGGCCGGGCCGGGGCGATCCCCGATGGGTGCAGGGGCTCGCGACCGCTAGCGTGACGTGCGTGACGGGGACAGCAGCACCAGTGATCGACACCAGCGGCATCACCATGCGCTTCGGCACGGTCGAGGCGCTGACCGCGCTCGACATCTCCGTCGGCGACGGCGTGACGGGCCTCGTGGGTGCCAACGGCGCGGGGAAGTCGACGCTGATCAAGATCCTGCTCGGGCTGCTCGAGCCCACGAGCGGGACGGCACACGTCCTCGGCCACGACATCGCGACCGAGAGCGCAGAGATCCGCCGGCTCGTCGGCTACATGCCCGAGCACGACTGCCTGCCACCCGACGTCAGCGCCAGCGACTTCATCGTCCACATGGCCCGGATGTCGGGCCTCCCTGCGACCGCCGCCCGCGAGCGCGCCGCCGACACGTTGCGTCACGTGGGGCTGGACGAGGAGCGCTACCGCCAGATGGGGGGCTACTCCACCGGCATGAAGCAGCGCGCCAAGCTCGCCCAGGCTCTCGTGCACGACCCGAGCCTGGTGTTCCTCGACGAGCCCACCAACGGCCTCGACCCCGCGGCACGCATCGACATGCTGCAGCTGGTGCAGCGGATCGGTCGCGACTTCGGCATCGCGGTTCTCGTGACGTCGCACCTGCTCGGTGAGCTCGAGAAGGTGAGCGACCACGTCATCGTCCTGGACGGCGGGCGGCTGCTCCAGTCGTCTGCCACCTCCGACTTCACCCAGCACACGGGCGGGCTGCTCGTCGAGGTCTTGGGCGGGGACGCCGAGCGCGACGCCTTCGGTGAGGCGCTGGCCAGGACCGGCCTGACCTGCCGTCCGAGGGGTCAGCTCGTCGCCGTCGATCCGCCGCCAAGGGACCTGTCCCTCCACGCGCTCGTGCGCGACACCGCTGCCGACCTGGGCCTCGGCCTGGTCCGGATCCAGCCCGACCAGGCGCACCTCGAAGACGTGTTCCTCACCCAGGGAGCCACTCATGGCTGAGCGCACCGGAGTCATCCACGACATCGGCTATCGCGGCTACGACGGACCTCGCGAGGGCACTGGCGCGCTGGCGCTCACCCTCTACGTCACTGGCCTGCGCCACGCCTTCGGCCTGGGCAGATCGGGGCGGTCCAAGGTGCTCCCGTTCCTGCTCCTCGGACTGGGGGTGGTGCCCGCCGTCATCGTCGTGGGCGTGGTGACGATGGTCAGGCTCAACAGCCTTCCCGTGTCGTACGCCGCCTACCTGGGCCAGATCCAGATGCTGGTCACGCTCTTCGCCGCCGCCCAGGCGCCGGTGCTCTTCTCCCGGGACCTGCGCCATCGCTCCATCGTGCTCTACCTCGCCCGACCGCTGCCGCCGGCACTCTTCGCGCTGACCCGCTGGGCCTCGCTCGCCAGCGCGATCCTCGTCTTCACCCTGCTGCCGACGCTCGTGTTGTACGGCGGCGGGTTGCTGGCCGGGCTCGACACGGGCGACGAGACGCCCGTGTTCCTCAGGTCGGTGGCGCTCCAGCTGATGCTCGCCGCCCTCCTTGCGGGGATCACGGGTCTCATCTCCTCGGTGGCCCTTCGCCGGGGCTTCGCCGTGGTGGCGTCCATCCTGGCCCTCATCGTGGTGGCCGGCGTCGTGCTGATCGTGCAGGAGATCGCCGCCTATGAAGGCATCGAGGCCGTGGGCGAGATCGCCGGGCTCTTCTCCCCCTGGGCCCTGCACAACGGCTTGGCGCAGGCGTGGGAGGCGGGCGGACGCTCCACGATCGTGCTCACCGATGCCTGGGCGTGGACCTACCTCGCGACCGCCCTCGTCGTGTGTGCCGCCTGCCTGGCCCTGCTCGTACGCCGCTTCGTGAAGGTGGGCTCACGATGAGCACGATTGTCCTGGACAAGGTGTCGCGCTGGTTCGGCAACGTCGTCGCCGTCAACGACGTCGCGATGACCATCGGCCCGGGCGTCACCGGGCTCCTCGGCCCCAACGGTGCCGGCAAGACGACCCTGATGGCGATGATGGCCGGCTTCCTGCCGCCGTCCTCGGGGACGGTCACGCTCGACGGCGAGCCCGTATGGCGGCATACCGACGCCTACAAGCTGATCGGCCTGGTGCCGGAGCGGGAGCTGAGCTTCGGCTATCTCACCGGGCGGCAGTTCATCCGGGCCAACGCCGACCTGCACCGCCTGCCCGACGCGGCCGCCGCCACCGAGCGGATCCTCGGCGTCGTGGACATGGTCGAACCGGCTGCACGGCGGCTCGACACCTACTCCAAGGGCATGCGGCAACGCGTCAAGATCGCGGCCGCCCTCGTCCACGACCCCGCGGTGCTGCTGCTCGACGAGCCCTTCAACGGCGTCGACCCGCGCCAACGCATGCACCTGATGGACCTGCTCCGCCAGCTGGGCGAGGAGGGGCGAACCGTGCTCTTCAGCTCGCACATCCTCGAAGAGGTCGAGCGGCTGGCGCGCCACATCGAGGTCGTCGTCTCCGGGCGACACGCGGCCTCCGGCGACTTCGGTGCGATCCGGAAGCTGATGACCGACCGGCCGGTTCGCTACTCGATCACGTCCAGCGACGACCGGGCACTGGCCGCCGTACTCATGGCGCGTCCCTCCGTGCAGGCGGTCAGCCTGGATCCACGTGGCGGCCTGGAGGTGCGGGTCAACGACCTCGGGACGTTCGCCACCGAGCTTCCCGCGCTGACACGCAGCCACGACCTGTCGCTGTTCGAGCTCTCCCCCAGCGACGAGTCGCTGGAGAGCGTCTTTGCCTACCTGGTCGACCGATGAAGGTGCCGAAATGAACGCCACGATCGTCAAGCTCGCGCTGCAGGCACTCCTGGGTCGGCGGCGCTTCTGGCTGCTGCTGGGCCTGCCGCTCGCGCTCATCGGGCTGACCGTGCTGATCAGCTCGCTGTCATCGGACGGCGAGGCCGCGTGGCCGATGGTCAGCTTCCTCGGCTATCCCTTGGTGCTGCCGCTGGTGGCGATCCTCGCGGCCTCCTCGGTGCTGGGTCCGGAGGTCGACGACGGTTCGATCGTCTACCTGCTGTCGAAGCCGGTGAGCCGCCACGTCATCGCAGTCTCCAAGTGGGTGGTCGCCTGGACCGCAACCGTGGGGGTCGGCTCGTTGGGGGTGCTTGCTGCCGCTCTGATTGCCGGTGGTGGTGACCGGGCCCTGGCCTGGTGGATCGCCGCCCTCGTGGCGGGGACGACCTACTCGGCGCTCTTCCTTGCCCTGTCCGCCTTCACCCGGCACGCCGTCGTGGCCGGCTTGATCTTCGTGCTGATCTGGGAAGGCCTCGCCGGTGGCTTCCTCAGCGGCGTCGCCTGGCTCAGCGTCGGGCAGTGGGGCATCCGCGTCGGCCACGAGATCTCGTCGCTGCTCGACGACCCGGCCAACCTGCCCTGGGCCGTCATCGCCAGTCTCGTCGTCACGATCGGTGGGGTCTGGTTCGCCGGCGACCGGCTGCGGTCGTTCGCCCTCACCGAGGACGAGTAGCCGACGTAGCGCGGCTTCTGGTCTGGACCGTCTTCCACAACTGGGTGACGGTTCATCCATTCCGCTTCGGAACCCGCGCACGGCGTTACTTTCGCGACGACGGGGTCACGCACGGTGGTCCCGCAGCCCTGCCCAAAGGACTCACCTTGCGCCAGCTCCCGGCGAGCCGCCCTGCCCGCTTCCGTGATCGTCGGCCTGATGGCCACCTTCGCGGTCGCTGCACCGGCAAGCGCAGCCTCCGGCAGCTTCACCAATCCGGCCCCCATCGTCCTTGACACCAGCGAGTCCACAGGCGGCTCGAACGAGACGACCATCCCGCTCGGCGACCCCACCGGCCCCGCCTCGGTGTATCCGTCGACCATCGACCTCACAGCGCCCGCCGGTGCAGAGATCAGCGCCGTCACGGTGTTCATGCAGGGCACGATGCTGCTGAGCGACGCCTACGGCTCCAACTCGTTCAGCAACCCACTGCAGTTCGGCACCACCGGGCCCGTGCTCGCGGACGAGGCGGCGTCGGGCTGGTGCCTCTTCTCCATCTGCAGCAACGGCCCGGTCGACTGGGACACCACGACCGGTGACTCGGACGCCTTCCCGGCCCCTGCCCCCGCCGGTGCGTCCGACGACTTCGACGACCTCTTCGGCACGTCCCCGACCGGCACGTGGAGCTTGTACGCCGCGGACGACACCGACGGCTCCGTCGGCTCGATCTTTGGATGGAACCTCACCGTCAGCTACTCGGTGCCAGCTGAACCGGACCCCTCCGCCGTGCCCGTCAGTGGCCTCCCGAACAGCATCACCGACGTGAGCCTGGTGCTGAACGACATCGACCTGCCGTCCCTCAACAACACCGAGCTCGTCCTCGAGAGCCCCGACGGCCGGCGCGCACACGTCCTCAGCGACGCGGGCGGCGAGGTCGAGGGCAGCGGCAGCTGCTTCCCCTTCCCCTTCCCCTTCTGCGGGCCTTTCCTGGCCGGTGCCGAGGTGGCGGAACCGCCCGGTGACCCTGGTGACGAGAGCGTCACGCTCACGCTCGACGACGAGGCAGCGGATCCCGTCCGCCGCAACCACCTGCCGGCGAGCGGTTCCTACCAGCCCGTCAACTACGACGACGGCGACCCCAGCGAGTTCGTCTCGGGGTTCGACACCAAGAACCTCACCTCGTCGCTGTCGACCTTCGACGGAGCCGACCCCAACGGCACCTGGAAGCTCTACGTCTCCCAGGAGAGTGGCTCGATCAAGGGAACCATCACCGGTGGCTGGTCGCTGCAGATCACCACGGCCGACGCCACCGCCACCCCGGTCATCACGTCCCCCACCAACGGCTCGAACGACGCTGACGGCACAGTCACGGTGACCGGCACTGCGGCAGCCGGCTCGTTGGTCAAGGTCGTCACCGGCGGCAAGACCCGCAACACCGTGGCCGAGGGCGGCGCCTGGACCGTGACCTTCGGGGATCTCGCCGACGGTTCGCACACCTTCACCGCCACAGCGACCGATGGCTCGGGCAACGTCTCTGCCCGGGCCAGCGTCACGGTCACCGTTGCGCGGCCGGCCGCCCCTGTCGTCTCGGAGGCCGACACCACGGCTCCCAAGGTGCGCACGGTCAAGCCGCGCAAGGACGAGGACCGGATCGCCGTCTCCGCGTCGGCCAGGGTGCGCTTCAGCGAGGCGATGGACGTCGCCTCGGTCAAGCATGCGGTCAAGCTCGTCTCGGCGGAGACCGGCAAGGCCGTCGACGTGAAGCTCACCTACAAGGCTGCGAAGAACAAGGTGATCATCGACCCGAAGCACGACCTCGAACGCAACACGACCTACCTGGTCGTGGTCACGAGGACCGCCAAGGACCTCGCTGGCAACGCACTCCGCAAGACCCGCACGTCCCGCTTCAACACTCTGTGATCCACGTCTGACCCGTCCACCCCGGACGACGGCGCACCCGCGTCGTCGTCCGGGGTGGACTCATTCTGGGCCCGCAACCCTGGATCATGGGCGACCGGATCGGCGTGATTCTGGCTCACCGCCGACGAGTTCCCCGCTATCGCACATGGGTCCAGCGCCGCCTGACAACGCGGGAATCTTTGCCTGCCGGAGCCAACGGTCTAGATCATCTCTGTCAAGGACGGGCCATTTCCGACGTTCGGCGTTCGAAACGCCGCTCCGAACATAGGTTCGGTGATACCAGGGCCGCGTGCGGCGGCCACGCTCCAACAGCGAGGAACAACATGACCCACTGTCCCCCCCGGCGAGCCCTCTCGGCTCTTGCCATCACCGGCCTCCTGGCCACTATGGCCGTGGCGGCCCCCGTCTCGGCGGCTTCAGGCAGCTTCACCAACCCGGCTCCCATTTCGGTCGCCGATGTTGACCGTGAGGACGGTGACGACTGGCAAGGGACCGACACTGACATCGAGTTCGGCGAGGACGCCGGTGCCAGCTCGGTCTATCCCTCAGAGATCGAGTTCACGACCGCTCCCACAAACGCGCGAATCAGCGAGATCGGGGTCTACGTCGAGCTGACCCATGAGAGGTTGGACGACCTCGACCTGATGCTCGTCGGTCCCAACGGCAAGAGCACGATGCTCATGAGCGATGCCGGTGGGGACAACCCCTACAACGGGTACATCAACTTCTACCCCGACGCGGACCAGCCCTTCGCCGACGACAGCAACTCCGGCTCGCCCGCATGGTGGACGGAAGGTTTCTACTACGCGGACTCCATCCCGGTCGACTGGGACACGACGGCCAACGACTCCGACACGTTCCCGACTCCGGCGCCGGCCTCTGGCCCGAGCGAGTTCGACGGTTTCTACGGCACGTCTCCCAACGGCACCTGGAGCCTGTACGCCGTCGACGACACCACCGGCGCCGTCGGCAACATCAGCTATTGGGAGGTCTGGTTCGACTACTCGATCGCTGCGTCGCCGAGCCCGTCGACCCAGATTGTCTCTGGCCTGCCGAACGGGATCACCGACGTCAATCTGTCGCTGACCGACATCGACCTGGGCTGGCTCGACGACACCGAGTTCGTGCTCGAGAGCCCTGACGGTCGCCGCGCCCACGTCCTGAGCGACGCCGGTGGTGACGATCACGCACTGGAGGACGTGACCCTTCACCTTGACGACGAAGCTGGCGTGCGAGTCCACCGGGACCTCGCTCCGACCACCGGCACCTACCGGCCCGTCGACTACGACGACGACGACACCGAAGTTGAGTACGTCGGGGGCTCTGACACTGCCAACCTCAGCTCCGCCCTGTCGACATTCGACGGAGCGGACCCCAACGGCACCTGGAAGCTCTACGTTGCCCAGGAGGAATGCTTCTGCAATAGCAGACAAGCGCAGGCCGCAGTGGCAGCGGAGGGAGACGTCAACGCCATCTCCGGTGGCTGGTCGTTGGACATTACGACGGCCGACGCCACGTCGACACCGGTCATCACCTCGCCTGCCAGCGGATCAACCGACACCGACGGAGCCGTGACAGTGACGGGCACCGCAACAGCCGGCGCACTGGTCAAGGTCACCACGGGCGGCAAGACCCGCAACACGGTGGCTGAGAGTGGAACCTGGAGCGTGTCCTTCACCGACCTCGCCAACGGGTCGCACACCTTCACAACCACCGCGACCGACTCCTCGGGCAACGTCTCCGCACCGGCCACCGTCACCGTCACCGTCGCACGTTCTGCCGCCCCAGTCGTCACCGAGGCGGACACCACGGCTCCCAAGGTGCGCACCGTCAAGCCGCGCAAGGACGAGGACCGCATCGCGGTCTCGGCCTCCGCGATGGTGCGCTTCAGCGAGGCAATGGACCCCGCCTCGGTCAAGCGTGCCGTCAAGCTGGTCTCGGTCGAGACCGGCAAGGCGGTCGAGGTCAAGCTCACGTACCAAGCCTCGAAGAACCGCGTGCTCATCGATCCGAAGCACGACCTCGAGCGCAACACGACCTACCTGGTCGTGGTCAAGCGGGCCGCCGAGGACCTCGCCGGCAACGCACTCCGCAAGGCCCGCATGTCCCGCTTCAACACGTTGTGATCCACGTCTGAGCGCGGGGGCCGTCGGCCGGACAGGTGAGTCCGGCCGACGACCTCGTTCATGACCGAGACGCGGTCAGCGGTCGAGCTCCTCGTGGTCGTGCTCGGGGTGCAGACCACCACCGCCGGGGGTGCTGGTCGAGCCGCTGACCGGTCCAGCCGCCGGTCCGTAGTCCGAACGACCGCTGAACGCTGTCTCCGACGAGGCCAGGCCCTGCGAGGCGACGTAGTCGTGGAACACCCGCTCGATCTCGTCCGACCCCTGCGGCCCATCGGCCGAGTTGCGCCCGACCGGGAAGCGCGAGTTGTCCCCGTCGTAGGCGAAGCGCACGAAATTCGGCGACCCGATCATGTCGAAGTTCAGGTTGAGCCTGATCTTCGCCAACTGGGCCGGGGTCTGCTCGGCGACGTACGCACGTGAGCCCAGCAGGCCGAACCCCTCGACACTCCACCAGATGAAGCGCACCTTGTTGCGCGGCTCGATCCCGCGGGCCGCGAACTGCTCAGCAATCTCCAGGATGCCGGCCGAGCCGGACCCGTTGTCGTTGATCCCCGGGTCACGAGTGACTCTGTCGAGGTGCGCGCCGACGACCACGACGTTGTCGGGGTCGCCGGTCGGGGTCTCGGCGATGTGGTTCTCGGTCGTGCGGTTCTCGTTGACCCGATCGACCTTGACGCGCACGGTGCTGCCGGTCGGAACGTTGATGACGCCGTTGCGGAGGTCGTCGCCGATCGCGAAGCTGGTCCCGACCACGGGCGCGTTGTAGGACTGCGGCCCACCGAGGGTGCCCGCCAGCGCGGCGGTCCGCCCGGCCTGGCCCTCGTTCAAGACGACGACGGCAGAAGCCTCCCGCGGCCGCCGCGTTGGCCGCCTTCGTCGAACGGGCAGGTGCCCCGCTGGACCAGAGCGATCGTCCCCGCCGGGAAACCGCCGAAGTTCGAGGTCTCGCAGCCGCTGGTGTGGCCGTTGTCAGCTCCGGGAGCGGGGACGACCAGGTCCACCGCCGTGACGGCGGCCGTCACGTCGCCGTTGGGGGAGAACGTCATGGACGAGACGTCGACACCGTCCACGTAGTCCACCCGGGCCGGGCTGGTCTGCTTGAAGACAGGAGGGGTGCGGTCGGCGTTGAAGACGAATTCGAACGGGTCACGAGTGACCGTGTAGCCAGCCGCTTCCAGCTTGGTCTCCACGTAGTCGGCCGACGCCTGGTATCCCGGCTAGCCAGCGACGCGGTTGCCGCCGTTGGCGTCAGAGATGGCCTGGAACGCCTGTAGGTGCTCCCGAACGCCCTCGAGGGTGACCGCCTTGCGCAGCCCCTCGTTGCGTGGCAGCACCAGCACGGTGGTGCTAGGAGGCGTGAGAATCTTGCTCCCCGGGATGGAGTCGAACCATCGTCGCTAGTCCTGATTCAAAGTCAGGCGGGCCCTGCCGGCAGACCAACCGGGGATAGATGCGTAAGCCTAGGGCCCGGCCGCCGGTCGGCGAATTCGGACTAGGGTCACCGGTGTGGACCTGCCTGTGATGCCACCCCTCCAGCCGATGCTCGCGAAGTCGGTCAAGGCCGTGCCTGCCAGCGGCGGCTACTCGTTCGAGCCGAAGTGGGACGGCTTCCGCTGCCTGGTCTTCCGCGACGGCGACGAGGTCGAGCTGACGAGCCGCAACACCAAGCCCCTGACGCGCTACTTCCCAGAGGTCGTGGCGGCTATCAAGGAGCAGCTGCCGGAAAGGATCGTGCTGGACGGAGAGCTCTTCGTGGCGATCGGTGAGCGGCTGGAGTTCGAGGTCCTCCAGGAGCGGATCCACCCCGCGCAGAGTCGCGTCAAGATGCTGGCGGAGAAGACCCCGGCCGGTTTCGTGGCCTTCGACCTGCTGGCCCTGGGCGACAGGTCCTACCTCGACCGGCCCTTCCACGAGCGTCGGGCGGCCATGGCTGACGCCCTGGGGGGGCTGACCGGACCGTGCTTCCTCACGCGCACCACGCTGGACGTCGCCGAGGCCGAGGAGTGGTTCGACGACTTCGAGGGCGCTGGGCTCGACGGCGTCATGGCGAAGCCGCTCGATGCGACGTACGAGCCCAACGCCCGCACGATGCTGAAGATCAAGCACGAGCGGACCGCCGACGTGGTCGTTGCCGGCTACCGCGAGCACAAGACCTCCACGCCCGAGAAGCCACTGCTCGGCAGCCTCCTCCTCGGGTTGTACGCCGATGGCGAGCTGCAGCACATCGGGGTCAGCGCGAGCTTCACGGCTGCCCGACGGGCCGAGCTCATCGAGGAGCTGCGGCCGCTGGTCTGCCCGATCGAGGACCACCCGTGGGGCAAGTGGCAGGAGTTCCTGACCGCCAATCCGGATCGCGTGCCCGGGACCCAGAGCCGCTGGAGTGCCGGCAAGGACCTCGGCTTCACGCCGCTGCGTCCCGAGCGGGTGCTCGAGGTCAAGTACGACCACATGGAGGGCCGGCGCTTCCGCCATACCGCGCACTTCAAGTGCTGGCGCGACGACCGCGATCCGGAGTCCTGCGGCTACGAGCAGCTCGAGGAGCCAGTGACCTACGACCTCGCTAGAGTCCTGAGCGGGGCCGACAACCGAACAAGGGGCGATGAGAATGACTGACAACATCAACGACGGCGCCGGGACCTACGACGTCGTGCTCCTCGTCGAGGCAGCGATGTCGGCGGGCGACGCGACGCAGGTCAGGTCGCTGCACGAGGACATCTCCGACACGGTCGTCTACCACGTGCTCCTCCCGATCGAGGACGCCTCGGCCCGCATCGAGGCGTCGCTGGGCACCCTCGGGGCAGGCGACGTGATGGCTGCACCGGCGATGGTGATGAGCGACGTCGACCTCGACGCCGTGCGCGAGGAGTGCCGAGAGCGCTCGCACCGCGACCTGGCACTCACCCTCCAGGCCATCCACGCGGCGGGCGGCCAGGCCGTCGGCGAGGTGACGGCCGAACCGCCGGTGGACGCGTTGGCGTCCAAGGTGAGCGAGGTCGATGCCCGCGAGGTCATCGTGCTGACCCGCCCCCACCTCGTCGCCGAGTTCTTCCACGTCGACTGGACCTCCCGTGCGCGCCGCAAGATCGGGGTGCCCGTCCTCCACCTCCTCGAGCAGGAGAACTTCGACGAGCAGGCCGGTGGCGGTGAAGGCGTCACCGGGTTCTGAGCCCGGCCGCACATAGGGTGAGCGGGTGAAACTCGCCCCACGCCTGCGCCGGTCGACGCGACTGTCGGTAGCGTTCCTCGTCTTCAACCTGGACGGCATGGGCGGCACGTCCCGATCGACCATCACGCAGGTGAACGCCTTGGCGCGGCGCGGCAACGTCGAGGTGCGCCTGGTCTCCGTGACCCGCAGCGCGACGACGCCCCACTACGCGATCGATCCGGCAGTCGTCGTGCACTACCTCGTCGATGCGCGCGACGAGGACCCGCGCGCCAGCAGACCTTCGCGCCTGATCCCGCCACGTTGGGACGGGCAGTTCTCCGAGCTCACCGACGACGGTCTCGACGCGTTGAGGTCGCTGGACGTCGATCTCGTGGTCACCGTCACCCCCGCCCTGATGGCAGCTGCGGTCCAACTGCTCCCCGCAGGCACGAAGGTGCTCCACCAGGAGCACCGCAGCTCCGCGGACCGGGTCGGCGGGATGGAGCCACTGCTCGCGTTCGCCCCGCGGGTCGCCGCCGTCGCACTGCTGACCAGGTCCACCGCGGCCTGGCTGGGCGCCGAGCTGGGGTCCACGGCCCCCGAGCTCGTCGTGATGCCCAACCCGCTCCCGGTGACCGAGCAGCCCGCCTCGAGGCTGGACTCCAGGACGATCGTCGCGGCCGGTCGGATCGTGGCGGAGAAGCAGTTCATCCACCTGCTGCGCGCCTTCGACGAGGTGGCAGCAGACCTCCCGGACTGGCGGCTGCGCATCCTCGGCGACGGACCGCTGCGGGACGAGCTGGCGGCCCATGCGGCCAAGGTCGGCCTGGCTGATCGTGTCGAGCTGCCAGGCGCCGTACCCGACATGGCGCCCGAGTGGGCCGCGGCCGCCATCTGTGCGCTGTCGTCGAAGACCGAGGGCTTCCCCCTCGTCGCGCAGGAGGCGATGTCGGCCGGCGTCCCGGTGGTGAGCTACGACTGCCCGTCGGGCCCGCGCGAGCTCGTTGCGCACGGTGTCAGCGGACTCCTCGTCGGTGCCGGGTCCAAGGCTGGCCTCGCCGCCGCGCTCCACGACGTTGCCAGTGATCCGGAGCTCCGCTCGAGGTTGGGCGCCGGGGCCCTCGCCGCCTCACGCCGCTACGACGCGGATGCCATCGCCGCCGAGTGGGAGACGATCTTCGCCCGGCTCTGCGCCGGTGAACCCACCTCCGCAGCTGCTTCAGGACCCTTCACCCGTGACGGCATGCCCCTCCCGGTGCCCCCGATCACTCCCCGTGAGGCGCGTCAGGAGGCCCTGTCCCTGGCGATCGCGGCCGCAGATGCTGCCGGGCCGGGCTGGTTCGTCATCCCGACCCACGACAACCCTGCTCCGACCGTTGTCGTGCCCGCAGCCCACCGCGCGGCCGTCCTCGCCGGGCTGGCCGACATCCCGGACCACTTCTCGCTGCTCGACCCCGGTGACCGCGGTTGGCCCGTACGCCGCCTGTCGGCTCGGAGCCTCGTCGAGACCCTCCACGGCGCAGCCCCCAACCGCCTCGTCCTGGAGCCGTGGCCACGCAGCCAGGGCGTGCGGTCGGTGCTGGGCGAGGAAGCCGGCGTCGAGATCGAGTTCTGGGACCGCTTGCCGGACGGCACCCTCGTGCCGCCGCGACCCAACCGCTGGGTGCGGACGGTGCCTCCTGGCACCCCGACGACCGAGGTCACCGTCGCCGATGTCAAGGTGCCCACGCTGGAGCTGATGGCCGCCCCGACCGCCTTTGACGTGGCGTTTCCGATCGATGCGGTCTACACCTGGGTCGACGGAGACGACCCCGCCTGGAACGCCGCGCGTGCTGGCCGCGAGGGGGCCGACACTCGCCGTGAGGCCGCTGGCCGGGCGCGGTTCCGGAGCCGCGACGAGCTGCGTTACTCCTTACGGAGCCTGCACCTCTTCGCACCCTGGGTGCGCCACATCCACATCGTCACCGCCGGTCAGCGCCCGACCTGGCTCGCGGACCACCCGGGTATCACCCTCGTGGACCACCGCGACATCCTGCCGGCCGACGCGCTCCCGACGTTCAACTCCCAGGCCATCGAGACCGCGTTGCACAAGATCCCCGGCCTGGCCGAGCACTTCGTCTATGTCAACGACGACGTCTTCCTCGCCCGGCCCATCCGGCCCGAGCGGTTCTTCTCCCCCGGGGGTGCTGCCGCGGCTTTCGTCGGGGACGCTCCCATCGGCCTCCCCGACACCTCCGACAAGCCCTTCCTGCAGGCCGCGCTCAACAACCGGGCGCTGCTCGAGGACGCCTTCGGCGTGGAGACCACCCAAGTGATGGCGCACTCCCCGCACCCGCACCGGGTCTCGGTGCTGGCGGAGATCGAGGCGCGCTTCCCCGAGGCGGTCGCCCGCACCGCGCGATCGGCCTTTCGCAGCGAGACCGACATCTCGATGCTGTCCAGCCTGGCCCAGCACTACGGGCTGCTCACCGGCACCGCGTTCCCCGCCACCGCCAAGCAAGCCTTCGTCGACCTGAGCAACGCCCGGGTCGAGCGCCAGCTCAAGCAGCTGCGTGCCCGCGACCACGACTTCTTCTGCGTCGGCGACCACCACGAGTTCGCCGTCGACGCAGCCGTGGTGGACGCGATGCTGGCCCGATTCCTGGTTGACTACTTCCCACTGCCGGCGCCGTGGGAGCGCTGAAGCCCGCTCACCGCCGGAAGAAGCCCGGCTTGCCCCGCGCGGCGAGCTCCGCCTTCACCTCGTCGAGCTCACGACGGAGCTCCTCGAGCTGGGCGTCCTTCTTGCGTCGGACGTCGCGCCGGCCGGCGGTGACCCGAGCGGTCGTGGCGTCCATCGCGATCGCCTCGGAGAAGTCGAAGAGCTCGCCGTACTCCCCCTCCAACCCGGCCAGCTCCTCGATCGCGCCGGTCTCGGACGGGTCGTCGACCAGCGCGTTCATCGCCTGCCAGGTGTGCTCGGCGATGCCCTGGAGCTGCGGCGGCACCGCGATGTCGTCCCAGGTGATCGCGGACCGGTTGAGCCCGGCGTCGATGAAGTCGTCGACGTCGTGCGGTTCGCGCGTGCTCAGGTCGGCGTTGTAGCGGATCCCCGTCTGCTCGCCGGCCCGGTGGAGAGCCGTGCGCCAGTCGGCCAGCAGGTCGGCATACCGGACGAAGGCCCGCGGCAGCGAGCGGGTGGAGCGCTCGGTCTCGAAGGCCGCGTTGACCCAGGCCGCGACGTTGGCCGTCTCCCGCTGGCGGCGGAAGGTCGGGGTCTGTTCGGTGAGGTACGCCGAGTCACGCGACCGCACCACCTCGGTCGGGTGCCGCAGCATCGTCAAGGTGCTGAGGTCCGCGCCGAGCTCGGCCGCGACCCTGGTCCACACCGGGAGGATCCAGAACGCGCGCGGGTCCTTCACCAGGATCTGCTCGGCGTCGAGCTGTCCGGACAGCCAGTCGCGGAGCTCCGCCTCGACCTCGGGCCGGCTCCCGGCCTCGGCCGCGATCGCCCCGGCGTCCGGGCGGGTGTCGATGGTCCGGACAGGCACCGGGTTGAGCACGCGCTTGTGGAACTCGGTGACCCACTCGGGCTCGTAGTAGCCGCGCGGGTTCTTCTCGTCCGCCGGGACCTCCGGCTGGGGCACGTGCAGGCCGAGCCGCTTCAGCGCCCCGGCCATGCTGGAGGTACCGGACCGGCCGGATCCGGTGACGAGAAGCAGGTGGGGTTTCACGCAGGCGAGGCTAGTCGCCTACGAGCTCGGCGACGATGTCGAGGTGCCCGGCGTGGCGCGAGTATTCGGCCAGCACGTGGAAACAGATCCACTCCAGCGTCGGCGGGTCGGCGGCGAAGCGCCCGCCGGGCGCCGCGACCGCATCGAGCGGAGAGGTGCTGAGAATCTCGCGAGTGCGGGCACCGACGGTGTCCAACCGGAGCACCAACGCCTCCACTGTCACGTCGTCCGCGACGACCCACCGCGCGGCTGGGAGGGTCTCGTCCGAGTCGTCGGAACGCCAGGGCTCGTCAGTGTTCCAGTCACCCCACGGCTCCTCGACCTGCTCGCCCAGGAAGCCCCAGACGAACCAACGCTGCTCCATGTGCAGCACGTGACTGAGGAGCTCGAGAGGGGTCCACCCCGACGGGACCTGCGACGTGCGCTGGGCGTCGTACGACAAGGACGCCACCTTGGCTGCGACGTCACTGCGGACCCAGTCGAGGTAGCCGACCCAGCGTTCGGCGCCTGCAGGTCCGTCCTTCGTGGGCTCCCCGCCGAACCGGGCAACGCGCTGGTCCCGGCTCAAGCGCCCTCGACCCGGTTGCCCTGCTCGTCCCAGTGGCCTGCGACCTTCTTCGACGGCTGGACCCGCGGCGGCTCCCCCGGCATCTTCGGGTGGTCCGGCGGGTAGTTGAGCTCGACGGGGTGCTCCTCCCAGAGGTCGAGCAGCGGCTGCAGCGAGTGCGCGACGTCGTCGATGCTCGCCCACGGATCGCCGCCGGCGAGGCGCTCGGGCACCGTGAAGAGGTTGAAGCCGGCGGGCGACGGCAAGGAGGACAGCTCGTCCCAGGTCACCGGCGTGGAGACGGGCGCCCCGGGGAGAGGTCGCAGGGAGTACGCCGACGCGATGGTCCGGTCCCGGGTGTTCTGGTTGAAGTCCACGAAGATCCGCTCGCCGCGTTCCTCCTTCCACCAGGCCGTCGTCACGCCGGAGTCGCGCTTCTCCAGCTCGCGGCCGAAGGCGATCGCTGCGTGGCGTACGTCGGCGAACTCCCACTGCGGAGCGATCCGCACGTAGATGTGGATGCCCCGGTTGCCGGACGTCTTCGCGAAGCCGATCATGCCCAGGTCGGCCAGCAGCTCGCGCGCCACACCGGCGACCCGGACCGCGTCGGAGAAGTCCGTCCCGGGTTGCGGGTC
>NZ_JAOPXV010000169.1 GCF_025964975.1 Nocardioides sp.
CCGAGCTCGGCGGCGACCGCGGCCTGCGCCTCTCGCAGGATCTCGGGGCGCAGCTTGACGTTGCCGGGCTTGTAGACACCGTGGACGTTGCCGAAGGTCAGCGCCGTCATGTAGCGGCCCTTCTCGCCGGCGCCGAGTGCGCGCACCGTCGCCAGGGCGTCCTCCGGAGTCGTGTAGAGCTGGTCGTTGATCTCGTTGGCGACGCCATCCTCCTCGCCTCCGACCACGCCGATCTCCACCTCGAGGATGATGTGGGCGGCCGCGCACCTCGCGAGCAGCTCCTCGGCGATCTGGAGGTTCTCGTCGAGCGGCACGGCGGACCCGTCCCACATGTGCGACTGGAACAGCGGCGCCTCGCCGCGAGCGACTCGCTCGGCCGAGATGTCGATCAAGGGCCGGACGAACCCGTCGAGCTTGTCCTGGGGACAGTGGTCGGTGTGCAGCGCGATGTTCACGGGGTAGTTCTTGGCGACCTCGGCGGCGTACGCCGCGAAGGCCACCGAACCGGTCACCATGTTCTTGATGCTGGGTCCGGAGAGATATTCGGCGCCACCGGTCGAGATCTGGATGATCCCGTCGGAGCCCGCGTCGGCGAAGCCCTTGAGGGCGGCGTTGAGGGTCTGGGACGAGGACACGTTGATGGCCGGGAACGCGAAGGACTTGTCCTTGGCGGCATCCAGCATCTGCGCGTAGACCTCAGGAGTTGCGATGGGCATGTGAGCGCTCCTCGGAAGACATCTGTGCTTGTCGCCACGACCCTAGTGGCTACTCCCGGGTCGGCGAACGCCGAGGCGATGGGCACGGAAGGCCCCGGGACGCTTGGGCAACTGGTCTGGACCAGTCACGGCGCGGCAACCAATTGCGTCCCGGCTGCGTCATTGGTGCAGGAACAAAACTGCCCGATCCGGGCCAAGGGGGCACCGTCATGACCAGCAGCATCGACTGGGCGCACGAGATCGACTCGTCGCTCGACGGCACCGACCGGCCGCATGCGGCGTACATCGCAACGTCCCGCGCGACGCGGTGGCGCCGACGCGCACGACCCACGGGCCCGGCGTTCGTCGACTACGCAGCTGAGCGGGAGCCGCACATCCGCAGGTTGGCCCACGCCATCTGCTGTGACTGGGCCCAGGCCGAGGCCCTGGTCGGCGAGATCCTCACCCGGCTCGACGAGGGATGGCACCGGGTCGCCCGCCCCGAGGACGCCGACGCATTCGTCCACCGCACCTTGGCGCGGGTGGCGGTGACCGACTCCCCCACCCCGCGCAGCTGCAACGCCCACGGGGACGGCTACCCGATCGAGGACGAGTCCCTTCTCTTCGACGGGCTCCAGTCGCTGACCGCCATCCAGCGCAAGGCCCTGGTCCTGCACGACTGGCTCGACCTGCCGGTCGACGAGGTGGCCGCCGCCATCGGGATCAGCGCCGACCAGGTGCTGCTGCACGCCGCTCGCGGCCGCTCGGCGCTCAACTTCCTGCTGCCGGCCTGAGCTCAGCCGCGCCAGGCGTCGTCGGCGGACAGGTCGGCGTACTCCCGGATCCAGGAGTGCATCGCAATCGCCGCCGCCGCGCTCGCGTTGATCGAGCGGGTCGAGCCGAACTGCGCGATCGAGAACGTGCCGTCGCAGGCCTCGCGTGCCGTCGCGGACAGACCCGGGCCCTCCTGGCCGAAGAGGAAGCAGACCTCCCGGGGCAACGCCATCGTCTCGAGGTGCTGGCTCCCGGGCAGGTTGTCGATCCCCAGGAGCCGGACGTCGATGCCGTGGAGGTACGCCGCCAGGTCGGCGGCGCTCTCGTGGTGCCGCACGTGCTGGTAGCGGTCGGTGACCATGGCCCCACGACGGTTCCAGCGACGGTTGCCGACGATGTGGACCTCGGCCGCCAGGAACGCGTTGGCGGTGCGCACGACGGTGCCGATGTTGAAGTCGTGCTGCCAGTTCTCGATCGCGACGTGGAAGGCGTGCCGTCGGGTGTCGAGGTCGGCGACGATGGCCGCCATCGTCCAGTAGCGGTAGCGATCCACGACGTTGCGCCGGTCGCCCTCGCGCAGCAGCGCGGGGTCGTACTGCTCCCCCTCGGGCCACTCGCCCACCCAGGGACCGAGCCCGACCTCCGCCGGACCATGCGGCATCGGGTCGTACGGCGCCCGCTGCTCGTCCATGGCAGGAACCCTAGGCCCCGATAGGGTGAGCGCGTGACGTTGCTGATGGAGCTCCAGCCCCTGCTTCTCGGGATGGACTGGATGGACCCCAACTGGCTCCTCGACCGGTTCGGCGACGAGCTGTTCTGGCTGAGCCTGGCCATCATCTTCGTCGAGTGCGGACTGTTCTTCCCGTTCCTGCCGGGAGATTCGCTGCTCTTCGCGATGGGGCTGTTCATCGCCACCGGACAGATCGATGTCTTCGGCGGCCCGCAGTGGCTCGAGCTGGTCGTCGCGCTCGCGCTGTACACCGCAGCTGCCGTGCTGGGCAACGTCGCCGGCTACGAGAGCGGGCGCGCGATAGGTCCGAGCCTCTACGAGCGCGACGGCCGGATCCTCAAGCGCAAGTACTTCGACCAGACGACGGCGTTCTTCGACAAGCACGGCAACAAGGCCCTCGTGATCGGCCGCTTCGTGCCCTTCGTGCGGACCTATGTCACCGTGGTCGCCGGGGTGACGCGCATGGACCGCGGACGGTTCTTCCTCTGGAGCATGGTCGGCGCGCTGGGGTGGGTCTTCTCGATCATCCTCCTGGGCTACTTCCTGGGGGCTACGTTCGAGTCCCTGGGCGAGAACATCGACAAGGCGATCATCGTCATTCTCGCCTTCTCCCTGTTGCCCATCCTCTTCGAGGGCTGGCGGCACAGGCGCACCTCAGGGCCCGCGGCCCAGGACAACGACCGGGACGGCGTGCCCGACCGCGACATCGCCGGTCAGGACGTCTGAGCGGCGTCCAGCTGCGCTCGGGTGAGCACCGACCGGACCTCCAGACCCACGTCGGCCAACGGGTTCTCCCCCGCAGGTGACCGGTCGATGGCACAGACGACGATCTCGACCAGGGCACCGGCCTCACGCAGCGCGGTGGTCGCGTCGCGCACGGCACCACCGGTGGTGATGACGTCCTCGATGATCGTGACCCGTCGGCCGGCGACGTCGGGGCCCTCGGCGAGCTTGCAGGTGCCGTACTCCTTGGCCTGCTTGCGAACGAAGAGGGCGGGGGTGCCGGTCCTGGCGCTGACCATGGTGGCGATCGGGATGCCCCCCAGCTCGAGCCCACCCAGCAGCTCCGTGTCGTCAGGCAGCAGGTCGACCATCTGCTCCGCGACCCGGGCGAGCAGCGTGGGCTGGGCCTCGAAGAGGTATTTGTCGAAGTAGGTGTCGGCGACCTGCCCCGAGCGGAGCGTGAACTCGCCCGTGAGTCGGCAGGCAGCATCGATGTCGGCGGCGAGGGTCGGGTCGGCCATGCCGGGGATTCTCGCACTGCCCGGTGTCCTAGGGTCGACGGCATGCGCAGCCACGCTCAACGGGTCCGCTCGATCCCCCCGACGGTCTTCTCCGAGATGTCCGCACTGGCCGTCCGGACGGGTGCGATCAACCTGGGTCAGGGCTTCCCCGACGTGGACGGCCCGCCGTCGGTGATAGCGGCTGCGGTCGAGGCGCTGGAACGCGGCGCCAACCAGTACGCCCCGGGAATCGGCGTCCCGGACCTGCGGCAGGCGATCGCCCGACACCAGCATCGCCACTACGAGCTGGACGTGGACCCCGACCGCGAGGTCTGCGTCACCACCGGCTGCACCGAGGGCATCGCTGCCGCCCTGCTCGGGCTGATCGACCCGGGCGACGAGGTCGTCGTGCTCGAGCCCTACTACGACTCCTACCTCGCGATGATCGAGATGTGCGGCGCCGTACGCCGACCGGTGACGCTGCAGGCGCCCGACTTCCGCCTCGACGTCGACGCCCTGCGCGCGGCGGTGGGTCCGCGCACGCGAGCCATGCTGATCAACACACCGCACAACCCGACGGGCACGGTCCTCACGCGGGCAGAGCTGGTTGCTGTCGCGGACGTTGCGATCGAGCACGACCTGGTCGTGATCACCGATGAGGTCTACGAGCACCTCGTCTTCGACGACGCGACGTCAGCGGAGGGGCACGTCCCGATCGCGACGCTGCCGGGCATGTGGGAACGCACGCTCACGCTGTCGAGCGCCGGCAAGAGCTACTCCTTCACCGGGTGGAAGGTCGGGTGGGCCACCGGCCCGCCCGACCTCGTGTCCGCGGTCGTGGCGGCGAAGCAGTGGCTGACGTTCACGTCGGGGGCGCCGCTGCAGCCAGCCGTCGCGCACGCCCTCGACCACGAGCCGGACTGGCCGCGCGAGCTCGCGCGGTCGCTGCAGTCGAGGCGCGACCTGCTCGTCACCGGTCTCGCAGCGGCCGGGCTCGCTGCCCGGGTGCCGGAGGGGACCTACTTCGCGACGACCGACATCCGCCACCTGGGCTGGGAGGACGGGCGCGCGTTCTGCCTGGCCCTGCCCGAACGGGCCGGTGTGGTGGCGATCCCCAACCAGGCCTTCTACGACTCCGCCGCCGGACGGCACCTCGTGCGCTGGGCGTTCTGCAAGCAGCCCGATCTCATCTCCGAGGGCGTACGCCGACTGGCGGCCGCGGACCTCACGGCCTGAGTGCGCTCAGCGGGCCCTCATCTGGGACTCAGCCGCCGTCGAACCATGTGCGCACGTCGGCACGGCGCAGGCAACTCACCGTCGCCGCGGCAGCAATGCCCGGGATGACCGCCTCTCGCAGCACCAGCGCGGCCACGATGCACAGGACGGCACACACGACGGCGCAGATCATCAGCCCACGAGCCGCCCACGCCCGCCGGTTGGCCATCAGGAACGCCAGGGCGATGGCCCCGGCGCACCAGGCCAGCATGACCGCGCCGACGAGGTAGGACGCCCGCGCGAGGTAGGCGTCGGTCCAGGGACCGTCCGCGAGCGCGGCGAGCTGCCGACGCAGGTCACCGAGGAAGACGTCCGGCTGAGAGACCAGCAGCGCCAAGGCGCTCACGATCATGATGAACACGATGCTGGCCGCGACGATCGTCAGCACCAAAGCGACCGTGACCGCGTCCGGTCGCCGGTCGTGGACACCCCCCGAGACCGACCATCCGGTCGATCCGGTCGCCGACGAGCTCTCGCCCGCACCCAGCACGGGGGCCTTGCTCGCCGGCTTCTCCGCCTGACCTGATGTCTTTTGCGAGTCCCGGTTGGACGTCTGCTCCCACACCTGCATGCGGGACGGCTGACGCTGGCCGCCCTGCTCGGGGAGGGGGAGTCCCGCGAACCACTCCCGCGAGGGGGAGAGCCACAGGAACACGGTCGCAGCGGCCACCAGCGGCGCCGCCAACGCGTTGGAGACGAGGCCGGTGAGGAACAGGGGCACCGCCACCACCGACAACGCGACGCGGGCGCCGGTGCTGCGCTGCAACACCTGCCAGCCGAGGGCGACCGCGGCGACCGCGCAGGCGGCCGACAGGAGGGCGATCACGTGCAACGTCTGGATCATCGACTCGACCGACATGACGGACGCGCCGCCGGGGCCGTCGGCCAGGAACCTCTCGATCCACTCGCGGGTCTCGAGGGACCGCAGCCGGGAGACCATGTCCCAGACCGAGATCACCACGAAGGTGGCGCCCAGCATCACCATGACGCCGGCCATGGTGGTCTGGCGCGGACGCGCGGTCGTGGTGCTCACGCCGTCATTCCACCACCGACGTGGTCGGAGCGCTCATCTGCCTCACCTGCGGCGCCCGCAGCACGCGCGTACGCCACCCGACTCCCCCCACTCAGGGAGGTGACCCCGCGACCAGCCACCTGTGAGAATTGGGCCATGGCTTCCCTTCCTGCCCCCCGCGGTCCCCTGAGCGAGGTCCTGGTCCAGAGCCTCGGGGGGAACTTCGTCGAGCAGCTCCCCGCGTGGCCGGACAGCGAACCCGTGGACGGGTCCTCCGACGCACCGGGCCCGGCCGACGAGACATTGGCCCTCTGGGTCCTGCACGAGCTCAGCTACCGCGGGTTCACCGACGTCGACGAGCGGTGGGAGTGGCACCCCGACCTGCTGGTTCTGCGCTGGCGCCTCGAGGGCGGCCTCGAGCAGCGGCTGCGCAAGCGCTTCCCGACCATCGAGCGCACGGACGATTTCGTCGCCGACCTCGCTGGACTCATCGCCGCGGACGATGGACCCTCCCTGGCCCGACACCTCCAGCGGCACGGGTCCCGCGAGCAGGCGCTCGAGCTGTTGCGGCAGCGGTCCATCTACCACCTCAAGGAGGCGGACCCGACGGCGTGGGTCGTCCCGCGGCTGCCGGGCGGACGGGCCAAGACCGCGCTGGTGGAGGTGCAGTTCGACGAATACGGCGCCGGCGACCCCCAGCGCCTCCACCACGAGCTGTTCGCTCGTGGCATGGTCGCGTGCGGCCTGAGCGCGGAGCCGGGACAGTACGCCGACGAGGCGATCACCGAGGTCCTCGAGCAGAACAACGCGGGCTCGATGTTCGGGATGCACCGACGACTGCGCGGAGCCGCTCTCGGTCACTTCGCCGCCTTCGAGGCGACGAGCTCGGTCCCGTCGCGGCAGCTGGCCCAGGGTCTCGCCCGCCTGGAGCTGCCCGACGAGATCCAGGCCTACTACGAGGAGCACGTGGAGGCCGACGCTGTGCACGAGCAGGTCGCGCTGCGCGACATCTGCGGTGGCCTCGTGGCGCGCGAGCCCGACCTCGCCGAGGACGTGCTGTTGGGCGCGTGGACCTGCCTGGACCTCGAGGCGCGGACGGCGAGCGCCATGCTGGAGCGGTGGGAGGTCGCGTGAGCCTCCCCGACGACACCGAGACCGAGACCGAGATTCAGACCAACGCGGACATCGAGACCAGGGCGGACATCGTGCTGTGCCCCGACGGCCCGATGCTCGTGCGCGGGCAGGCGGTCATCGAGGACGCAGACGGCACCCAGCACGCCACAACCCGACCGGTGAGCGCCGTGTGCCGGTGCGGACGCACGTCACGTGCGCCGTGGTGCGACGGCACCCACAAGCTGATCGCCGACGGGGCGCGCAGCAGCACCTAGTCGGGGGCGCTCGCGACGTCGAGCCGCACCACGATCCCGCGTTCGCCCTGACGCCGGTCGACCTCGAGGAACCGCGCGTCGTCGAGGGCACGAGCCTGGTCGTCGTTGCCCAGCTGGAGGAGCAGCGAGCCTCCGTGGACCAGTGCCCGTGCAGCCGTGTCGAGGCAGGCACGGGCGACGTCGAGCCCGTCGGTCCCACCGTCGATCGCCAGCACCGGGTCCTCCGGGAAGCGACCCACGTCGGCCCGCGGCACCCACGGCGGGTCGGCGATGACGAGTACGAAGCTCTCGTCCGGACCCACGGCGTCCTCCAACCGGACGTGCCGCACCTCCACCCGCGCTCCCAGTCCGTTGGCCTCCGCGTTGCGTCGCGCCCACTCGCAGGCGTCCGGATCCGCGTCGACGGCGACGAGCTCGCGCTCGTTGTCGACGACCGCCGCCAGCCCGATGTGCCCTGCTCCCGTGCACAGCTCGAGCACCCGTCCCGGCGGTGCCGCCTCCAGGAGCTCGGCCGCCCACTCCGACTGCAGCAGGACCCACGGTCGCGGTTCCAGCACGTGCGCGTCGAACTCGATGGTCAGGGATCCGAAGGGCATCGCCGAGGTCATGGACCCCAGTATCACCAGCGCGGGGTGGGCTGGGAGGCCCAGGGTGGTGGTCGGCGGGTACGGTCGGGGCGTGACCCCGGACGTCCTGCTCGTCGGCTGCGGAGACCTCGGGTCAGCGGTGGGTCTACGCCTCGCGGAGCGCGGGCTCGACGTCCTCGCGCTACGCCGCAACGCCGACCGGGTGCCACCACCGCTCCGCGGCCTGTCCGTCGACCTGACGCGCGAGTCGCCCGACCTCCGGGGCGCGCGGCCCCGCTTCCTCGTGGTCGCCCTCACCGCGCGACCGCGCAGCGAAGAGGCCTACCGGGCGACGTACGTCGAGGGAATGGGGCGGGCTCTCGATGCTCTCGCGCGTGCCGGATCGCTTCCGGAGCGAGCCGTCCTGGTCTCGTCGACGGCGGTCCACGGCGCCTCGGACCTGCCTCCCCTGCAGGACGAGACCGCACCGGTGAGTCCCCAAGACGGCCCCGGACGGATGCTGGTGGCCGCCGAGGAGCTGTTCAGCCAGCTGCTGCCCGACGGCACCGTGCTGCGCCTGTCCGGGTTGTACGGCGGCCCCAGCACCCGGCTGCTGGACCAGGTGCGTGAGGGCCGGATCGACGACCCGCACCGCTGGACCAACCGCATCCACCGCGACGACGCCGCTGCTGCGGTCGTGCACCTGCTCACCCGCCCGGAACCGCCGCAACGGCTCTACCTCGGCACCGACGACCAGCCGGCCCAGCTCGGCGACGTGGCCGCGTTCCTCGCGACCCGCCTCGACGCACCTGCACCGCCCACCGCAGAACCCGCCCGTGGCCACGGCAAGCGCCTGTCCAACGCCCGGCTGCGCTCGACCGGCTGGACGCCGTCGCGGCCCAGCTTTCGCGAGGGGTACGCCGACCAGCGCCCCAGGACGTTCTGAGCCCGCTCACGAGCCGGCTCCACCGCGCGTCGACTCAGCCGGCAGCAAGCTCCGCGAGTCGCGCCAGCCCCGGCTGCGTGTGCACGGCCAGCCGCTCCCGCGCCTCGTCGAGCGCCGCCGGAGCGGGATGGCCGGGGGGGACGCGGGCCGGGTTGAGCGCGACCCCATCGGCCCACTGCTTGATGTCGGGCTCGGCGGCGAAGGACATCGCGGCCCGGGTGCCCCGGACGGTCATGTCCGCCCACTCCGCCATCGAGTTGCCGTACGGCGACGGCGGGCACAGCCGGTTCTTCTCGTCGTCGTCGGTGCGGGTGGCCTCGACGTACCCCACGAGAGCGGCTCCGAAGCACGGGAATCCCGCCCTGATGGGCTGCAGCGTGATGTCGTCGGGTCGCCAGACAGGCACGAGTGGTGGGGTTCTCAGTCCGTCCGCGGCACAGTGGACCACGACCGCGTCGACTGCGACCTCGACCGACCCGTCCGCGAAGCACAGGCGGCCTCGCTCCACCGAGGTGAGGTGCCCGCGACGTACGACGTCCTCGATGGTGCGCAGCTCGTCGAGCTCCCACCGCGCCAGGGTGGGCGCCTTGGCCATCGTGGGCAGCCGCGAGCGATCGAGACGCATCATCACGTCGGCGTCCTCCAGGCGGAGGAACAGGTCCTCGAGCGACGTGGCTCGCGCACCCGCCTCCATGACGTCGGCCGCCATCCCGAGGAAGATCGCCGGGTCGGGCTGCACCTTGGCGCGGTTGAGCATCCAGGGCTCCCGCGGTCGTACCCAGCAGATCGCGTCGGGGTCGACCCCCTGGGCAAGCAGCCAGATGCACGCGTCGGTCGCGGTCTTCCCGGAGCCGACCACGACGTACTGGCCCGGCGCCTCGGTCAGGTGCACCAGGTCGTTGACGGGCACCACGCGAGCGCCGTCGCCAACCGCGAACGGCGGAGGGGTCTCCGCCGGGATGCGCGGGGCGAGGTGGTGGGCGTTGACGACGCGGCACGTCTCTGGCACCTCGAGGCGCTCCCCGGTGATGCGCGAGACGACACCACGACCGCCGACGTAGTCGCTGGCGGGGTGGAACTCGACCCGTCCCGTCCTCACCACCCGGTCGAGCTGCTGTGCGTAGTAGCCGGTGATCTCCGACTGCGTCGCGCGCTCCTGGAGCCCGGCCTCGGGCCCGCTCTCCTGGTGCCTGCCACCGCCCAGCAGCCTCGACGCGACGCCGTAGAACGCCGACGCCTGGTGCAGCCGGACGAACGGATAGGCCTCCAGCCAGTGCCCGCCGACGCCGTCGCGACGATCGACCAGGGCGACGCGTGCACCCGAGTGGTCGATGAGCGCATCGACGAAGGCCATCCCGGTGGCGCCTGCGCCGACCACGAGGTAGTCGGCGTCGAGCGTGCGGGGCATGTGGACACCGTGACACGTTTCGGTGAGCCGGGTGGACAGCGCACACTAGAATCCGTACGTGAACGACGCCCACGTCCTTGCGTACTATGCAGACGACCCCACGCGGAGCTACCAGCTGATCCAGTGGCTGGAGGTCCTCGAGGGCCTGCACGCGCACCACCGGGTGGCGATCGTGGTCCGGGACGCCGACGTCGCGGTGCTCGTGGGTGAGCGGACCAGTCTCCCCATCCACCTGGCACCGACGTTCCCCGAGCTCACCGAGCTGTACGCCGCCAGCGACGCCAAGGTCGTCCTGTACTGCAACAACTCGCCGTTCAACTTCCAGTCGCTCGTGGACGGCCGGAAGCTGCACGTGCACATCAATCACGGGGAGAGCGACAAGCAGAGCATGGCGAGCAACAACGCCAAGGCCTACGACCGCGTCTTCGTCGCCGGTGAGGCCGCTGTCCGTCGACACCTCGACGGCCTGCTGGAGTTCGACCCGGCCCGGCTGGTGCAGGTCGGGCGGCCCCAGCTGGACCTGCGACCCGATGGCCTCCTCGCGCCCAGCGCTCGGCGTACCGTCCTGTACGCCCCCACGTGGGAGGGCGACGCGGAGTACAACGACTACACGTCCGTCGACACCATCGGACCCGAGATCGTGCGCCGCATCCTTGCGATCCCCGAGGTGCGCCTGGTCTACAAGCCGCACCCCAAGGTGACCTCGTCCCTCGCCCCCGCCATCCAGGCCGGGCACAACGCGATCCTCGACCTCGTCGCCGCGGCCGTCGCGAGTGATCCCGACGGTGGCCACACGGCCGTGCTGACCGGCAACATCCTGGCCGTGATGCCCGACTGCGACGCAATGGTCACCGATGTCTCCTCGGTGGGTCTCGACTGGCTCTACCTGTGCACGGACAAGCCCATCGTCATCACCGACCGGCACCGCGACGGCGCCCGCTTCCTCGACGAGGTGCCCGTCGGCCGGTGCGCCGACGTCGTCGACGAGTCCACCGTGGACGGGCTCACCGACCTGTTGGCGACCCGGCTGTGGCACGACGAGCTCCACCTCGACCGGCTCGCCATGCGGCACCACTACTTCGGTGGCGTCGAGGTCGGCGACAGCACGACGCGGTTCCTCGACGCGGTCACCGACCTCGTGCGGCTGCGCGACCGGTTGGTCGACGCCCGGCTGCACGGCGACGCCATCACCGCGTAGTCGACGGCGCCGGGCCTCGGCGGTTGCCCGACTTGGCTCAGCCCACCCCGGGAGCGCTCAGGTCCAGGGTCCCGGGAGCTCTCGTCGGTGGCCTCAGCGACGCCGACGAGCAGGACGCGATCAGTCGGGCGACGTCCTGACCGGTGTCACCAGCTCGCCTCGAGTAAGGAACGCGGCAACGTTCGCGAGCGCGAGTGCGGCCATCGCGCTTCGCGTCTGCACGGTGGCGCTGCCGATGTGGGGCAGGAGGACGACGTCGTCACGATCGAGGAGGGCGGCCGGTACGTGGGGCTCGTCGGCGTAGACGTCGAGGCCGGCTCCTGCGATGCGACCCTCTTCGAGGGCGAGGATCAACGCGCGCTGGTCCACGACCGATCCACGCGCGACGTTGACCAGGAAGCCGTCCGGTCCGAGGGCGTCGAGAACAGCCGTGTCGACGAGATGCCTTGTGTCCGGACCCCCGGGTGTCAGCACGACAAGGACGTCGCTGGCGGCCGCCAGCCCGGCCGCGGTCGGGTGGTAGGTCCAGCTGACGTCCTGGGAGTTGCGCGAGTGATAGGCGATCTGCGCGCCGAAGGGAGCCAAGCGACGGGCGACCGCTCGACCGATGCGACCCAGACCCAGGATGCCGACGACCGAGCCTCGCACCTCACGCGCCAGCGGGAACGGCGTGGTGGCGGACCACGTGCCCCGGCGGACGAAGCGATCGGCGGCGCTCACCCCTCGTAGCACGTCGATCACCAGGACCACGGCCAAGTCGGCGACCGCGTCGGTCAGGACGTCCGGGGTGTTGGACACCACGATGCCCCGACGAGCGGCTTCCTCGACATCGATGGTGTCGTAGCCGACGCCGAAGTTGACGATCGCACCGAGGTCCGGCAATGCATCCATCTCTGCGGCGCCGACCACCGTTCCCCCTCCCGTCACGGCGACGGCGAGGCCGCCGGTGGGGCGCACCAGGTCGGCAAGCAACGGGGCGGCGTACTCCCGCTCGAGCGCCTCGCGCAGGGGCACCACCAACGGACCGATACGGACGACTCGGGGATCGCTCATGACGTCATCCTGTCCGGCCCCCCAGCGACCCGGCAGGATGGTGCCAGGGACCCGACCTCGAAGGAGATCTGCGTGACCTCGCTGCTCGACGACCTCCGTGCTGCCATCGGAGCCGATCACGTGCTGACGGACGCGGCCGACCTTGCGGCGTACGGGACGGACTGGCGCGGTGCCTATCGCGGCACGCCACTCGCCGTGGTGCGGCCCGGCAGCACGGCTGAGGTGGCCGCGGTGGTGCGTCTGACGTACGACGCCGGCGTCGCGGTCGTGCCTCAAGGTGGGAACACCGGCATGAGCGGTGGGGCCGTGCCGAGCAACGACGGCACCCAGCTCGTGGTCTCGCTCGGGCGCATGCGCCGCGTCCGCGAGGTCGACGCGGTCGGCGGGACCATCACCGTCGACGCCGGCTGCGTGCTTGCTGACGTGCAGGCTGCGGCGGCCTCGGTGGACCGCTTGTTCCCGCTCTCCCTGGGCTCGGAGGGCAGCTGCACCATCGGCGGCAACATCGCCACCAACGCCGGCGGCACTGCCGTCCTGCGCTACGGGATGATGCGCGCGCGGGTGCTCGGACTGGAGGTCGTGCTGCCCGACGGTCGGGTCTGGGACGGCCTGCGATCGCTGCGCAAGGACAACACCGGCTACGACCTCACCCAGCTCTTCATCGGCGCGGAGGGCACGCTCGGCATCGTCACTGCGGCAGTTCTCACCCTCCAGCCCGCGACACCTGCTCGCGCCACCGCCTGGGTCGCTCTCCCGTCGGTGGCTGCCGCTGCGTCGCTGCTCCCCCTCCTGCGTGAGTACGCCGCCGAGCGGCTCACCACTTGGGAGCTGGTCGCCCGACCGGCGCTCGCGCTCGTGCTCGACGCCGGCCTGCAGGACCCGCTCTCCTCCGACGCCGACTGGTTCGGCCTCATCGAGCTCGCCGGCCCCGCGGGTGCGAGCGTCGACGACGACCTCGAGCGGGCCCTCGGAGCAGCGGTCGAGACGGGTCTCGTCCTCGACGCGGCAGTCGCGGGATCGCCCGCCCAGCGGGCCGGACTGTGGTCATTGCGCGAACGCATCTCGGAGGCCCAGGAGTCCCTCGGTCCGACGGTCAAGCACGACGTGTCCGTGCCGATCTCGGCGCTCGACGAGCTCGTCGCCCGCCTTGCAGCGACGCTCGAGGGTGCCATGCCCGGGATCCGCCCTGTCGTCTACGGCCACGTCGGCGACGGGAACCTGCACTACAACCTGAGCCGGCC
This sequence comes from Nocardioides sp., assembly GCF_025964975.1. Taxonomy (GTDB): domain Bacteria; phylum Actinomycetota; class Actinomycetes; order Propionibacteriales; family Nocardioidaceae; genus Nocardioides. The sequence continues at coordinate 13,510 of NZ_JAOPXV010000169.1, forward strand.
CGAGGGACTGGACGCGGCGGCGTTCGTCGCGCGCAGCGAGGAGCTGTCGAGGATCGTGCACGACCTCACCGTCGAGCTCGGCGGCTCCATCAGCGCCGAGCACGGTCTCGGTTCGGCGAAGGCGGCCGCCGCTGCGGCGTACAAGAGCGAGGTCGAGGTGTCGCTCATGCGCGCGGTGAAGCAGGCGCTGGACCCGGCCGGACTCATGAATCCCGGCAAGGTCCTCCCCCTAGGGTGAGTCCATGAGCCCTGCTGCACGCACCGCTGCCCGGCTGGGACTCGGCGCCGCGATGGTGGGTGCGGGCGTGCTGCACCTGACGACCCACCGCGAGGAGTTCCGCGCACAGGTGCCGTCGTGGTTCCCGCTCGGCGAGGACTTCACGGTGATCGCCTCCGGCGTCGTCGAGATCGGCCTGGGCGCTGCCTTCGTCGCCCTGCCGCGGCACCAGCGACTCGTCGGCGGCCTGCTCGCCGCGTTCTTCGTGGCGATCTTCCCGGGCAACATCGCGCAGTACGTCGACGGGGTCGACGCCTTCGGCCTCGACACCGACCGCGCGCGGCTGGTCCGGCTCTTCTTCCAGCCGGTGCTGGTGCTCGGCGCTCTCTTCGGCGGGGGTTGGCTGCGGCGTACGCCTCGGGGCTGAGCTCTGCCCGCGCGTCAGCAGAGGAACCACCCGCAGTAGATCTCCGCCGCCCACCACTCCACCAGCTCGTGCGTGATCCACATGAGAAGCGCAACGATCACCACCGTGGCACCCAGCGCGAGCGGCCAGGTTCGCCGCCGGGCTGGGACTGGCCTCTCGTCCTGGCGCAGCGCGTCGAGGTCGTCGGCCATCCGCCCCTATCCCCCCAGGCCCGGTCACCCGCCTGAGTCCGGCTACTCGACCACGCGGACTTCACCCGGTTTCCGTCACCTTCACACGTGTTGCAACACGCGCGAACGTTCGATTCCCCCGGGTAGCCGGGGGAACCGAACGTCAGACCCCCACCACACCTCAGCTGAGGACGAGCCCGCCCTCCCCGACGTCCACCTTCACCGTGCCGCCGTCGGTGACCTCGCCACCGATGAGCATGCGGGCGAGGGGGTCGCCGATGGCGGTCTGGATCAGCCGCCGGAGCGGGCGGGCGCCGTACGCCGGGTCGTAGCCCGTGTCCGCCAGCCAGGCGCGCGCAGCGTCGGTCACCGTGATCGTGATCCGCCGCACCGCCAGCCGCTGCTCCAACAGGGCGAGCTGGAGGTCGACGATCTGCGCCAGGTCGTCCTTGCTGAGGGCGTCGAACACGACCACGTCGTCGAGCCGGTTGAGGAACTCGGGCTTGAACGACGAGCGCACGACACCCCTCACCGCTTCCCGCTTGGCCTCCGGTGACATCGTCGGATCCACCAGGAACATCGAGCCGAGGTTGCTCGTGAGGACCAGGATGGTGTTGCGGAAGTCGACCGTGCGGCCCTGGCCGTCGGTCAGGCGACCGTCGTCGAGCACCTGCAGCAGGATGTCGAAGACCTCCGGGTGCGCCTTCTCCACCTCGTCGAGCAGGACGACGCTGTACGGCCGCCGCCGGACGGCCTCGGTCAGCTGACCGCCCTCGTCGTAGCCGACGTAGCCGGGCGGTGCGCCGACGAGCCGCGAGACCGAGTGCTTCTCGGAGTACTCGCTCATGTCGACGCGGACGATCGCCCGCTCGTCGTCGAAGAGGAAGTCGGCCAACGACTTCGCCAGCTCGGTCTTGCCGGTGCCGGTGGGGCCCAGGAAGAGGAACGAGCCGGTGGGACGGTTCGGGTCCGAGATGCCGGCTCGCGAGCGGCGTACGGCATCGCTCACGGCTTGTACGGCGCTGCGCTGCCCGATCAGTCGGGCGCCGATCACCGACTCCATCTCGAGAAGCTTGGCCGTCTCGCCCTGCAGCAGCCGGCCGGTGGGGATGCCCGTCCAGGCCTCGACCACGTCGGCGATCTGCTCGGCGCCGACCTCGTCGCCCACGAGCTTCTCGGCCACCTCCTCCTCGGAGGACTCAGCCGCGGCGATCTGCTTCTCCAGCGCCGGGATCGACTCGTAGTTGATCCTGCTCGCTCCGGCGAGGTCGCCGTCACGCAACAGCTTGTCGGCCTCGATGCGCAACGCATCCAGCTGGCGGCGGAGCTCACCCTCGCCCTCCAGCGTTGACTTCTCCCGCTCCCAGCGCGCCTCGAGCCCGCGGAGCTCCTCCTCCTTGTCGGCGAGGTCGGCCTTCAGCACCTCGAGTCGCTCCTGCGACGCGGCATCGGTCTCGCGATCGAGGGCGAACTGCTCCATCTTGAGCCGGTCCACCTGGCGGCGCAGCTGGTCGATCTCCTCGGGACTCGACTCGTGCTCCATCCGCAGGCGCGAGCTCGCCTCGTCGATCAGGTCGATCGCCTTGTCGGGCAGCTGGCGGCCGGTGATGTAGCGGTCACTGAGCGTGGCCGCCGCGACGAGTGCCGCGTCGGTGATGCGCACGCCGTGATGGGCTTCGTACTTCTCCTGGATGCCGCGCAGGATCTGGATGGTGTCCTCGACGGTCGGCTCGCCGACGAAGACCTGCTGGAAGCGG
>NZ_JAOPXV010000179.1 GCF_025964975.1 Nocardioides sp.
CTGCCGTCGGCGAGGTCCTGGATGGTGACCTGCTCGAAGACCATCCGCAGCGAGCTGCGGGCCGCGATCCACACGTGCTGCAGCACCTGGGCGGAGTCGTCGTACGCCACCGCCTCGGGGCGCAGGCCGTAGACCGAGACCAGCGGGCCGTCGACCGCGCGGATCACGTCGGCGACGGTGACCGAGCGCGGCTCCCGCGCGAAGCGCCAGCCGCCCGACTGACCGCGCTGCGACACCACGATGTCGGCGCGGCGGAGGTCGGCGAGGATGGCCTGGAGGAAGCCGTGCGGGATCCCCTGGGCCTTGCCGAGCTGCTCGGCGCTGACGGCCGTGCCATCGGTGCGCACCGCGATCTCGATCAGCGCCCGGAGGGCATAGTCGGCTTTGGCGGAGACGCGCATGTGCGCAGTTTGTCAGATAAGTCGGCCAAGACAGTTGTTGTTGCACCGCAGGTCGCCCGGAGGCGTCGCGCGTACGCCGTCGAACGGCGTCGAACGGCGTCGCGGACTGTGATCCGCGACATCCGCCGTTCGTGTTGCGTGAGCCGCTCCGGCGAGGCATGATTTTGTTACCGGCGAGTAATCACCCTCGCAGGCCCTCATCCCGGACCCTCCCGCACATGAACAGGTGGAAGCAGTGAGCCACTACAAGACCAACCTCCGCGACATCGAGTTCAACCTCTTCGAGGTGCTCGGCCGCGACGACGTGCTCGGCTCCGGGCCCTTCGGCGAGATCGACGGAGAGAGCGCGCGCGAGATCCTGCGCGAGGTCGAGCGCCTCTCCCGCGAGGACCTCGCATCGTCGTACGAGGACAGCGACCGCAACCCGCCGGTCTTCGACCCCGAGACGCACACCGCCCCCGTGCCGGCGTCGTTCAAGGCCAGCTACCAGGCGTGGATGGACTCCGAGTTCTGGCGCCTGCAGGTCTTCGAGGAGATGGGCGGCACGCCCGCCCCCTCGTCCCTCATCTGGGCCATCGGCGAGATGGTGCTGGGCGCCAACGCCCCGGTGTGGATGTACGCCGCCGGGCCGGCGTTCGCCAACGTGGTCCACCGCAACGGCAACGAGCGCGACAAGCAGGTCGCGCAGTACATGGTCGACCGCCAGTGGGGCTGCACCATGGTGCTCACCGAGCCCGACGCCGGTTCCGACGTCGGTGCCGGCCGCGCCAAGGCGGTCGCCAACGACGACGGCACGTGGAACATCACCGGCGTCAAGCGCTTCATCACCAGCGCCACGCACGACATGAGCGAGAACATCATGCACCTCGTGCTGGCCCGTCCCGAGGGCGTGGACGGCGCGGGCGGTCCCGGCACGAAGGGCCTCTCGCTCTTCTGGATGCCCGAGCACCACTTCGACCTCGAGACCGGCGAGCTGACCGGCGAGCGCAACGGCGTCTACGTCACCAACGTCGAGCACAAGATGGGCATCAAGGTCTCCAACACCTGCGAGGTCACCTTCGGCGACCCGCAGGTCGGCGGCGGCGAGCCCGCCCGGGGCTGGCTGCTCGGAGAGGTGCACAACGGCATCGCGCAGATGTTCGACGTCATCGAGAACGCCCGGATGATGGTGGGCACCAAGGCGATCGCCACGCTCTCCACGGGCTACCTCAACGCGCTGGAGTTCGCGAAGGAGCGCGTCCAGGGGGCCGACCTGACGCAGGCGGCCGACAAGACCGCACCGCGCGTGACGATCACCCACCACCCCGACGTGCGTCGATCGCTGATGACGCAGAAATCGTTCGCCGAGGCCATGCGTGCCCTGGTGCTCTACACCGCGACGTGGCAGGACCGCGTGATGGTGGCCGAGCACAACGGCGAGAAGGACGAGCTCGCGGCCGCGGTCAACGACCTGTTGCTCCCGATCGTCAAGGGCTACGGCTCGGAGCGGTCCTGGGTGCTGCTCGGGACGGAGTCGCTGCAGACCTTCGGCGGTTCGGGCTTCCTCCAGGAGTACCCCGTCGAGCAGTACGTCCGCGACGCGAAGATCGACACGCTCTACGAGGGCACCACCGCGATCCAGGGCCAGGACTTCTTCTTCCGCAAGATCGTCAAGGACCAGGGTCGCGCGCTCGGCCACCTGGCCAAGGAGATCGAGGGCTTCATCGCCAGCGAGGCCGGCAACGGCCGCCTGAAGATGGAGCGCACCCTGCTTGCGACCGCCTTGGAGGACGTCAACGCCATGGTCGCCCACATGATCAGCGACCTCATGTCCGCCGATGTCACTGCCGAGGGCGGCGACCTGCGCAACATCTACAAGGTGGGCCTCAACACCACCCGCCTGCTGATGGCGCTCGGTGACGTCGTGTGCGGCTGGCTGCTGTTGCGCCAGGCCGAGATCGCACTCGAGAAGCTGGGTGGGGACCCCGGGAAGGACAAGGCGTTCTACGAAGGCAAGATCGCGGCCGCGCAGTTCTTCGCGCAGACCAACCTGCCGCGCCTGACCGCCGAGCGCGCCATCGCCGAGGGCGTCGACCTCGCGCTGATGGACCTCGACGAAGCCGCGTTCTGACCTGACGGCTGCTCCCCTCGCAGCGGTGAGTCAGCCACATTCCTGGATCAGGAAATGTGGGTGACTCACCGCTCAGTCGTGATGGGCAGGCGCCGACCGATGACAGTTGTCACGGGTTTGTGGTGAGGTCTCCCCCGAGTCCCCGGGCCGGGGTGACGACAGGCTGGAGCCATGACCACACCAGCACTCCGGGCGATCGGCCTGACCAAGCACTTCCGGACACCCAGCGGCGAGACCGTCAGCGCCGTCGACAGTGTCGACCTCACGATCCACCCCGGCGAGATCGTGGCCTTCCTGGGCCCGAACGGTGCCGGCAAGACCACCACCGTCGACATGCTGCTGGGGCTGACCGCGCCCACCAGCGGCACGGTCGAGGTGTACGGCACCACGCCCCACCGCGCGGTCGTGGACGGCCGGGTCTCGGCCGTCATGCAGACGGGCGGGCTGCTGCCCGACGTCACGGTGCGCGAGACGGTCCGCGCGATCGCGGCGCTGCACGGACGACCTGAGCGGGTCGACGTCGCCATCGAACGCGCAGGGCTGGGGCCGATCGCCGGCCGGCAGGTCCAGGCCTGCTCGGGCGGCGAGCAGCAACGCCTCAAGTTCGCACTGGCACTGGTCCCCGACCCGGACCTGGTGATCCTGGACGAGCCGACCACCGGCATGGACGCGGGAGCGCGACACGAGTTCTGGGAGACCATGCGGGCCGACGCGGCCGAGGGCCGCACCATCGTATTTGCCACCCACTACCTCGCCGAGGCCGACGCCTTCGCCGACCGCACCGTGCTGATGGCCCGCGGTCGCATCGCGGCCGACGGCCCGACCGCGGAGGTGCGGGCGGCGTACGGCGCTCAGACGATCACCTTCCGCCCGCCGGCCGACCGCGTCGGGACCCACGGGGTGGACCCCGGCTGGCTCGAGGAGGTCCGCCGCGCGATCGCGCCCCTGGGCATCACCGACCTCGAGGTCGCGAGCGCCAGCCTCGAGGCCGCGTTCCTCGCCCTGACCGGCGACCCGATCGACAACCCCACCGACTCCCAGGAGGCACTGCGATGAGCACGCTGACAACCCCCAGTCCCGACGTGGCCACGCGCTCCGTTCGGCGTACCACCCGTCCGATGCCTGTCGTCTACGCCGGGCTCGATCTCAAGCGGCAGCTGCGCGACAAGATGGGGATGTTCTTCATCGTGGCGCTGCCCGCGTTCTTGTTCTTCGTCTTCGGGATGGGCGACGACGAGGCCTACGGCAGTGCGAACGTCGCGATGTACGTCATGGTCTCGATGGCGGCGTACGGCGCTGTCACCGCCACCACCACCGTCGTCGGCGCCGCGGCCACCGAGCAGACGATGGGCTGGGGTCGCCAGATCGCACTGACGCCGCTGGCACCACTTGCCTTCGTGGCCATCAAGACCGGTGTCGCCATGCTGGTCGCAGCTGTCCCGATCGCGCTGATCTATGCGATCGGGGCGGGCACCGGCTCCGAGGGCAACACCGTCGACTGGATTGCCAGCGCTGCGATCGTCTGGGCCGGCTCGGCCCTTGAATGCTGGTCACGACTCGGTGTGGCTGTTGCTCGCTAACGTGTGCGCGTGGACGGTGATCTTCGCGGCGCTGGCGGTCTGGGGGCTCCGGCGACGCCAGGAGCGGGTGTGACGCCGTCACCTCCAGAAGCCGCGCCCACGCCGTGGGAGCGGTGGGGCTGGGTCGGCGGCCTACGGCGTGGTCTACCTCCTCGGCTGGAGCGTCTGGCAGGAGCACGCGCTCCGGGTCTGGTTCGCCATGGCCGCGCTGGTCCTGGCCACGGTGCCGGTCACCGGGATCGATGCGATCGGTCTGACGCCCTATCTCGGGGCGTTCTCCGCGCTGGTCGTCCCTGCGCCGTGGTGGAAGTGGACGACGGCGGCCACCGCTGCCCTACCGGTGATCTCCTTGGTGGACGGCGACTTCCCGCTCTTGTTCTTCCTGCTGGTGTGGCCGATCATCGGGTTCTGCACCGCGATCCGCATCTTCACCGCGGTGGAGGACCGGGCACGAGAAGCGCGGTCAGGGCTCGCCCTCGTCGCCGAGCGCGAGCGGGTCGCCCGCGACCTGCACGACGTGCTCGGCCACTCGCTGACAGCGCTGTCCATCAAGGCGGAGCTCGCGTCCCGGTTGATCGATGTCGACCCCGCCCGCGCCAAGGCCGAGCTCGAGTCGATCCAGGCGACGGCCCGGCAGGCGCTCGCCGAGATCCGGGCCACCGTCGGCGGCCTGCGCGCCGCCAACCTGGACGCCGAGCTGGCAGCGGCGCCCCAGGTGCTCGCCGATACCGGCGTCGAGACGCGCCTGCTCGGCAGCGTCGTCGACACCGACCCCCGGCACCGGGTGCTGCTCGCGTGGGTGCTGCGCGAGTCGGTGACCAACGTCGTCCGGCACGCGAGGGCACGCTCGGTCGTGATCGAGCTCGGACAGCGAGGGATGAGCGTCACCGACGACGGTGCCGGCATCCACGAGCGCGAGCGCAACGGCCTGCGGGGCATGCGTGAACGCGTCTCGGGGGCGGGCGGCACCCTGACGCTGCACGACGCCGCACCGGGCACCCGGGTGTAGGTGGAGCTGCCGTGATCAGGATCCTGCTGGCCGACGACCAGGCCCTCGTCCGCGGAGCCCTCGCCGCCCTGCTCGACCTCGAGGCCGACATCGAGGTGGTCGCCCAGGTCGGCCGCGGCGACGAGGCCGTGACCGCCGCCCGGGAGTCCGGGGCCGAGGTGTGCTTGCTGGACATCGAGATGCCGGGCCTCTCCGGGATCGAGGCCGCGGCGGCTCTCCGGGCAGAGCTACCGGCAGTGCGGTCGCTGATCGTGACGACCGTTGGCCGCCCGGGCTACGTCCGTCGGGCGCTGGACGCCGGTGCCGCAGGATTCCTGGTCAAGGACACCCCTGCCAAACAGCTCGCTGACGCCGTACGCCGTGTCCATCAGGGCCTGCGCGTGATCGACCCGGACCTCGCGGCCGAGTCGCTGATGGCCGGGCCCAGCCCGTTGACGTCCCGCGAGGCGGAGATCCTCCGGCTCGCGCTGGACGGGTCTCCAGTGGCGGGGATCGCGGCCCGCGCGCACCTGTCCGAGGGCACCGTCCGCAACCACCTGTCCGCGGCGATCGGCAAGACGGGCGCCACGACCCGAGCGGAGGCTGCCCGTCTCGCCCAGGCCAACGGCTGGCTCTAGGGGACCGCGGCTGCCGCGTCAGACGTCGCGGTGCTGCTCCTCCACGACCGTGGTGTGCGAGGTACGCCGCGAGGCGACCAGCCCGAGGACGATGCCGAGGATCCCGGCCAGCAGGAGGATCCAGCCGACGGTCGTGGTGGCGACCACGTCCTCGACCGAGGCCGGGAGCTCAACCGCCCCCGTGAGAAGGATCAGGCCGATGACCACCAGGACGATGCCAACACCAAAACCCATGACGAGCTCCCTTGCGAGTCCGGGGCGTCGCGGGTGCGGGCGCCGTCCTTCGACCATAGACCGTCGTCGCCCTGGTTCGGGGGAACCCGTCACGGCACGGTCGCGCGTAGACACGCGGACCGAGGTCGGTGCCGGTGCGCCCCCGGAGCGCGGCGCAACGCTCCTCGGGCGACCAACGTCCGCGCGTCTACATCACCGCTTGGACCTGAGTCTCGGGAGGACTCAGGTCCAAGCGCCGCCCAGCGGCAGGGTCAGGACCGCAGTCCCGGCAGGGTCGATGCGCACCGGGACGCCCCAGTCCTGCTGGTGCATGCGACAGGCGGCCCCTTCCCCTCCGTCGATGTCGCAGGAGGCGGCGCGAGCGGCGACGTGGAGCACGCCCTCGCCCACGTGGGGGTCCAGCACCAGCTCGCGCGTGAGGTCGGTGCCGCGGCCCTCGCCCTCCCGCAGCAACCCCGGCGGGGTGGCTGTCACCAGCAGCTGTGAGGACGGGCCGAAGCGGTCGTCGACCTTCTGTCCAGGCGGCGGGGCGAAGGGGACGTCAAGGCGCAGCGTGGGACCCACCTCGGTCACCGGCCGCTGCGTGGTGTGGCTGAAGTCGTCAGCGGCCACGCGAGCGTCGAGGGGGATGCGGGTGAGTCGGTGGGCGCCGGACTCGACGACGACGAGCTGCCCCTGGTCGACGTACAGCCCGCTCGGCTCCCTGAGGTCGCTGGCGATGGTGGTCAGCTGACCCCCGGCCAGGCGACGGACTGCCCCGTTGTAGGTGTCGGCGATCGCCACCGAGCCGTCGGGGAGGACGGCCACGCCGAGCGGGTGCTGGAGGAGTGCCTGGTCGGTCGGCCCGTCACGGAAGCCGAAGTCGAAGAGGCCGGTGCCGACGACGGTGTGGACCTGCCCGCCCTCGACGTAGCGGAGCGACGAGGTCTCGGAGTCGGCGAGCCACAGCCGCTCCCCATCGACGGCGAACCCGCTCGTCTGCGCGAACCACGCCTGCTCGAGCGGCCCGTCGAGCAACCCCTCGTTGGCCGTGCCGGCGGCGATCGCAACGTCCTTGGTGACCGGGTCGTACGTCCAGAGCTGGTGCACGCCGGCCATCGCGATCCACACCCGGTCCTGCCACCACACGACGTCCCAGGGGCTGCTGAGCCGAGACGTGCCGTCGCCGGCGAACCACTGTCGGCCGTCGCCGGCCAGGGTGCTCACCGCTCCCGAGTCGAGCGACAGCCCGGCCAGCCGGTGGCCCACGGTGTCGGCGACGACCACGTCGTAGCCGAGGTCGAGATCGGCCGGGACGAGGCACAGCCCGTTGGGCTCGCGGAAGCCGGGGAACCGCCGCTCGACCGAGCCGTCGGCCGCGAGCAGGACGACCTGGTCGTGGCCGGCGTCCGCCACCAGCGCCCGGCCGTCCGGGAGTGGGACGGCCTTGGCCGGGAACCTGAGGTCGGTGGGCTCTACGACGGGTGGCACATAGGGCGAGTCGCCGGGCTGCAGGCTGCCCCTGGACCGGTGCTCCTCGACGAGCGTGGCCAGCAGGGCGGAGATGGCGTGGCCATGACCCTCGCCGGCGTAGTGGCCGACGATGTAGCCCTCGGGGTCGATGAGCACCAGCGTCGGCCAGGCGCGGGCCGTGTAGGCCTGCCACGTCGTCAGGTCGGGGTCGTCGAGCACCGGGTGGTGGACGCCGTAGCGCTCGACGGCGGCGACGAGTGCGTCCGGGTCGGCCTCGTGCACGAACTTCGGCGAGTGAACGCCGATGACGACCAGCTCGTCGGCGTACTGCTCCTCGATCGGACGCAGCTCGTCGATGACGTGCAGGCAGTTGATGCAGCAGAAGGTCCAGAAGTCGAGCAGCACGAAGCGACCTCGGAGGTCGCGCAGGGTCAGCGGGGTGGCGGTGTTCAGCCACCCCCGGCCGGTGAGCTCGGGAGCACGTACACGCATCCGGTCATTGTCCCCGACAGCGCCTAGGGTTTGGTCATGACCGATGCCCCCGAGCAGCTGCGCGCCTACGTCGACGTCTGGTGGGAGGCGGTCAACGACTTCACCGCACTGCTGGACAAGGTGCCGGTCGACGCGTGGGACACCCCGACCGACCTGCCGGGTTGGGACGTCCGGGCGGTCGTCGCCCACACCGCGCACCTCGAGTCGCTGGTCGCCGGTGGCGAGCACGAGGACGTCGAGATCGGCGCCGCCCCGCACGCGCGGGGAATGATGGGCCAGTTCACCGAGCAGGGCGTCGTCGCTCGCCGTGACAAGACGCCCGACGAGCTGGTCAACGAGATCCGCAGCTCCGTCACGGCGCGGCACACCCAGCTGCTGGCCGACCCGCCGGCGGACCCCACCGCCCCCGCTCCCGGCCCGTACGGCGCCATCGGCTGGGACACCCGCACCCTGCTGCGCAACCGCCCGCTCGACGTGTGGATGCACGAGCAGGACATCCGCCGTGCCCTGGCGATGCCCGGCGGGATGGACTCCGCCGGAGCCGGGCACGCGATCGGCTACCTGTCGGCGAGCCTGGGATACGTGCTTGCGAAGAAGGTGAAGGCACCGCCGGGGAGCAGCGTCGTGGCGGACGTGGAGGGGCGGGAGCCGGTCGGCGCGATGGTCACCGAGGAGGGTCGGGGGGTGATGCTCGGTGAGGTGCCTGATGACCCGACGACCGGCCTGCGGACCGACCCGGAGTCCTTCATCCTGCTGGCCGGCGGGCGGCGTCTTCCGGAGCCCGGACGCGTAGAGATCTTCGGCGACGTCGCCATGGGACAGCTGCTGCTCGACCACCTGGCGGTGACCCCGTGACCGGCCCGACGACCCCGACGGCCCAGGCGTGGAGCCTGGCCGACCTCCCCGACCAGACCGGGCGCACCATCCTCGTCACCGGCACGACCCAGGGTGGGTTGGGGCACTTCACCGCCCTCGAGCTGGCCCGTCGTGGTGGCCGCGTGGTGCTGGCGGGGCGAAATGCCGACAAGCTCGACGCCACCGAGGCCGCGATGACGACCGAGGTCCCCGGCGCTGTGCTGGAGAAGCTCGTCGTCGACCTGTCCGACCTCTCCTCCGTGCGGACGGCTGCCTCCGAGGCGGGCGCACTCGGTCCGATCGACGTGCTGGTCAACAACGCCGGCATCATGGCTCCGCCCTACCGTCGGACCGGCGACGGGCTCGAGTCGCAGATGGCGACCAACCACTTCGGCCCGTTCCTCCTCACCGGGCTGCTGCTGCCCCAGCTCGTGGCCAGTGGTGACGCCCGCGTGGTGACGGTGTCGTCGGTGATGCACAAGGTGGCGCGCCAGGTCCCGCTCGGGGACCCACGTGCCGAGCGCCGTTATCAGCGCTGGCCCGTCTACGCCGAGACCAAGCTCGCCAACCTGCTCTTCACCTTCGAGCTCGACAGACGGGCGCGCGGCAAGGACCTGCCGGTGCGAGCCCTGGCGGCTCACCCCGGCCTGGCGGGCACCCACCTGGCAGCCAACGGGCAGTTCGGCCGGGCCCGTGGGGGTGCCGCGAGCATCCTGGACGCGGCGGTCAAGGCGATCGCCCAGCCGGCCCATGCTGGTGCGTGGCCGAGCCTGATGGCCGCGACTGCGGACCTCCCCGGCTCCACCTACGTCGGCCCATCCGGCCTGGGCGAGAGAGGTGGCCCACCGCAGGTCGTCACGGCTCGCGCTCTGGCGATGAACGCAGAGATGCAAGCCCGCCTGTGGCAGCTCAGCGAGGAGACGGTCGGGCTGCGCTGGCCCTAGGGGCGCCCGAGGGGGGCCGGAATGCCTACTGTCAGGTCCATGACCCTTCGCGCCGTTGTCGCATCCTCGCTCACCGCCCTTGCGCTCGTCGCCGTCCAGGCCCCGGCCGCCTCGGCGAGGGCAGAAGCAGCGGACGAGAACCCCTGGCTGACGGAGCGGGTCCTGAACATGGCCCACTCCGGTGGCGAGCTGGAGGCACCCACCAACACGATGTATGCCTTCAAGCGGGCCGTGGCACTCGGCTCGGACATGATCGAGCTCGACGTCCAGTCCACCAAGGACAAGAAGCTCGTCGTCCTGCACAACGCGACGCTCGACGAGACCACCAACGGCACCGGCAAGGTGGTGGCGCGACCGTGGCGCCAGGTCAAGAAGTACGACGCGGCCCACTGGTTCGTGAAGGGCGAGGGGACGACCCACGACGCCGACCCTGCGGCATACAAGCTGCGGGGAGCACGCGACGGGAAGCGCAAGATCGAGGGTTATCGCCCCTCTGACTTCAGGGTCCCCCTGCTCCGTGAAGTGCTCGCGGAGTTCCCCGGAGTCCCCATCAACATCGAGATCAAGGGCACCGCCGACGACGACGCAGTCTCGTTCCTGCGCACCGGCGAGCTGCTGGCGGCGCTGCTCAACAGGCTGGATCGTACAGACGTGAGCGTCACGTCCTTCAACGACGCCGCACTGGCCGACTTCCACGAGCGAGCACCCCAGATCGGGCTGGCGCTCGGTCGCACCGCTCTCGCCGCCTACTTCCTGGGAGGCACGAAGCCGATGGAGGGCACCGTGGCCCTCCAGGTGCCGGTGACGTTCTCCGGGCTCACCGTGATGAGCCGGTCCTTCGTCGAGAAGGCGCACGCGGACGGCTATGCGGTGCACGTGTGGTTCAGCGGTAGCGCGCCGGACACGGCGAAGACCTACAACGCCATGCTCACCATGTGCGCCGAGGGGCTGATGCCTGCGCGCCCGCGTGTCTTCGAGCGCATCCTCGACAAGCGCGACATCGAACGGCCGGGCGACCCCGGGGTCGATCCCTGCGCCTGAGAATGGGTAGCTAGTCCCGCACCCGGTCCCGCACGCGCACCACCCCGGACACGGTGGGGATCCACGCAGCCCCGTCGGGAGCGATGGTGAGCGAGGCGCGGTCGTTGTTCACCCACAGGCCGGTCCCGGTGCGCACGCTGAACACGGTCCGACCGGTGGTGACGTCGAGCGCGGTGAGGTACCACGTGCTGACGCCCCACCAGGTCGGCTTCTTCGTGTAGGCGTAGGCCAGTCCGTTGACCAGCGACACCTTGGCGCCGCCGGACGGGGCGATCTCCTCGCTCGTCCAGACGAGCTCACAGGAGCCCCCGGCGACGTCCACCCGCGCGATCCCCGGACTGGTGCCCATCCCGAGCAGCGTGGCGACCCGGCTGCCGTAGCCGTGGTTGTTCTGCACGATCACCCCGTCACCGACCGAGGCGAGGGAGCTGGCGGTCGCGCTGGCCTCGGACTCGAAGACGGGCTCGGTGCAGATCTCGCGACCGGACGAGCGTTCGTAGAAGGCGACGTTCACCCGGGGCTCGGCGTTGTCGGTGATGGCCACGATGCCGCCGTCGATGATCGTGGGCGGCGTACCGCTCCCCCGGTTGGGCTGTCCCGACTTCTGCTCCGAGCCGCGGTCGTACTCAGTGCGCCAGTCGACGACCGGGCGCCCGGCCGGCCCGGTCGAGAGTCGGTGGAGGGCGTGCGTCGTGACGACGTAGGTGCCGCCGGTCTCGTCGGTGACCATCGGGTGCGCGACCTCCTCCCCGAGGTCGAGCGACTTCACGACTCCGTCCTCGGGCGCGACGGTCCCCACCAGGCCGTCGGCCGTCGTGAACCAGATGCGGCCGGTCCAGTCGGGCAGCATCGCGACGAGGCAGTCGTCGGCCGGGACCTCTCCCGTCAGGTCCCAGGCCTCGTCGGTGGTCAGGTCTGCCGCCCCGTCGGCATCATCCGTGCGGACTGCCAGGATCCGGCGATCCGACGTCGCCACGATCGCCCGGCCCTCCGCGTCCAGGTAGAACGAGGCACTCTCACAGGGGCCGTCGTCCGGGTTGTCCTCGGTCGGCTCAGGCAGGTCCTTGGTGGCGAGCTTCCGCATCGACTTCGGGTCGATCACGTGCATGCTGGGCCCGGTGGGGTCCTGGCACGTCGCCACGATGCGGTCGTGGGCGTCGACGGCGAGGGTGGCGCACTTCTCCAGACCGAACCAGGTGGAGTCCACCTCCGGCTCGAGACCGACGGGGCCGGCCCAGGGGTAGGTGTTCGAGCCCGAGGCGTCGTTGTGGCTCGAGCTCGCACCGTTGGGCGCGAGGTGCGGGTTCTGGGCGATCGCACCAGCAGCGACTGGATTGTCGGCGGCCGGCCGGCCGACGTAACCGGGCATGACGAGCAGCCCGGGCGACGGCGGGATGGGCAACCAGCCATCGGGGACCAGCACGACGAGACCGGCGATCACGGCCAGCACGCCCATGGCGGCGCCGCCGCGGCGCCGGTCGATCCAGACGCGGTCCTGGACCCACCACCGCAGCCGCGGCACGCACAGGGCGGCCACGACGGCGACGAGCACGACAGGTCCGAAGGCGACCCAGGCCACGAGGAGTCCCAGGACGATCCAGATCACCGCGCAAGGCTAGGTCCTGGTCCGGCTCGTACGCCGCAGGCGGCTGATCTGCGCACCGAGCCGTGGCGAACGCCCTACAGTGCGGGGGTGAGCGCACCCGAGGACTGGCTACTCACCCAGACCGAACGTGCCAACCCTGCGACCCGCCTCGACGCCCAGCACCCCGGTGAGCGCGCCTGGTCGGAGGGGAACCTGGTCCGGCCGCTGATCCACGGTGCGACGTACTTCGCCGAGCTCTTCGAGCGGATCGAGGCGACCCGCGCCGGTGACCTGGTGCTCTTCACGGATTGGCAGGGCGACGCCGACGAGCGGCTGACCGGTGAGCCCGGCAGCGAGGTCGTCAAGGTGCTCGGCGACGCCGACGAGCGTGGGGTGGACGTCCGCGGCCTCGTGTGGCGTTCCCACACCGAGTCGATCGGCTTCAGCGCCAAGGAGAACGCCCAGCTCGGCCGCGCGCTGCAGCGGCGAGGGGTGGAGGCCATCCTCGACATGCGGGTGCGCACGGGCGGTTCGCACCACCAGAAGCTCGTGGTGATCCGGCACGCCGACGACCCGAGCCGGGACATCGCCTACGTCGGGGGCATCGACCTCTGCTACTCCCGCCGCGACGACGCGGCGCACGGCGGTGACCCGCAGGCCCTGGACAACATGGCCGATGAGTACGGCGATACCCCGCCCTGGCACGACATCCAGGCCGCCATCACCGGGCCGGCCGTGCACGACGTCGAGACGGTCTTCCGCGAACGCTGGGAGGACCCCACGACCCTGCGGCGCAGCCCGATCGTCGTCCTCCACGACCGGATGCGCGGCCTCGACACCACGCCCGACCCGTTGCCCGAGCAGCAGCCCCCGCCGCCGCCGGCCGGTCGGCACGCGGTCCAGCTGCTGCGCACCTACCCCGACCTGCGACAGGGGCGCGACTACAAGTTCGCCCGTGGCGGGGAGCGGAGCGTGGCGCGCGGCTACACCAAGGCGGTCGGGAAGGCTCGGCGGCTCGTCTACGTCGAGGACCAGTACCTCTGGAGCGGCCACGTCGGCAACGTGTTCGCCGAGGCGCTGCGTCGCCACCGCGACCTGCGCGTCATCGTCGTCGTGCCGATGCACCCCGACGTCACCGGCCTCGACCGCAACGCGCAGCTGCTCGGGCGTCGTCGGGCGATGCTCGACATGTATCGCGCCGCACCCGACCGGGTGGCCGTCTACGGCCTCGAGAACTCCGCCGGCACCCCCATCTACGTGCACGCCAAGACCTGCATCATCGACGACACGTGGGCCAGCATCGGCTCGGACAACTTCAACCGCCGGTCGTGGACCCACGATTCCGAGCTCTCCTCGGTCGTCGTCGACCCCGACGGTGACTACGCCCTCGACCTGCGGCTCACGCTGGCCGCCGAGCACCTCGACCGAGCTCGTGAGGACGTCGACGCCCTCGCTGAGCCCCGGGCCATGTTCGATGCGTACGCTGAAGCGGCAGCCGCCCTCGACGCGTGGCACGCCTGCGACGGGGTCGGCCCACGTCCACCCGGGCGGCTCCGGCGCCTCGAGCCGCCGAAGCTCGGTGTCCTCCAGCGCGCGGTCGCGGTTGCGCCGTACCTCTGGATCCATGACCCCGACGGCAGGCCCCGACCGCTCCGGCGCGCCGACCGGTTCTGACGCCCGCGGTGCGTGTCAGTTGGCGGGTCGGAGGGCGGAGTGCAGCCAGGTCGCGCTCGCGAAGTGGGGTCCGTCCTTGACACCCAGGACATACATGCGACCACCGCCGCTCTCGAGATCGCCCGCCGCCCACTCGCGTTGATGCGGGTGCTCGCGTTCTTCCCTGATGGCGTCCTGGATGAAGTCGTCGAGTGGTCGCCGGGGCGAGACCAGTCGTGGTGCCGAACGCTCGGTGGCCTCCGTCAGTGTGCGCGTCAGGAGATCGGTGGATTCGTCGTTGCTGCTCATGGTCGTGCCCTCCCGGTCGGTGGGAATGCTTCCCTAGGTCGTCACCGTCGCATTTTTCGAGCCGTTCGACATCACCCCACGGGGCGCGTCTGCGGCCGATCAGGTCGCGACCCCTCCCGCGCGCCGACCTTCGGCGCCCCGGAGGGAGAAGCGTCAACGAGGGCGGACCCGAATCCTGAAGCGCCTCGTGGTCTTCGCTCCATCGCTGTCGGTCGCAGTCAGGGTGAACTTGAAGACGCCGGTCATGACCGGTCTGCCCTCGATGACGTAGGCGCCCCCGCTCTTCGTGGGCTTGCCCTTCACCCCGCGCGGGAGCTTGCCTCGTCGCGACCAGGTGTAGGTGCCCGTGCCGCCGGTGGCCCTGACGCGTTCCTCGTAGCGCCTGGTCACCCTCGCGCCTGACACCCAACCGTTGATGAACGCAACCGGGGCAGCGACGGGCGGCGCCGGCATCGGCGTCGGAGTGGGGGTCGGGGTGGGCGACGGGGCGGGGCTCGGGCTCGGAGGCGGCGTTGTGGGTGGCGTGGTGGGCGGCGGCGTCACCGACGGAGGCGCCCCCAGCGCGATCGCGGTCAGGGTCATCTGGTCGTTGGTCGACTGGAGCGCGGGGTGCAC
The DNA here is from genome assembly GCF_025964975.1 of Nocardioides sp. GTDB lineage: Bacteria > Actinomycetota > Actinomycetes > Propionibacteriales > Nocardioidaceae > Nocardioides. The sequence goes on from NZ_JAOPXV010000179.1 coordinate 14,898, forward strand.
CGGACCGACGATGGACTGGAGGCTGCTCGCCGCGACACCCGCGGGCAAGACTGTCGGCGACGGCAGCAGCCCATCGAGCTCGTCCAGCGCCTCAGCGTCGAGGATGTCGGTGACGAGCTCATCAGGACCGGTCCCTGTCTCCCCCGCGACAGTCTTCGCCAGCTCAGCCTTGATCGCATCGACGAGGGCCTTCGAACCGACCAGTCCACCGGGGAGGCTGGTGAGGTCGCGCTCACGCAGAGCTGCGCTGGCGCCCAGATCCAGGAAGCTGCTCAACATCGCGTTCGCGCCGTCGAGGCGAATGAGCGCGTCATGAAGCGGACCGGACGACGTGTTGCCCGTCGTCTGGCTGCCACGAAGGAGTCCCCGGTAGACGTCGCCCTGCAGGTCGACCAAGGTGTCGTCGATGGCGGCCTTGGCGGACACGGCAGCCTGATCGAGGATCACCTTGGTGGCTGCGAGCTTGGGGTCCAGCCCGGTGATCGCCTGGTCGAGCTGGTCGCCGGCGCTGATGGTGCCGCTGTGGCCCTGGTAGGAGCGGACCCCCTCGGTGGCTGTGGTCGCTTCGCCCCACGCCAGACGCACTTGGGCGGCGGTCGTGGAGCCGGCGTACATCGGCGCCCCCACGACGTTGGTGAGCTCGTAGAGGTTCCTGCTGGTCGTGCTGCCTCCATCGATCAGCGTCACGTCGCTGATGTAGCTGTGAGTGGTGTCCTGGGAGTAGCCGCCTCGCGGCAGGACGCGAAGCGCCCTTGCTGTGAGTGCGGCCCCGTTCGCGGCACCACGCCTGACCACGCTCTGGACGTAGACCGGGGCGCTCGGCGAGGCCGCCGGCGTGAAGGTCCACACGAATGCGGTGTCGTCGTACTTGTAGGTCACGCTGGTCACCACGCCGAAAACGTTGGCCGAGAAGGCTCCGGGGTCCCAGAACGTGTCGACACATTCCCCTGCGGTGAGCCGGTTGACGACCATCCACTGGTCTTCCCTGAACTTGCATGCCGAGACCGTGGTGGTTCGGACGGTCGTCTTGAAGCACACGTCCAGCTTGCCGAGACCCATCCGGTCCGCCCACTGGAAGACCTGCGGGACGCCGTGGTTGTTGGGGGTGAGGGAGTCCGGGCGGGTCATCGCGGCGAGCGTGCCGGCGGTCTCGCCAGTGGGAGCGACACACTGCGAGACCGTTTCACGACCGGGGATCAGGCGCCACAGGGCGGAGAGGTCGGAGCCGTCGCTGGAGCTGTTCACGAACGGGTTGAAGGTGGTGGCGCCGGTCGTCGTCAACGGCGAGGAGGGGGTGGGATTGCCGGGACCGTCGAAGCCGGGGACGGTGCCCGTCAGCTGACCCAAGGCCTGGTTGACCAAGGTGTCGACCGGGGTGGTGTCCTCGGTCTGTGCCTGGCACGCCGGCGAGGTGGTCGGGGCGAACGCCGCCATGGTGCGGGCGCAGACCAAGCGGTTCAGCAGGGTGCTGTGCGTCCCCTCAGCGGTGTCGGACGTGGAGATCGCCGAGGTGAGGTTGGCGAGCGGGGCGCCCAGCAGCTGGATGTCGCTGAGCCAGCGGCGGTAGCCGGCGCTGACGTACCGCGGGTTCTCCAACATCAGCTGCGCGTACGCCCGCGCTGCGAGCACGAAGTCGTCGACGTTGGCCAGTTGAGGTGCGTCTCCCGTGAGGCCGGAGAGCCGACCGGACCGCCACCCCCGCTGTGCCGGCACCTGGTCGAGGAAGTGGACGTTGCTGGCGATTCCGGTGCTCAGCTGGTTGGCGTCGTTCTGGAGGTCGAAGGACGGGAAGTCGGTGTTGAGCTCCGGGCTGTGACGGGCCGTGACGGTGGCGAAGGTGTGCAGGTATGCCGCAGCGTTGTTGAACTCGTTGAGCGGTAGCGGGGTGTCGTTGCGCTGCTCATAGCCCAGGGCGGAGCTGATGACCTGCCGCAGCTGCGAGTTGGTCCCGTTGCTCAACGCCTCCAGGATGTTGTTCTGCACTGCGTCGAGGGATCCCTGGAGCCGGCTGAGACTGTCGTACATCTGACCGATCTGGACTCGCGCCTGCTCGATGTCGATGACGGCGCGGTCGAGCTTCTGGGAGATGTCGGTCAGCTGGGCCGAGACCTGCCCGAGACTCTCGAACACCAGCGCGAACTGGGCGTTCACCGAGTTCTGGAAGTCAGCCATCTGCTGGGAGATGTTGTCCAGCTGGGCGAAGAGGAGGTCCTCGGCGGATGGCCCGAACACGCCGGCCGCGTCCAGCACTGCCGGCAGCAGCGTCATCACCACACCGAGCACGTTGCCCGACAGTGCAGCCCGGCCGATGCTGCCGCCGGCGAACTCGTTGAACGACATCGCCAGCAGCGTCACCTGGACAGCGGCGGCGCCGACCTGGTCGACGATGTCCTTGGACGCGCTCGTGCCGCCGGTCAGGAAGCCCGTCTGCAGGGCCAGCGTGGTCTGGCTGTCGCGTGCTTCTTCGACCGCCTGGGCAGCGACAGCGGGATCCATCGGCGTCGCGCCGGTGCTTGCCGCTGCAGCCTCTCGAGTGGTGCCGAGTGCGTTGTCCAGACCCGCCATGGCGGCGCCGATGGTGTGCGGGGCAGGGTTGGTCGGCGTACCAGCGATGACGCCGCCAGTGGTCTCGAGGTTCCCGGACTGGTCGCGCAGCGCTGCCAACGCCTGCACGTCTGCGTTGTTCTTCAGCCTCGGAGCGTCGGCGAGCAGAGCGGGAGTGCTGGCGGAGATCGACACGTCAGCCAGGTCCTGCCACACGAGGTCACGGGCGACCGCGAACGACATGCTGTCGTCGGCCAGGGTGGCGCTGTCCAGCAAGACCGCCGTGGGGGTGAACGTCGAGGAAGCAAGCAGGCGCGACTCGGTGTCCCCGGTGGTGCCAAGAGCGTTCTCGGCGTGAGTGCTCGCGGCGACGCTGGTGATCTGCTGTGCCGTCAGTGCGATCAGCTCAGTGGTGGCGCGTTGGAGCGTTGCCGCCACCGGGCCTTGATCGGCCGCAGCGGCCCGCTGGAAGAGGACCATGGTCCTCGAGATCCGGGAGTCGAACGCAGGCCCGGTCACCGACTCTGCGGCCGCACGGAGCCCCTCCACGGCTTCGGCTGCTGCGACAGGATCGATCTGCGGGTCCAGCGCACACATGTGCTGCAGCACCCGCTCGGCCAAGAGGTCCGAGGTGTTGCTCGGGTCGGAGAGCCTGGCCGCGTCGGCCGCGACGAAGAGGTGACGTCGGAACTCGGTGGCGCTCACCGAGACCGGCTCGTTGGCGATCTGGCTGACCAGTGGCACCGGCCCGTCGGCATGCGCTGCCGGCTGGGTCAGGACGGGAAGCCCGATGACGGAGATCGTGACGCAGAGGACGAGGCGCCGAAGCATGGCGATCCTTCGATAAGGCGACGGATGCAGCGCCGGACCTTGCCACAGAACCCCGCGAGCCCACCCTTCAGCGTGGTGCCTCTCGTGTCCACTGTGGTCTAGCCCAGGCGGGTAGGTCATGCCTGGTCCCCCAGGGCTGACCGGCTCGGTGTCGAATCAAGCGCCAGCGGAGCAACCGTGCGAAAGTCTGCTGCGTCCTGTTCGAGGCGTCGGTCGTCGCCCACGGCGCTCGGCGGCACAGGTCAGGAGTCGAGCAGACGTGCTTCAACAGGGCGACGCCGGTCCGAGGTCGACGATGTGGTTCCCCGTGGACGGAGACCACCGCCGCGGAGCCGGTCGTGTGGGGCGATGCGATCATTAGTTCGGGACGGCAGCGCGATGACTCAGTGCGACGACCGGTCGCGCGGCTTGACTGGGGTCCTAGACCACATCGAAAAGCTCCGTGTGGATTCGTGCGTCGCTCACTCCCCACTCCTCCAGGATCCTGGTCGCCGCGGCCACCATCGGGCCGTGGCCGCAGATGAAGTAGTCGCGCGATGTAGCAGGTCGTCGGCGGTCCGTCCTGCCACGACCAGCAGCGCGGGTCGATCGTCGTCGCGGTCGGCGAGGGTCCGCAGCGTGCTGAGCATGGGCGTGACCCCGACGCCCCCGGCCAGGAAGACGAAACCGCTTGAGTTCGTCAGGCCGTCGGTGGTGAAGGATCCGTGGGGGCCGTCTAGGTGCACCGTCCGTCCTGGACGCAGTCCGGCGAGGATCTCGCTGAAGTCGCCCAGTGCCTTGATCTTGGACTCCTTGCGCCAGGGCTCGGTGGCCGCCGACGCGATCGTGAAGGGGTGCTCCTCGAAGACGAAGGGTGAACCGCCGAGCTTGAGCCAGGCGAACTGCCCCGGTCGGAAGGAGACACCCGGGTGGCCGTCGGCGTGCAGGACCACGGTCACCACGGTGGGCGACTCCTCGCGGACCTCATCCACGATATAGCTGTTGCGGTGGGCACGCAGCGGCCGCCACACCCACCGGTGCAGGCTGATTGCGATCATGACATCCGCGAGGACGGCAAGCCAGATCTGCCCCGCTCCATGGCCCCCGAGGTCGCTCACCCAGAACACGTGCAGCGCGACACCGAGCAGCACGATGTTTGACAAGAGCACATGGGCGAGCCGCCATCCCTCGTAGCGAGGCCTTCTCTTGCGTCGGGCGATGGCGAGGCACACCATGACGACCAGGGCGATGGTCGCGGTCGTTGCCGCCCACGCCCGCGGCGGAGCGTTGCGCAGATCGACCAGCGCCAGGCCGGGGCCGTCGGATCGCATGAGCACAAGCCCAACGTGTGCGCCCACGAGCGCCAGCGTGGCGAGCGCGAGGGTCCGATGGCTCCGCAGCAGCCGTTCCACCCCGAGGTACAGGGTGAGGAGGCGGACCCGGCTCGGCAGCACGAATGTTGCCACCAGGAGCGAGATGGCGACGAAGCTCGTCACCATCGATGCCAGATGCAGGCCACCGCCATGGGCCTCCGGCGGGACGGTCGCCACGATCCACATCGGGATCGCAACCGAGCCCATCAATGAGGGCCGACAGGAGGCCCGGGATGAGACGACGTCGTACGGCGTCAGCCCCGCCGAACAACCGACGACGCTCGCCGATACGACGACCCGGGACGAGGCTGTTCCCGGCCATGAGGATGACTACCCCACGAGCTTGGTGGGAGACGATCGCCCGGGTTCGCCCACCGTGCGCTGGCGTCCCAAACTTTGCTGACTGGCCCAACGCTGCCGAGGGGACTGAGGCATGAACGCTTCTCCTTCACCTGCGGCGCAGGCGGGTGCGCCGACGCTCCCCCCTCATGGCATTCTCCACCTCCGCTCCCGTCTGGTCCAGTGACATCCAGTCCTCCTACCCTCACTCACGTCGCCCTGTTGACCGCATGGTGCTGTTGGGTCGCAAGAGGCTCCACGACGACACCTGGAACAAGCTCAGCTCCCCTGCACCTCATGTCCGGGGCACGCATGGCACGACAGGCGCGGGACGCCGAACGACCCCGACCGCGGTGAGGGGTCGGGGCCGTACGAAGCGCAGATCAGGCCGCGGCCTGGACCTCGACGCGTCGAGCCTGCTGGGTCAGCCGGGCCTGCGCGGCGCGACGGACCTTCGGGCCCTTGGTCGACATCGCGTAGAGCATCTTGAGCTGGCTGGGCACGTTCTTCTTGTTCGTGGTGGCGAGCCAGCCGTTGGGCAGCGAGAGCCGGACGACCTTGTGCCAGGCCGAGTACACCTGCGGGACCAACGGACGGGCGAGGTAGGTGAGCTCGTACTTCTCGAACAGGGCCTGCACCTTGGGAGCGATCTCCGCGTAGCGGTTGGACGGCAGGTCCGGGAAGAGGTGGTGCTCGATCTGGTGCGACAGGTTGCCGCTCATCAGGTGCAGCGCCTTGGAGCCGGAGATGTTGGCAGAGCCGAGCATCTGACGGACGTACCAGTCACCGCGGCTCTCGCCCTCGATGGAGCGCTTCTCGAAGGTCTCGACGCCCTCGGGGAAGTGGCCACAGAGGATGATCGAGTTGGACCACAGGTTGCGGACGATGTTGGCGGTGAAGTTGGCGGCCAGGGTCGGCAGGAACGAGCCCGTGGGGATCGACAGCACGGGGTGCGCGACGTAGTCCTTGGTGACCTGCTTGCGGATCTTGGTCAGCACGCTCTTGGCGCGACGACGGAACTCCGGGTCGTCGGTCTGCTTCTTCTTGATGACAGCGCCCAGGTCGAGGTCGTAGGCCGCGATGCCGTACTCGAAGAAGACTGCGTTGATGAAGCACCAGATCGGCTGGCCGAGGTGGAACGGCGCCCAGCGCTGCTCCTCGTCGACGCGCATGATGCCGTAGCCGAGGTCGTTGTCCTTGCCGATGACGTTCGTGTACGTGTGGTGCAGCTCGTTGTGGCTGTGCTTCCACTGCTCCGACGGCGAGGCCATGTCCCACTCCCAGGTGCTGGAGTGGATCTTCGGGTCGCGCATCCAGTCCCACTGGCCGTGCAGGATGTTGTGCCCGATCTCCATGTTGTCGAGGATCTTCGCCACGCTCAGGCCGGCGGTGCCGAGCAGCCAGGCCGGCGGGAAGATGCTGAAGAGCAGCACCGCGCGCGAGCCGAGCTCGAGCTTGCGCTGGGTGTCGATGAGCTTGCGGATGTACGCCGCATCGGCGCCGCCGCGGCTGTCCAGGATGTCCTGGCGGATCGCGTCGAGCTCGATGCCGATCTGCTCGATGTCGGACTCGGTGAGGTGCGCGATCGGGCTCTGGGCCTGCTTCTGGATCGTGGTCATGGTGACTCCTTCAGGGGGGAGATCGGGTCAGTGGTCGAGGTGGCAGGCGCCGGCGGCGGCGTTGATGCAGGTCTGGACCTTGATGGCGCCGTCGCCAGGGACGACAGCAGTGATCTGGCCGTTGCGGAGGTCGCGCACCGCGCCTGCCCTCATCGGCAGGACACAGCCCATACAGATGCCCATGCGGCACCCGCTGGGCATCAGGACGCCGGCCTCCTCGGCCGCGTCTAGGATCGAGGTCGCTCCGTCGAGCTCGAGCAAGGTGCCGTCGGCGAAGGCCACCGTCCCACCGTCGCCCGGCTCGATGCGCTCCGTACGGAACTGCTCGGTCACCAGCTCGAGGCCGGCGCGCTCATGGTGGGCCGCGAGGGCGTCCAGCAGGCCGGCGGGACCGCACGCGAGGGTACGGCGCTCAGCGAGGTCGGGCACCAGGTCGTCGAGCCGGTCCACGTCGAGGACGCCGTGCACGTCGTCGTACCGCGCGATCAGCGTGATCGCACCCGCGGCGGCCAGGGACTCCAGGTCGCGGATGAAGATCGAGTCGGGCTCGCTGGGGGCGACGTGCACGACGACGATGTCGAGGTCCTTGCTCCGGTCGAGACGCAGGACGCCCGTGTCGGTGCTCGGGAAGAGGTTGCGCAGCATGCCGATGACCGGAGTGATCCCGGAGCCCGCCGTCACGAAGAGGAGGCGGTCGTGGTCGGACTTCAGCACGAAGTCGCCGGCGGCCTGCTCGAGGTGGACGAGCGTGCCGGGGACGGCCTCGTGGACGAGGTGGTTGCTGACCTTGCCGTCGGGCACGGCCTTGACGGTGATCGAGATACGACCGTCGGCGCGGGGGCCGTGGGTCAGGGAGTAGGCGCGCCACTCACGGACGCCGTCGACGTCGATGCCGATGCGGAGGTACTGGCCGGGCACGTGGCCGGCCCAGTCAGCGCCGGGACGGATGACGATGGTCGCGGCGTCCGGCGTCTCGGCCCGGACCTCCTCGATGCGACCACGCAGGTCGGCGCCGGCACGGAGCGGGGCGAAGATGTCGAAGATGTCAGCGGGGACCAACGGGGTGGTCACGGTCTCGGCCAGCCGCGCCAAGCGGGAGCGCAGCGGGGCGCCGCTCCCGGTCATCAATGCCATGCTCATGTATCCAGAATGCCCGCCGCAGCGGCAGAGTTCCTGCCATGGGCGCGTGAATCGGGCGTAGACTCTTGTTCGTCGCGAACAAAAAGAAGGCTGGAGCGGTCATGACACGTGAACGTGTGCGTCCTACGACACAAGAGCGTACCCAGGTCGGGCTCGATCCGGACGTTGCGGCCAGTATGGAGTCGTCCTTGGCGCAGGTCGCCGAGAGCACCGTCGAGGCGATCATCGCGGAGGTGCCGAGCTATGCCGGCGCGCTGGCCGGTCAGATGGGCGCCACCATCCGCAACGCCGTCGAGCTTGCGCTGGGCGGGTTCCTCACGCTGGCCAGCAAGGAGGACGTGAGCACACCGCTGGCCCCCGCCCTCGACGGTGCCTACCGCCTGGGCCGCGGCGAGGCACGCAGCGGCCGCACGATGGAGGCGCTGCTGGCGGCGTACCGCATCGGGGCCCGCGTCGCGTGGCGGGACCTCTCCCGGGCCGCCGTCGCCCAGGGCGTCGACGCCGAACAGGTGGCGCGCTTCGCGGAGCTCGTCTTCGCCTACATCGACGAGCTCTCCGCGGCCAGCGCGGCCGGCCATACCGACGAGCTCGAGAGCACCGGTCGCATCCGGCAGCGCAACCTCGAGCGGCTGGCCAGGGCACTGGTCTCGGGCGCCGCTCCGGACGCGATCGCCGCCGCGGCAGCGCGCGCGGAGTGGGATCCGCCCGAGGCCCTCGCCGCCGTGCTGCTCCCCGAGTCGCAGGGCTCGCAGGCGCTGAAGCTCCTCTCGGCCGACACGCTCCAACCCACCGACGACCTGGCTGACGTCCCCGAGGGCCACGGCCTGCTGCTGGTGCCGTCCGCCGACTCGACGTCCGGTCGCCAAGGCCTGCTGCGCGCCCTCCGCGGGACGTCGGCCGTGGTGGGGCCGACGGTGCCGTGGCTCGAGGTGGCGCGGTCGCACCACCGGGCCGTGCGTGCCTGCGCTCTCGAGATCGAGGGCCTGGTGGACACCGACGAGCACCTCGCCGACCTGATCCTCGGAGCGGACGCCGCGACGCGGGCCGACCTCCGTGCCCTCGTCCTGGCGCCCCTGGCCGACCTGCGGCCCGCCACCGCCGAGAAGCTGACGGACACGCTGCGGTCCTGGGTGCTCAACCAAGGCCGTCGCGACGCGGTGGCCGGCGAGCTCTTCGTGCACCCACAGACCGTCCGCTACCGCGTACAGCAGCTGCGCGAGCTGTACGGCGACCGGTTGGAGGCGCCGCAGTTCGTGCTCCAGGCCACGCTGGCGCTGGCCTGACTACGCCCCGGGTAAAGACTCCCCCTCCCCGGAATCGGCTGCACCAATTTCCCCGGCATGACGCATGCGCCGAACCGGGCACGAACTGGACTCACAAGCCTGGCGCGCCGTGCGCTGTTGATCCTGGCGGTGGTGGCGGGACTGACCACAGCGACGCATACCCCGGCGACCGTGGCATACAGCGCCCTCTGCAGTGGATACGGTCCATGCTCCAGCGCGGGCTACAGCACGGCCGGCTACAACGACTCGACGAACGCGACGTCGTACTGGAACGCCGTTGCGGGACACAACTGCACGAACTACGTCGCCTTCCGATTGATCAACAACGGAGCAGCACGGGCTACTCGCCCGGCGACGCGGCCCGCTGGGGCACCTACTTCGCGGCTCGCGGGGTAGCGGCAACAACACCCCTGTTGTGGGCTCGATCGCGTGGTGGACCGATGACGCCGGGACCTACACCGGCTCAGCCGGCCATGTGGCGTATGTCGAGCGAGTCAACGCCGACGGTTCCATCGTCGTCTCTGAAGACAACTGGGGTGGCACCTTCCATTGGAAGACGCACACTGCTGGATACGCCTGGCCCAACGGGTTCATCCACCTCAAGGACGTCGGAGGTGGTGCTGGCGTCTCGGAAGGCCAGTTCGTCTCCTTCGACGATCACGTCTACCGGATCGCAGATGGCGCGCCCGTCTACGTCTCGAGCTGGAACTACTTCGGCGGCCCGCAAGCGACCACTGCGCTCAGTGCCTCTCGATTCGCGGCCCTGAGGCAATACCCCCTCGACGGGACCTTCGTCTCCGACCAGGACGGATCGGTCTACCGCTTCGCCGGCGGCGCACCCATCTACGTCTCCAACTTCGACCACGTCGGCGGCACCGGCGGCCAACCCGTCACCCGCGTCGACAAGGTCGCCCTCGAACGAACCGAACCCACCGGAACCTGGAGCCACGTCAGCCACCGACCAGCCGACGGAACCGTGCTCGACGCCGGCGGCACGAAGTACGTCACGGCAGCTGGCGCCCCTGCCCAGCACGACGACCGCCGCAGGAACCCGGATCGATCCGGCCGCCATCACCAACGCGGGCAAGCCCGGCGTGTGGGCGCACCTGGCCGCCCCTACCCCTGCTCCAGCCCTTCCGCCGGCGCCCAGCTCGCCCACCCATCCCACTGCCCTGGCACCCATGGTCCCTGCGTCGGAACCCTCGGCGAACTCATTGACCATGGCGATCAAGGCCGTGGAGAGGGCAGGCAAGCTGCGGGTGAAGATCGGCCCGGCGTCAGCGGCTGTGAACCATCGCTTCGTCGTCCAGACACGCAGGAACGGCACGTGGCGCAGGGTCGTGAAGTCCAGCACCCGCGACGACCGAGACGTCCGGGTGCTCAACCTCGGTCGAGGGGGTCTATCGCGTCGTGCTTCCCGCACAAGGCGGTCTGCCGTCCACCATCAGTCACGGTGCGGCTGCGCCGGTAGCTGCTTCGCGCCCATCAGGGCAGGAACTCCTGCACCGCATCCGCCAGCAGCTCGCCGCGGGTGAGCGGCACCATGTGCGCACCCAGCGTCAGGGTGACGGCCCGGGATCCGGGCGGCGCGACGGCGACGAGTGCGCGCGCCCAGTCGTCGGGGCAGATGCGGTCGTGTCGGCCACGGACCACGAGGACGGGACAGTCGAGGGTGGCGAGGGGCACCTGGAGGTCGTCGCGACGAGCGGCGTCCATCGCGCGCGACATCCAGCCGAGACCCGTGCGGCGATAGCTGCGCGCCAGGAGCGGCACCTGCCACGGGGGTTCCCAGGCGGCGGTACGCAGCCAGCGCGCCACCAACCGGGGCCAGGACGCGGCCCGCTGGTCGGTCGTCGGGCCGACCAGCACCACGCCGACCACGCGGTGAGGGACCAGCGCGGCCGCGTGGACGACGACCTGGCAGGACGCGGAGTGGCCCAGCAGCACCGCCGGACCGTCCACAGCGGCGAGCCCGGCGGCGACACGGGCACCCAGGGCCCCCGGCGCGAGGTCGTCGTCGCGCGTCGGGCGGCGCCCGTACCCCGGCAGGGCCTGGACCACGGCCTCCTGGTTGCCCAGGGCCACGATCGTGGGAGCCCACGCGTCCTCCTCCAGGCCCAGGCCCGGGACGCAGACCAGCAGCGGCGCCGCCGTCACGGGGCCGCCGGGTGGACTCGCTCGCCTGCTACCCAGGTGCCGAGCACGTGCTCGCCCATCGACCTCAGCCGGTCGGCATGGTGCGCATCGTCGGTTCCGGCGAGGGGGTCGGCGTCGAGCAGCACGAGGTCGCCCGGGTGGCCCACGGCGACAGTGCCCCAGCCGTCGGTGGAGGCCGCCAGGGCCTGGCGAGCGGTGATGGACTGCTCCGGATGCCACGGCTCGTCGGTCGCAGCGGCTCGGTGCACGGCCGCCGCCATCGCCAGCCACGGGTCGAGCGGCGAGACCGGAGCGTCCGAGCCGAGCACCACCTCGACGCCGTCGTCGAGCATCCACCGCAGCGGGAAGCAGCGCTCGCCACGACCTGGCCACAGGCGCTCGGTCACCTCACGGTCGTCGAGGAGGTGGGCGGGCTGCACGCTGGCGCGGATCCCGAGCTCGGCCATGCGACGTACGTCGTCGCGGGTCGTGAGCTGGACGTGCTCGATCCCCCCGCGCGCACCAGTATCCTCGAACGCTGCCAGGGCCTCGGTCACGGCGCGATCGCCGATGGCGTGGACGGCGACGTCGAGGCGGGCCCGCTCCGCCTGCCGGAGGAGTGCGCGGAGCTCGTTGGGAGTCTGGTTGGGCTGGCCGTGCGGGAAGCCCAGGACCGCCTTCTCCGCGTAGGGCTCGCAGCACCAGGCCGTGCGGGTGTTGAGGGAGCCGTCGCTGATGATCTTGAGCGGGCCCATCGTCAGGCGCGGGTCGTCACCCAGCGGCTGCCCCGAGGACAGGCCGCGCGCCAGGACGTCGGCGAGCCCATCGGCGTACGACGCCATCCGGACGCGGAGGACGTCGGCACCGCCGCTCCAGCGATCCAGCCACTCGGCGACACCGCCGCTGAACTCGAAGTCCACGACCCCGACGATCCCCACGGCCGCAGCGGCCTCCATGGCCCGTCGGTAGGCGTCCGGGCCGGTGCCGTCGACGCCGAGCACGGTGCTGAGGCGGCCGTATGCCTGGAACCACTCCCCTTCCGCGACCACGCCCTCACGAGTGGGCAGGAAGAGCATCTGCAACGCCCGGGTGTTGAGCCACCCGTGGTGGCCGTCACCGCAGATGAGCACGATCGGCTGGTCGGTCTCGATCTCATCGAGGTCGGAGACCACCGGAGGGTCGTCCCATGCGGTGGGCCGATGC
>NZ_JAOPXV010000188.1 GCF_025964975.1 Nocardioides sp.
AGCACGCTATCGTCACCGCAGGCACGAGGTGCCCCAACGGCCTGTCCATCGGAAACGGTGAGCCATGGTCGGCGGGGAGAATCTGGGAAGCCGGTGAGAGACCGGCACAGGCCCGCTGCGGTGAATCGGGCCCTTCGCGAGAAGGGACCCGACAAGTCCGAAGACCGGCCTCGCGTCAGACCATGTCGATTGCACAGGATCGATGGCGAAGCGAGCGGGAGCCTCACATGCCACAGCAATACCCATTTTCTGCCGTCCTCGGCTGCGAGGCCGACGCCCTCGACGACATGGGCCTCGCCCTCGTCCTCACCACGATCACCCCCGAGATCGGCGGTGTCCTGGTGCGCGGCGAGAAGGGCACAGCCAAGTCGACCACCGTGCGCGCTCTGGCCGCGGTACTCCCGCCGGTCGAGGTCTATGCCGCCGACCGGTTCTCGATCGACCCCGATGATCCGGCGGCCACCTCGCCCGACGGCCCCTTCGCCGGCGACGCGGAGGTGCAGACCCGACCGGTCCGGCTGGTCGAGCTGCCGGTGGGCGCCACCGAGGACCGCGTGCTCGGCTCGCTGCACCTTGAGCGTGCCCTGTCCCAGGGCACAGTGGAGTACGAGCCCGGACTGCTCGCCCGCGCGCACCGCGGGATCCTGTACGTCGACGAGGTCAACCTGCTCCACGACCATCTCGTCGACGTGCTGCTCGACGCGGCGGCGATGGGCCAGGTGACCATCGAGCGCGACGGCGTCTCGGTCGAGCACGCCGCCCGCTTCGTCCTCATCGGCACCATGAACCCGGAGGAAGGCGAGCTCCGCCCCCAGCTGCTGGACCGGTTCGGCCTGACGGTCGAGGTAGCGGCGCCGCGTGAACCGACGCTGCGCGCCGCTGTCGTACGCCGCCGCATGGCCTACGACAGCGACCCGACCGCCTTCACCGACCGCTACCGCGACCTCGACCGGTCGCTGACCGAGCGCATCCAGTCGGCGCGCGAGCGCGTCGTCAAGGTGCGGCTGACCGACGTCGCGCTCCTCAAGATCGCCGAGGTCTGCGCGGCCTTCGAGGTCGACGGTCTGCGCGCGGACATCGTCACCGCCCGGACCGCGGTCGCGCACGCCGCGTGGGCCGACCGCGACGAGGTGACGCGCGAGGACATCCGTCGCGCCGCGCTCCTGTCGCTGCCGCACCGCCGGCGCCGCAACCCGTTCGACGCCCCCGGACTCGACGAGGATCTGCTCGACCAGGTGCTCGGCGACGACGAGCTGCCGCCCGAACCGCCCGAGGGCCCGGCACCGGACGAGCCGACCCAGACCCCGGTCGCGAGCGATGGAGCCGAGGGTGACGCCGCCGATGACGCCGATCCCGGCGACTCGCCCCCGGGCGAGTCCGACCCGTCACGCGACCCCGATGAGTCCATTCCCGACGCCGAGCTGCCGCGGCCAGGCCCTGAGCCGGCCCCCGCCCCCGAGCAGGGTCCCGGCTCGGTGGTGCGCGCTGGGGCGGCGTACCGCCCCAGGCTGCTCGCAGTCCAAGGGCTTGGGGAGGGGGCGGCCGGCCGACGCAGCCGGGCGCTGGCGCGCACGGGTCGACGCATCGGCGCCACCCGCGGCGACGCCGGCTCGCTACACCTGGTCGAGACGCTGCTCGCGGCCGCCGGCCAGCAGCCGGCACGGGGCCGGACCAGCGGCCGCGTCGACCTGCGCGCGGAGGACCTGAGGGTCGCCGTGCGGGAGGGACGCGAGGCCAACCTCGTGCTCTTCTGCGTGGACGCCTCAGGGTCGATGGCTGCGCGTCGCCGGATGACCCAGGTCAAGACCGCAGTCCTCTCGCTCTTGATGGACGCCTATCGCCGGCGCGACAAGATCGGGCTGATCACCTTCCGCGGGCAGGACGCCGAACTCGTCCTGCCGCCCACGCACTCGGTCGAGATCGCCGCGGCTCGTCTCGAGGAGCTCCCGGCCGGAGGCAGGACGCCGCTGGCAGCGGGTCTCCTCGAGGCCGCGACGGTGCTGCGGCGCGAGCGACTGCGCGATCCGCGGCTGCGACCGCTGTTGGTCGTGGTCACTGACGGCCGGGCCACCGCCGGCGCCGATGCGGTCGCCCGCTCGGTGCGCGCCGCCGAGCACGTTGCTGGTCTGCGCGTCACCACGGTCGTCATTGACTCCGAGGGCGGCCCGCTGCGGCTCGGGCTCGCCGTCCGGCTCGCCGAGGTGCTCGGCGCTGAGCATCTGCCGGTCGCCGAGGTGAGCGCCGAGCGACTGACCAGAGCCGTCGTGACTCGAAGGGGGTTGGCCTGATGCCTCAGGGCCAGCCGATCGCCGTACCCGACGACGGCCTCACCACCCGCCAGCGCCGCAACCGCCCGCTCGTGATGGTGCACACCGGCGACGGCAAGGGAAAGTCCACCGCTGCTTTCGGGATCGGGCTTCGCGGCTGGAACCAGGGCTGGCGGATCGGGGTCTTTCAGTTCGTGAAGTCCGCCAAATGGCGCATCGGGGAGCAGACCGTGCTCGAGCGGCTCGGTCGGCTGCACCAGGAGACCGGCGAGGGCGGTCCGGTCGAGTGGCACAAGATGGGCTCTGGCTGGTCGTGGACCCGCAAGCAGGGCGACACCGAGGACCACGCGACCGCGGCGATCGAGGGCTGGCAGGAGATCAAGCGCCGACTCGCCGCCGAAACCCACGACCTGTTGATCCTCGACGAGTTCACGTATCCGATGAAGTGGGGGTGGGTCGATGTCGATGACGTGGTGGAGACGCTGCGCACGAGATCCGGCTTCCAGCACGTCATCATCACCGGCCGCAACGCCGACCCCCGGCTGATTGAGATCGCCGACCTGGTCACTGAGATGACCAAGGTTAAGCACCCGATGGACGCCGGCCAGAAGGGACAGAAGGGCATCGAGTGGTGAGCCTGCCGCGGCTTGTGGTCGCCGCCCCCTCGACCGGGCAGGGCAAGACCACCATCGCGACGGGGTTGTTGGCCGCGCTGCGCGCCGCCGGCCACGAGGTCAGCGGGCACAAAGTCGGGCCCGACTACATTGACCCCGGTTACCACGCCCTCGCCTCGGGCCGCCCCGGGCGCAACCTCGACCCG
The DNA here is from genome assembly GCF_025964975.1 of Nocardioides sp. GTDB lineage: Bacteria > Actinomycetota > Actinomycetes > Propionibacteriales > Nocardioidaceae > Nocardioides. The sequence continues at coordinate 3,088 of NZ_JAOPXV010000188.1, forward strand.
CACCTGGTCGGTGAGGAGCGGATCGTGCCGTTGCTGCTGCACGGAGCCCTGGGTGCTGATGTCGCGGTCATCGAGGGCGTGATGGGCCTGCATGACGGTCGGCTCGGATCAGACGGTTTCGCCTCGACCGCCCACGTCGCCGCCCTCACGCGGTCCCCGGTGGTGCTCGTCCTCGACATCGCTCGCCAGTCGCGCTCGGTGGCTGCGGTCGCGGCGGGTATGGCGACGTACAACCCGAGCATCAACATCGCCGGCGTCATCCTCAACCGCGCGGGCTCGGACCGCAACGTCGAGGAGATCCGACGGGCGTTGTCGCTGCCCGTGCTGGGCGTGCTACCCAGCGACGAGGATCTGGCCACGCCCTCGCGGCACCTCGGGCTCGTGCCCGTCGCTGAGCGGCACGACTCGGTCACGCTGGTCGGGCGGCTCGGCGAGCAAGTGGCGAAGTACCTCGACCTCGACGGGTTGCTGGCGGTCGCGCGGTCGGCACCGGAGCTCGACGCGTTGCCGTGGGATCCGACCTGGGA
>NZ_JAOPXV010000212.1 GCF_025964975.1 Nocardioides sp.
AGCGCGTAGACCGACCAGCCGAAGGCCGCGAGCGTGCCGAGGCTGATGAGCGTGTCCATCGTGGCGGCGCCGTGCCGCAGGTTGGTCCACGCCGCGCGGTGGAACGGCCAGCCGCCCCAGACGACGACCGGTGCAGCCAGCGTGAGGGAGAGCCACTGCCAGGAGGTGAACTGGAGCGCGGGGATCATCGCCATCGCCACGACGGGGACGGTGAGGACGGCTGACATGGCCAGCCGGACGTACGCCTCGTCGCGCTCGGGAGCCGCCTCGACCTCCGCAGTGGGGAGGCGTGCGGCGTACCCGGCGGCCTCGACGGTCGAGAGGAGCTCGTCGGTGGTGACCGACTGCGGATAGCTGACGTGGGCCTTCTCGGTGGCGTAGTTGACCGACGCACTGACGCCGTCGAGCTTGTTGAGCTTGCGCTCGATCCGGTTGGCGCAGGAGGCGCAGGTCATGCCGCTGATGCCCAGCTCGATGGTGGACAACTCGACGTCAGTGCTCATCGTGCTCACCCTCTCCTGCGGCGACGAAGAACTCGGCAGTCCGGACGACGCCATCGTGCTGGAAGTCGAAGTAGAGGTGGAAGTCCCCGGCGCTGGGGACCTCGGCGACGAACGGGACGTCGGGCCCGGGACCGCTCTCCTCCGGGTGCACGTGGAGGTAGGCGAGGTCGCCGGCGCGCAGGGCCACGAGGTGGCCGTACGCACCGAGATAGGGCTCGAGGTCGGTGATCGGGACGCCGTCGCGGGTGACGGTGACGGTGAGGTCGCTGGACGTCCCGACGCTCAGGTCGCCGGTGAGCATGACGGTGTATCCGTCGACGGTGCTCGTCGACGTCCTGATGGCCGGCACGGTGGTGACCCGGCCCGGGACGATCACGTCCGCGCCGAGGGTCAGGCCCTCGTGACCGGCCGGGGTGAAGTCGGCGAAGATGCGCCAGGAGCCCGGGGTCAGGTGGACGTCGGTGCGCCACTGCTCGTCGGCGCCCCGGGTCGGGTGCACGTGCTGGAAGCCGGAGCCGTCGCGGCGTACGGCGATCAGGTGCAGCTCCTTCTCGTGCTCCGTCTCGTAGGCCGACAGCGGCTCGCCCTCGGGGTCGGTGATCGTGAACGCGATCGACCGACGTCCCGGAGACAGCGTGTTCTCCTCGAGGGCCAGTGCGTAGCCGTCCTGGGAGACCATCAGGCCCCCGGGAAGATGGGTGGCCTGGGCGTGGTCCTCAACGGCCCCGGCGTCCTCGCCCATGTCGTGAGCGGCGAGCGGCTCGTCGAGGAGCGGGTCCACGAAGGAGCCGACGCCCCAGGCGGTGGCGAAGGCGACGACGAGACCGCCGGCGAAGACCGCCAGGCGGGTCGGGGTGCTCACGACAGTGCTCGAGAGGGTGACCTACGCGACGGCATATCCGGCTTCCTCGACGGCGCCGGCGACCGCGGTCGGGTCCAGCTGCTCGGTGCTGGTGATGGTGACCGCACCGGTGGGGAGGTCGACCTCGACCCCTTCGACGCCCGCAAGCTCGTTGATCTCCTCGGTGACACTTGCGACGCAGTGACCGCAGGTCATGCCGGTCACGGTGATGTTCATGGTGTTCATGTCTCTCCTGAGGGCTAGGACTTCACGAGCCGCGCGATGGCCGCGCTGGCTTCCTTGAGCTTGATCTCCTGCTCGTCGCCACCGGCACGGACGGCCTCGACGACGCAGTGCTCCATGTGCTCGTCGAGGAGACCGAGGGAGAGCGACTGGAGCGCCTTGGTGACCGCGGAGACCTGGGTGAGGATGTCGATGCAGTACTGCTCCTCGTCGACCATCCGGGCGATGCCGCGCACCTGTCCCTCGATCCTCTTCAAGCGCTTGAGGTGGGCGGCCTTGGTGTCGTGGGCGACGTAGCTGTGTGTCATACCCCCAAGATACCCCTAGGGGGTATGCGGCGCAAGGTTGCCTCCGGGGGGAGCGAGAAACAACTCCTTGGGGTGTAGTGGTCCCCGTGGTGGCGCCCTAGCGTCTACGTCGAGTCAACAGGGCCCTGGATACGCTCCGGGGCCCTGTCCTCATGCTCGGGAATCGGACACGAGGGGCCGGCGTTGTGACGGGGACCCGACCCCTCCAGGAGCAGGCGCGACCATGACCGACTTCACCCCCTTCGAGGACCTGCTGGCCGGCCACGCTGGGCTGCTCGAGGACTCCTTCCACGACCGGTGGCTGCGTGCCCAAGCACTGTTCGAGTCGAAGGCCTATCGCGACGCCGCGGCCTTGCTCCGCGACCTCGTCGAGGGACCCGAGGCCTCCGAGATCGGCCACGGACTCACCGAGGCTCGGCTCCTCCTGGCTCGTGCCTACTACCACGCAGCACTGCTCGAGCCGGCGATCGACGCTGCGCGCCAGGTCCTGGCCATCGATCCTCATGAGCCGTACGCCCACCTGCTCATCGGCCGCTCGCTGCAGCGCCAGAGCAAGCGGGACCAGGCTGCGCCCCACCTGAAGCTCGCCGAACTGCTGGGCGGCTACTCCGTCTGAGCCGGCGGCACAGGCGCGTTCCGGCGGCCCGTCGGGGCGGAATACGGAGATCGATCGGACGGTTGTACGTAGTACAATCTTCAACTAAAACGGAGGGCTCCATGCAGTTCGGCATCTTCAGCGTCGGCGACATCACTCCCGACCCCACGACCGGGCTCGTGCCCACCGAGGGCGAGCGCATCGACGCCATGACCCGCATCGCGCTCAAGGCTGACGAGGTGGGGCTGGACGTCTTCGCCACCGGCGAGCACCACAACCCGCCGTTCACGGTCTCCTCCCCCACCACCCACCTCGCTTGGATCGCGGCCAGGACCGAGCGCCTTCTGCTCTCCACGGCCACGACCCTGATCACGACCAACGACCCGGTGAAGATCGCGGAGGACTACGCCTTCCTCCAACACCTCAGCGGCGGCCGGGTCGACCTGATGATGGGCCGCGGCAACACCGGGCCGGTCTATCCCTGGTTCGGCCAGGACATCCGCAACGGCATCCCGCTCGCCGTCGAG
>NZ_JAOPXV010000236.1 GCF_025964975.1 Nocardioides sp.
CGGGTCAGCTGGCGGTGAACTCGGTCCAGAGGCGCGAGTACTCGGCGAACTCGTCCGGGTACTGCTGCCACTCGGCGGTGTTCTGGATCCGGGACTCCAGCGAGGGCCGCTTGTCGGTGGCGCCGGCATACAAGTACTCCCAGTCGGAGACGTCGGGGTCGGTGGTGAAGGTGTTCTCGATGAGCGGCTTCACCAGGTCGGGGCGCGGGGAGTAGTAGCCCTGCGGAGCCATGATCTGGTGCGGCTCGCCACCGAGCCAGTAGTCGATGTAGTCGACGACCGTCTCGTAGTTCTTCGTCTCGGGGGAGACGAGGACGCCGTACCACCAGGCGTTGTTGCCCTCAGTCGGGTTGTCGACGAACCGGGCCTTGGCACCGGCCGCGTTGGCGGCGTACACGGCGCTGGACCACGCGTCGCAGACCCACACCTCCTCGGAGACCAGGAGGTCCACGAGCTGGCCGAAGTCGTTCCACAGTAGGCGGAACTGCTTGCGGGCCTTCATCTCGTCGAGGAACTCGAAGACGATCGCGAGGTCGTCCTTGGTCAGGCTGCCCAGCGGACCGTCGAAGGAGTACTGGCCCGATCCCTGCAGGTATGTCGCCACCTTCAGCGGTGTCTGGATGGCGTCGTCGAAGAGCGCTGCCTTGCCGGCGTAGCGCTTGTCGAAGATCAGGCCGTAGGAGTCCATGTCCTCACCCTCGGTGACCTTGTTCTCCAGGTAGCCGAAGGCGTCGAAGCCGAACCACGTCGGCACCATGGTGAACTCGTCGAGCTCGTTGCTCTCCAGAGCCCGCTCGGTGTAGACGGTCTTGAGGGGCCAGCCCGACTCCTTCACGTAGCCGGGTGCGCCGGCCTTGCGGAAGAGTGGCAGCACGTCGTCGGTCCACAGCGGGACGTCGGACACGGGGACGGGCTTGAAGAGTTTGTTGCCCTGGATCGGGCCGACCCACTGAGCGTTGGGCTCGAGCACGTCCAGCTGGCGGTAGGCGCCCTGGGCCCACTGGACCTGCATGTTCCCGACCGTGTCAGCCTGGCCTTGCATCACCTTGCCGGTCTTCTTCTTGAAGCCGGCGAGGATGCGCGGGTCCGTGGTCAGGCTGAGGCCTAGGCTGCGGGCGGCTCCCGCCGACGACGACCCCGAGCCGTTCGACCCGCAGGCCGCGAGGAGGGCGCTTCCGCCTCCGAGCAGGACCCCAGCGCCGACACCGCCCTTGAGGATCGAGCGCCTTCCGAACTGTGCTTCCATGGCAATTCTCCTGTCAGTGACGCGGGTTAGCGCGTGTGGTGGTCGTCGATGAGGTGCAGCTCGCCGGGGCGGAGCCAGATGGGATAGTGATTCCCGAGCTCAGGGGCCACCGACTGGGTGGCGTGTGCGGAGACGTCGATCGTGACGTCGGAGCCGTTGGTGCTGATGAACCACGACACGCGGGCGCCGGTGTACTCCAGCGCCTTCAGCTCGGCCTCGGCGCGGTGGGTGTAGCCCTCCCCGGGCTGGACCGAGATGGCGTCCGCCCGAAGGACCGCGGTCGCGGGACCTGCGGCCCAGGGCGTCGCGAGCGGTAGCTCGCCCAGCGCGCAGGAAAAGGTGCGCTCATCGGCGCTGACGGTGCCGACGAGGATGTTGTTGCGACCGACGAACTCCGCCACGTGGCGGGTCTGGGGCCGCTCGAAGACCTCTGCGGGTCGACCGACCTGCTCGATCGAGCCGACGTTCATCACCACGACGCGGTCGGCGATGGCGAGCGCCTCGCTCTGGTTATGGGTGACGTGGATGAACGTCAGGCCGAGGTCGCGCTGCAGCTGCTTGAGCTGCGACTGCATCGCGAGCTGGAGCTTGGCGTCGAGTGCTCCGGTTGGCTCGTCGAGGAGGACTACACGGGGCTTGGTGATCAGCGCCCGCGCGATTCCCACGCGCTGCTGCTGGCCACCCGACAGCGTCGTGACGTTGCGGTGCTTGAAGGCGGTGAGCCCCACGCGCTCGAGCATCTCGTCGACCCGCGTTCCGATGTCCCGCTTGGACACCTTCCGCAGCTTGAGGCCGTATCCGATGTTCGCCGCGACGTCCATGTGCGGGAAGAGCGCGAACTTCTGGAACACCATCCCGAACTCGCGGCGGTGGGGCGGGACGGTGGTGATGTCCTTGCCCTCGAAGCTGATCTGGCCCGCGCTCGGCGCCTCCAGGCCGGCGATCATCCGCAGCGTCGTGGTCTTGCCACAGCCGCTGGGGCCGATGATCGAGAGGAACTCCCCGTCGTGGACCTCCAGGTCCGTGGGGTGGACAGCAACGGCGTCGCCGAACACCTTCTCGACGGACATCAGCTCAAGTTGTGGTGCCGACAACGGGTCCTCCTGGTTCGCGCGCTCGACGTCACAGCGGTTGCTTGACCATAGACTTTGTTCAACGATCCGGCAATGGTCTTGTGCAACAATCTTTGGAATGCGACGGCTCAATCGACCGACAGGGGTGGAGACCATGACAGATTCGGCTGACTGGACCACAGCACTCGTATCTGCGCGACAAACGCTTGTGCGCGCCTCCACGGCCGAGAGAGTCGCCGACATCCTTCGCGACATGGTGATGGAGGGCCGGGTCCTGCCAGGCGCGAAGCTGGCCGAGGATTCCATAGCGGATGCGCTCCAGGTCTCGCGCAACACCCTCCGTGAGGCCTTTCGCCTGCTGAACCACGAGCGGCTCGTGGTTCACGAGCTGAACCGCGGCGTCTTCGTGCGCCTGCTGACCGAAGCCGACGTCGTGGACATCTACCGGATGCGCCGGGCCCTTGAGGGAGCTGCCCTCCGGTTCTGGGGCGAGTCGGTCGATGCCGGCCGTCCCCCGGCCGTCTCGCACGTGCGCTCGGCGGTGACCATGGGCGTCGCGGCGGCCGAGCGGGGGGACTGGGACGGCGTCGGAACCGCCAACATGCACTTCCATCGCTCGATTGCCGCGCTGGCCGACAGCACCCGGATCGACGAGATCATGAGCCAGTTGCTGGCCGAGCTCCGACTGGTCTTCCATGTGATGCCGACCGTGCGCGACTTCTACGAGCCATACCTGGGCGATAACGAGCGCATCGCGACGCTGATGGAGGCTGGGCGCAGCCAGGAAGCTGTCGCCGTTCTGCTCGACTACCTCGATCGCGCCGAGGACCAGCTCCTGCGTCAGTTCGCGTCGACGGCCGGCCGCCGATCCGAACATGCCGATCCCGCCAGCACCTGACTGACCGCTTCCCGGCACGCTGGGATCGGCCAGCCCTCGAGCGTCCGGCCTCGCGATTCCATCACGCCACGTGAAGCGACCTCGACTCCGACACGGGGTGCGCGGAGCCGGCAGTGGGCGTACACCGCTTGGCGATCGCGGTCCGCGCCGTCAGCGGGATCGAGTTGCTGGTGTGGCTCTCCGACATCGCCGGCTCGACTCGCGAGGAGGCCGTCGAGCGATGGTCTGGTCGGCCGTAGGGCTGGTTCGTCGTACTGCCGCCCAGGAGGAGGGAGGGCCAACGTTCGAGTCAGTAACGGACGCGGCTGCGACAGCGCACCAACGTCAGTCCCAGTGATCCCGAACCGCGTCATTCTGGAGCCGGAATGCAGCCGTCCCACGCCTGGCTACCGAGACGTCCAGCGTCGGAGATCCGCGACGATGGGAGGAGCGCTTCGCAAGAGCACGAGGCCGGTACCGAAAGGAAGCGTCCGGATGCGCTCCGGTGGCATGACCGCGACACGCCGGGTCGAGCGCTGGAGAGAACGCTGGCCGTGGTCCCCGATGGTCACGCCGTCTGTGCGCTCATCGCGGTCTCCGATGAGGGTGGACAGTTCCTGTAGGTCCTTCGAAGCTGACGCGCCGCCGAGGATGATCTTGACGATCGAGGCGTCCCAGATGGTGCTGGCGGCGTGGTCTCCCCATTTGTTGCGCGCCTGGGCGAGCGACTGGAGGACCGGCATGGTGGTGATTGCGGTGCCGCCGCCCTCGGCCATCAGGACGGGCAGCGAGTGGAGGGGGGCGAGGTTGCCGATCTCGTCGAGCGCTATCAGCAGGGGCGGACCTAGGCGGGAACCGGGAGACGCGGCGGCGAGGTGGCGGGCGACCTCGGTGAGGTCTTCCATGAACGCGGCGACGAGTGGCCACGAGGCGCCGGCGCCGGCTCCGGTGGCGAGCAGGTAGAGCGTGCCGTTCTGGGTCAGGAAGTCGCGTGGGTCGAATTCCTCGCCGGGCTCGGGGCTGACGGCGTTCAGTACATCGGGGTCGGCGAGGCAGGAGAGGGCTTGGGCGACGGCCATCCAGATGGAGTCGCGGGTGCGCGGATCGGAGCTGATCATGCCTTCGAGCGAGTCCGACCAGCCGGCGGCGGCGTGGGGGTGGCTGGCGAGGATGCCGACGGCGTCGCTTGCTGCTGACGCGGACAGCGACCACTCGAAGAGGGCTCGAGTCGGCAGTTGCTCGAGTGCGGCGGCGTGGAGCAATGCCTGGAGCGCGGAGCGGGCCTTGCCTTCCCAGAAGCCGCCAGACTCCGTGCCGGCGGAGGAGAGTCCGGTCGAAGACGCGAGACCTGATGCCCGGATCATCGCGGTCAGCGGCTGCTCACAGCCGCGGATCGGCGACCAGCGGACACCGCTGCCGCTGATCGCACGCAGTCCCGCGGTCAGGTGTTGTGGGTCGAATGCGGCGACCGGGCCGCGTTCTTTGCGGGCGTCGATGGTGGGGGAGATGTTGTCGGGCCGCGTGGAGGTGGTGACGACTGCGCCGGGGGCGTCGAGGATGGCGTTGATGACGAAGTGCAGTCCCTTTGCCGGATCGCGGCGGACCGATCACCAGGATCGAATCCTCGACCGACGCCCAGATCTCCCGGCCACAGCTGCGTCCGATCAGGTAGCCGACGTCGCTCGCGCTCGGGTGCTGGATCGAGGGACGGAGGGTGGCTGCGCGACGTACGAGAGCCTTCTTCGATGCCGGCGCGTCGACGTCCCGGGCGGTTGCGGTGCCCCGGATGCGGTGAGGATCTCGAGCAGATCGGTGCCGGAGTCGGGCGACCAGCCTCGACACGCACCAGGCGAGTGCCGCTAGGACGCCGATGAACAGCGTCACCACGCTCCAGTAGGCGAGCGCGGACAACCCCGGGGCGCCGAAGGCTCGCGACGGCCGGCCTGGATCGGTGAGGACACGCAGGCCGCCCGCGATCCCGCCTTCGGGCGCGTCCGCACCGGTCGTCATCGCGGCCACCGTTGCGGCGGCGCGGAGCACCAGCGCCCCAGCGAAGGCCACCATGAGCCCGATGAGTGCCAGGTCCGCGAGGCGTTGCCTGCGGCGTCGGCGTGCTCGCGCACGACGACGTACGCCAGGGCGACGGTTGCCGAGCGGATCGGGTCCCAGTGGGTGGTCGACGAGCACTCTCTCCTGCATACTCAGGAGCGCAGCAAAGCGGGCCGCCCGCATTCGGCGCGTTCCGCATGGGGCGGTCATCGCGGCGTCCGTGGACAACCGTGACCGGGTGCGTGTCAGCGGGCCTGCGGTGTCGGCGCGGGCGCGGATGCAGTTGAAGCGTTTGCTCGAGCTGGCCGCGGAGCCCGTCGCCGATGAGGAAGTCGTCAGACACCTCGTGGTGTTGCTCCGGTCGGTGTTCCGCAACCGGGCCCAGCGTCGACTGGTCCGTGCGGCGCCGGCCGATCTTGTCGATCTCAGGGTCGATGACCGCTGGGCCCTGCTCGTCGACCTAGGGGCGAGCGGCATCGCCTCGCCCGACGTCGAGGGATACCTCAGC
>NZ_JAOPXV010000008.1 GCF_025964975.1 Nocardioides sp.
AACCCTCCGGTTAACAGCCGAATGCTCTGCCAGTTGAGCTACAGGGGATCGCTTGTGCAGCGGTTCGAAACCTTAGCAAGCCCGGTCGGGTGGAGGAAATCAGGACCGTTGCTACAGCCCGATGTCGGCCCTGGCAGCGGCCAGGGCCGAGGCGGACGCCACGCGGACGACCGGGTCGGCGGGGTCCACGCCTTCGTCGTACTCGAAGAACCACTCGATCGCGCCGGTGCCACGAGGCGCCCGGCGGCCGATGACCCGGACACCGCGCCGGCCACGCATCGAGACGTGGCGCTGCAGCACGACACTCGCCGTGACCCGCTCCCGGACGAGCTCGAGGAGCCGGCCGGGCAGCTTCAGGTCGTAGGAGTGCGCCACCTTCTCCTGGCCCCACGACCCCACGAGGGACACGCGGAAGGCGTCGGCGTCACGGTCCCAGTCGGCCGCCTCGACCTGCTCCCACGGGATGCGGGTCGAGCCGAGGTAGAGGGCGTCGCGGGTCCCGGCCAGCACGACGCCGTCCACGCTCTCGCACCACGCCAACACTCGTTCCCCGGGGCCGACAGCCACCGCAGGCGAGGAACGCCTCAGCGACCTCACTGCGACTTCACCTGCTGGTCACGCAGGTTGCGGCGGTGCTGCTCCAGGGCGACGAGCTCACCGAACATCTTGTTGTACGGCGCAGCGTGCTCGACCGGGTTGGTCCGCTGCAGCCGCGACTTCAGCTCGGCGATCCTGCGCATCGTGGTCAGCTCCTGCAGGCGGTAGACGTGCATGGCGACATAGGTGGGGGTGGGCTCGGCGGGCGTCAGCACGGGCTCGACGCCGAGCTCGCTGATCGCCGACGAGACCGCGGGGTCGGCCGCCGAGGAACGCACGCGGGTGCTCCATCCGTTGTCCTTCGCACCGGCAGCCGGGCCGCCGGCCGCGGCAACGGCCTCCCAGACACCCCGGTAGGTCGGATGGCTGAAGTCGTGCGGTCCGACGCCCTCGATGACGCGGCCCACCGCGCCGGGGTGCTGGATCACGATCTTCAGCGTCTCGCGCTCGGTGCTGAAGCGGGGGTCGCGCAGGCTGGGCACCCGCGGGCGGGACGGCTGCGCCGCTGCCGCTGCCGCTGCCGCCGGAGCGGCTCGTCGCTCGTCCGGGCGTTCGGCGCGGGCGGCTGCGCGGCGTACTTCACGGCGAGCGTCATCGACGTCGACCCCGATCATCCCGGCGATCTCGCGGGCAAACGCGTCGACCTTCGACTTGTCGCGGATGCTTGAGACGAGCCCTGCTGCCTCGCGCATGGCGTCGATCCGGGCGTCCGCGCGGTCCAGGTCGTACTTCGTGACGACGTTGGCGAGCACGAAGCGATACAGGGGCTGCCTCTTCGCGACCAGCTCGCGCACGGCGGCGTCCCCCTTCTGGATCCGCAGGTCGCAGGGGTCCAGGCCGTCGGGCTCGATGGCGACATAGGTCTGGGAGACGAAGTTCTGGTCACCGCCGAACGCCTTGAGCGCGGCCTTCTGCCCGGCGGCGTCGCCGTCGAAGGTGAAGATCACCTCGCCGCGGAACTCCTCGTGGTCGTGCAGGAAGCGCCGCAGCACGCGTGCGTGGTCGTCACCGAAGGCCGTCCCGCACGTCGCGACTGCCGTGGGCACGCCCGAGAGGTGGCAGGCCATCACATCGGTGTAGCCCTCGACCACGACTGCTTGTGAGGACCGCGCCATGTCGCGGCGGGCGAGGTCGATGCCGTAGAGGACGTGGCTCTTCTTGTAGAGCACGGTCTCGGAGGTGTTGAGGTATTTCGCCTCGATCTTGTCGTCGTCGAAGATGCGACGTGCGCCGAACCCGATCGTGTCGCCGCTGGCGTCGCGGATCGGCCACAGCAGGCGGCCCCGGAACCGGTCGTAGGCCGACCGTCCCATCGCCACCAGGCCGGCCGCGATCGCGTCCTCGTCGCTGAAGCCGCGCCCGCGCAGGTGCCGGACGAGCGCCTCCCCGTCGCGCGGGGCGAAGCCGATGCCGAAGGTGGTCGCTACGTCCTGGTCGAAACCGCGACCCGTGAGGAACTCGCGTGCGGTCACGGCCTCGACCGTCTCGAGCTGTTCGGCGTAGAAGTCCTGGGCGACCTTGTTGGCCTCGATCAGCCGGCCGCGCGCCGGGCCACGTGGCCGCTCGGGCGCGTCGCCGTCCTCGCGTCGCAGCTGCACGCCGTATTTGTCGGCCAACCGCTCGACGGTCTCGGCGAAGGTGAGTCCGTCGATCTTCATCAGGAAGTTGATGACATCGCCACCTTCCTGACAGCCAAAGCAGTGGAAATATCCGCGAGACGGGTTGACGTTGAACGACGGGGACTTCTCGTCGTGGAAGGGGCACAGGCCCTTCAGCGAACCGCCACCTGCCTTGCGGAGCGTCACGTAGGACGAGACGACGTCGTCGATGCGTGCCTTCTCCCGCACCTCTGCGATGTCGTCCTCGCGAATCCTCCCTGCCACGGGCCGGAGTCTACGTCCGCCCGCCGACACCCGTATGGGTTGGCTCGGCTTCCGATCAGTGGCCGTCTTTGAGAGGTTGGGAGCATGAGCCATCCCATGCAGAGCAACGACCAGACCATCGGGGCACTGGTCCACCAGCTCACCACGCAGGTCCCCGAGCTCATCCGCTCCGAGCTCAGGCTGGCGCAGGCCGAGGTCACCCAGAAGGGCAAGGCGGCCGGTGTCGGCATCGGCATCGCGGGCGTCGCCGGCATCCTGGCCTTCTTCGGGTTCGGCACGCTGATCGCGACGGCCGTCCTCGCACTGGCAGAGTTCCTCGACGCCTGGTTGGCAGCACTCGTCGTGGCGCTCGTCCTGCTGGTCACGGCCGCAGTGGCCGGCCTGATCGGCAAGAAGAAGGTCACCGAGGCCGGACCGCCCACCCCCGACCTGGCCGTCGAAGGCCTCAAGGAAGACATCGCCACCGTGAAGGGGAACAGAAGTGCCTGACTCGAAGAGCCCCGAGGAGATCGAGGCGGAGATCCTCGAGCAGCGCGAACGCCTCGCCGAGACCGTGGACCAGCTGAGCGCCAAGCTCGACCTGAAGTCCCGGGCCAGGTCCAAGGTCGCCGAGGTCAAGGACCGCGCCACCCAGGGGGTCGCCGACGTCAAGGACCGCACGACCACCACCGAAGGCTCGCCGCGCCCCGAGGTGCTCGCGGCCGCGGGCTCGCTCGCGGCCATGATCGCCGTGCTGCTCGTCTGGCGCCTGCGCCGCGACCACTGATCGAACAACGTCCACCACCACCAGAGGAGAACGTCATGATGAAGAAGCTGTTGCTGTTGACCGCCGGCGGGATCGGCTACGTCCTGGGCGCTCGCGCCGGACGTGAGCGCTACGACCAGATCGCCGGGATGGCCACCAAGGTCAAGGACAACCCGCGCGTCCAGGACGCCGCCCAGCAGGCGGCTGAGACTGCGAAGGCACAGGCGCCCGTCGTCAAGGACAAGGTCACCTCCGCCGCCAGCAGCGCGGCGGAGAAGGTGAAGCCCGGTGGCGGCTCGGACTCGTCGTCGGCCGCCTCGAGCCCGGCTCACTCCGACCTGGAGTCGCAGCTCAACCCCGACAGCACCGCCCTGCAGGACAACCCCTACCCCCAGGGCGACCTGCCCTAAGGGTCAGCTGCGGCGCATCAGCTCGGCATGACGGCTGATGGCCCGCGCATCCGTGTACGACGCCACCTGGTCGACGATGACTCGTTGCCGGGTGGCGTCGTCATGTGCGCACTCCCAGTCCTCGACGAACGAGGGGTCGAGGCCATCGGGTCCCAGCGCCCAGAGTCCCTCGAAGAGCTCGGCCATCAGGCTCCGCTGGCGCTCCATCAGGTCGACCCGGTCCTGGGCCTGCATGACGTAGTGGGCGGCGATCCCCTTGAGGATCCCGATCTCGACCTCGGTCTGCCGCGGCACCACCAGGTCGGCGCGGTGCCGGATGAACGGACCGTCCGACGCTGCGAACGTGGCCGTCTGGACGCTCCCGCAGAAGCGGCCCACGAGGTCGCTGGTGAGGTTCTTGATCACCGCGAGCGAGCGCCTGCTTGCGTCGTACGCCGCACGCGGCCAGCTCTCCTGCGCCTGCATCGACGCCAGAGCATCCGACAGCTCGGCGTCGTCGCACTCCGGGAGGTACCACGCACGGACCGTCTCCCACAGGGCGTCGAGGTCGAGCCTGGTCAGGTCGAGCCGGTCGGCGACGATGCCGTCCTCGACGTCGTGCACCGAGTAGGCGACGTCGTCGGCCAGGTCCATCACCTGCGCCTCGAGGCACTTGCGCGTCCCCTCGACCCCCTGACGCAACCAGGCGAAGACCTCGACGTCGTCGTCGTAGACCCCGAACTTCACCACGAAGCGGGGGGTCCCGTCGGAGTGCACTCCCCCGGGGTCGGTAGCGAACGCCCGGGTCCACGGATATTTCGTGCAGGCGTCCAGGGTGGCGCGCGTCAGGTTCAACCCGGCCGAGCCGTTCTCGGAGAAGGTCTTGGCCTCCAGCCTGGTGAGCAGCCGCAGCGTCTGCGCGTTGCCCTCGAAGCCTCCGCAGTCCTGGCTCAGGCTGGCCAGCGCACGCTCGCCGTTGTGACCGAACGGCGGATGGCCCAGGTCGTGGGCCAGGGCCGCGGTCTCGGTCACGTCGGCATGGCAGCCGAGCGCCCTCGCCAGGTCGCGGGCGACCTGGGCCACCTCGAGGCTGTGGGTGAGCCGGTTGCGGACGAAGTCGTCCGACTGCGGCCCGACGACCTGCGTCTTGGCCGCGAGCCGGCGCGAGGCGGCTGCGTGGACCACCCGGGCGCGGTCGCGCTCGAAGGCCGTTCGCTCCGGCGCGTCGACCCGCTTCGGGGGCTCGGCCACGATCCGCTCGCGGTCGGCGTCGGCGTACAACTGCTCGATGTCCATCGTGGACTGAGCGTAGTAGTGCCGTCCGACAGGTGCTTGGTGCCCTCGGTCGTCGTGACGGGCTCGCTAGGGCACCGGTTCAGCCGGATGAAGCTGGACGGCCGACGGGTCAGTACGTCGTGACGTGCACGTGGTCGTAGTGGTTGGCCGTGGTGGAGCCGCGGTCGGACATGGACCGCCAGCCTTCGCCGCCACGCTCGACCGACCAGATGTTCTGGGAGTAGATGATGTAGGAGACGCCCAGGGTGGAGTAGTTGGCACGCACGAACTCCGCCACCTCCCAGCCACGACTGCCGCTGACCATGATGTCGATCGCGAGGCCCTGGGCGTGCTCGCCGTCGCCGCGGTAGGTGCCGTAGGACGTGATCTCCGGGAAGGCGGCGCACACTGCACGGTGGATCGCGATCACGTTGGGCTGGCCGGAGACCGACGAGCCGTTGGTGCAGTCTCCCCCGAGCGTCGGCTCGTCCGGCTCGGGCGTCGGCTTCTCGTCGGCCAGGTAGCCGGCGCTGACCCACCGGGACTTGTCGTTGATGACGATCTCGACGCGGTCGTTCGCTGCCCGGCCGGTGACCAGCACCCTCTCGAGCTCGTCGAGGACGCCGAGCATCTCGGCATCGCTCTCCGGACCGGACCACAGGTTGAGCTCGGTGGTGGTCCACATCTTGGTGGCGGCGCGGCTGACGGCCTGGACCGCCGCCTTCCGCTCGGCCTTGTCCCGTAACTCGGACGTGCGTACTGCCTGCTGCTTGAGCTTCTGCCGGGTCTCGCGCTTCTCGACCTTCAGGGACTTCAGCCGCGACTCCGAGCGGGAGACGACGTCCTCACGCAGGGACCCAGCAGCCGCGGCGCGGGACACGACACCGGAGACGAGCGCCGCGTCGGCGGAGCTGATGCTCGCGGACGAGGCGAGGAACTGGTTGGTCTGGGGTGGGGCGAGCAGGACTCCGAGGCTGACGGCGGAGAACGTGGCCATGATGGCGATGGGTCCCGCGACCTGGATGGCCTTGGGGCGGCGGGCATTGGTTTCCCGCTTGTGGCGATGCTGAGCCACAGCGTTGATCCTTTGCTGATTGCGTGCAGGGGAAAGTCCAGCGCTCAAGCGGGGAAGCTCGGGGCGAGCGCCGGACGTGACGACGAGTCAAACACACGATCCGTGGCCTGTCTCAATTCTCGGGGCGAGTGTTCCCCTTCTTTCCCCTGCCGTGCCCATGGCTTTCCCCGGTGATGCACCTGAGGCCGCCCGTGAACCCCCGGTCAGCCGCCGGTCAGCTCAGTGGTGTCCTCGCGCACGTGCAGGTCACGCCCATCGGTGTCGTCCAGCCACCCCTCGGGCAGCACGACCCGCTTGCGGGGGGCTCCCTGGCGCCCGCGGGGGGCGCCCAGCTCCGAGGTGGGGAAGGGCTCGTCGGGATCCAGATCGGCCAGCAGCGTGTCCAGGGTGGCGAGCGAGTCGACCAGGGCCAGGGAGTGTCGAAGGTCACCCCCGGCGCGGAAACCCTTGAGGTACCACCCGACGTGCTTGCGGAACTCCTTGCACCCGCGCTCCTCCCCCATGTGCTCGCACAGCAGCTCCGCGTGACGTCGCATCATGTGGGCGACCTCACCCAGGTCAGGCAGCGTCGCGACGTCGTCCCCGCGGAACGCGGCGGCCAGGTCGCGGAAGAGCCACGGCCGGCCCAGGCAGCCGCGGCCGACCACCACGCCGTCGACCCCGGTCTCAGCGACCATGCGGATCGCGTCTGAGGCCTCCCAGATGTCGCCGTTGCCGAGGACGGGGATGTCGACCGCCTGCACGAGCTGGGCGATGGCGTCCCAGTCCGCCTGCCCCGAGTAGGCCTGCTCGACCGTGCGCCCGTGCAGCGCGATCGCCGCGGCGCCCGACTCCTGGGCGATCCTGCCGGCGTCGAGATAGGTGAGGTGGTCGTCGTCGAGACCCTTGCGGGTCTTCATGGTGACGGGCACGTCGTACGCCGCAGCGGCCCCCACCGCCGCCGCGAGGATGTCGGCGAGCAGCCCGCGCTTCCACGGCAGGGCTCCCCCACCGCCTTTGCGCGTCACCTTGGGGACCGGGCAGCCGAAGTTGAGGTCGACGTGCGCCACGCCGTAGTCGGCACACAGGATCTCGACGGCCTTGCCGACGTAGACCGGGTCGGTGCCGTACAGCTGGACGGAACGGACGGTCTCGAGGTCGTCGAACACGAGCATCTTCCTCGTCGTCTCGTCACCCTCGACGAGCCCGCGTGAGGTGATCATCTCGCAGACGTAGAGGCCTGCTCCCTGCTCGGCACAGAGTCGGCGGTACGCCGCATTCGTGATTCCGGCCATCGGCGCCAGCACGACGGGGGTGTCGATCGTGAGGGACCCGAGGGTCAGCGGAGCGGAACCGGCCATGGCGCCATTCTCGCCGGTCGGCCCGCCAGAGCGCGATTCAGCGGCGCTTCTTCTTCCGGTCCTGGCCGGGCTTCGGCTCCTTGGCCGGTACGTCGACGTCGCCGGTCCAGCTGACCGCTGCGGTCTCCAGGTCGGGCTGGAAGGTGATGGACTGGAAGTCCGCGCTGGGCGAGCTGAAGAAGACCAGGCACATCTCCGCCTTCTCCCCTGCGCCGAAGGAGGTGGGCAGCGGACCGGACGGGCACGGCTCGAAGGTGGTCGCGAACTTCGAGGGTGGCGACAGGACCTGCGCGGAGTCGACCAGGTAGAGCGGGACGTCGAGGCCGCCGATCTCGGGCTCTCCCCCGTTCGCGATCACCACGTCGACGTAGAAGGGCTGGTTTGCCTCGGTGATTCCGCTCGCCACGAGGTCCTTGAAGTCGGCGAAGCGACCCTCGCGCACCCGGTCGACCTGGATCGAGAGCTCGGTCGTGAGATTGTTCGTGGGCTCCCACGTCACCGACTCGGCGTCACCGAAGGGGACCTCGGTGGGTTCCGCGACCGGCGTCTCGGACGCCGAGGGTGTGACGGGCGCCGTCGGCTCCGGCTCGTCCGCGGCACATGCGCAGAGTGAGCCCCCCAGAGCGACCGTCAGGGCGAGCGTGGCCAGAGCGCTGCGCAGCATGCGTGCATTGTGCACCCCGAAGGTGCGTCAGCAGCCGACGAACCGCTCCGCGAACCAGCGGGTGATCCCGTCGAGACTGATCCGCTCCTGCGCCATGGTGTCGCGCTCGCGCACGGTCACGGCGTTGTCGTCGAGCGTCTCGAAGTCGACGGTGACGCAGTACGGCGTCCCGATCTCGTCCTGTCGGCGGTAGCGGCGCCCGATGGCACCCGCGTCGTCGAACTCGACGTTCCAGCTCTCCCTCAGGTCGGCCGCGAGGGCCTTCGCCTTGGGCGTGAGGTCTGCGTTGCGGGACAGCGGAAGCACCGCGACCTTCACCGGGGCGAGCTTCGGGTGGAGCTTGAGCACGACCCGCTTGTCGACGCCGCCCTTCGTGTTCGGGGCCTCGTCCTCGGTGTAGGCGTCGACGAGGAAGGCCATCATCGCGCGGTTGGGGCCGGCCGCCGGCTCGATGACGTAGGGCACGAAGCGTTCGTTGTTGGCCTGGTCGAAGTAGGACAGGTCCTTGCCGGAGGCCTCGCCGTGCTGGGTGAGGTCGAAGTCGGTGCGGTTGGCGATGCCCTCGAGCTCGCCCCACTCGCCGCCGGTGAAGCCGAAGCGGTACTCGATGTCGACGGTGCGCTTGGAGTAGTGCGAGAGCTTCTCCTGCGCGTGCTCGTAGAAGCGCAGGTTGTCAGGGTTGATGCCGAGGTCGACGTACCAGCGGTTGCGCTCGTCGATCCAGTACTGGTGCCACTCCTCGTCCTCGCCGGGCTTGACGAAGAACTCCATCTCCATCTGCTCGAACTCGCGGGTCCGGAAGATGAAGTTGCCGGGCGTGCTCTCGTTGCGGAAGGACTTGCCCATCTGGGCGATGCCGAAGGGGGGCTTGGAGCGGCTCGTCGTCACCACGTTGGCGAAGTTGAGGAAGATGCCCTGGGCGGTCTCGGGACGCAGGTAGTGCACCCCGGACTCGTCCTCGATCACCCCGAGGTTGGTCTTGAGCATCATGTTGAAGTTGCGCGGCGGGGTCCACGACGAACGGGTGCCGCAGTTGGGGCAGGCGACGACCTCGTTGATGTTGACGTCATCGGGGTTGTCGAGACCCTTCTTCGACGCGTACTCCTCCTGCAGGTGGTCCTCGCGGAACCGCTTGTGACAGGACTGGCACTCCACCAGCGGGTCGGTGAAGGTCGCGAGGTGGCCGGAGGCCTCCCACGTGCGGGTGGGCAGGATGACGCTGGAGTCGAGGCCGACGACGTCGTCGCGGCGGGTGACCATGGCCTTCCACCACTGACGCTTGATGTTCTCCTTCAGCTCCACCCCGAGCGGGCCGTAGTCCCAGGCCGAGCGCGTGCCTCCGTAGATCTCACCGCAGGGGTAGACGAAACCGCGTCGCTTCGCGAGCGAGACGACGTTGTCGAGGGCGGTGGGGGCGGGCTTGGCCACGAGGATTCCTTGCAGGGGAGACGGCCGGCTGGCTGCCGGTCAGGCGAGCGCTCAGCCTAGTGCGCGCGCCGACGCGACATTGAGGTCGGTGCCGGGCTCAGCCACTTCGTAGGCGCTGGGCTCGTCGATGGCCCGGCTCAGCAGCGGCACCGCCTGCATCTTGACGTCGTACGCCGACAGCGCGCGGCGGTAGGCGCCGACGTTCTCCCACCGCGTGGAGAGGACCCACAGCTCGGAGTCGTCGACGTTGCGGCCCACGGTGCCGTCGAGGTAGCCCGGCCGCTCCGCCAGCGCGGCGTGCGCGACCTCCATGTCGCTGCGGAACGCCGCCGCGTCGAGCGCTGGGACACGGAAGCGGGAAACGACGAGCACGATCGAACAGTACCCGCGGCGCGCTGTTTGACAATCATTCTCAATCGAGCGAGAATCATTCTCATGTCGTCGTCCGCCAGCCGTTCCCGTGTCCTCCCGCTCGTGGCTGCCTCCCTCCTCCTCGCCGGGTGCGGAGCGTCGAGCGGGGCGTCCGACTCCGACAAGCAGGCCGTCGCCGGGTTCTTTCCCCTGGCGTGGGTCACGCAGGAGGTGGCGGGAGATGGCTGGGAGGTCACCAACCTGACCCAGCCGGGCGGTGAGCCGCACGACCTCGGACTGAGCATCGCTGCGACCGCCGACCTCGACGAGGCCGACGTGATCGTCTTCGAGCACGAGTTCCAGCCCGCTGTCGACGACGCGATCGAGAACGTCTCCGACGCCACCCTCGTCGACGCCGCCGAGGCGGTCGAGCTGCGGTCGCTCGAGGAGGGCCACGAGGACGAGGAGGAGCACGGCGACAGCGGTACCGATCCCCACTTCTGGCAGGACCCGCTGCTGATGGCCGACCTCGGCGACGCGGTCGCGGAAGGTCTCGCTGACGTCGACGGGGAGAACGCTGCGACGTACCGCGCCAACGCCGATGAGCTGCGAGGTGAGCTCGAGCAGCTCGACGCCGACTTCACCGAGGGTCTGGCGGACTGCGAGCGCGACACCGTCGTCGTCAGCCACGAGGCGTTCGGCTACCTCGAGCGCTACGGGCTGCGCTTCGAGGGCATCGCCGGCCTCTCACCCGATGCCGAGCCCACGCCCGCCGTGCTGGGCGAGCTCGAGGACCTCATCGCCGCCGAGGGCATCACCACCGTCTTCTCCGAACGCCTCGCCTCGCCGGCGATGGCCGAGAGCCTCGCCGGTGACGCCGGTGTCGAGACCGCGGTGCTCGACCCCATCGAAGGACCGGGTGAGGGTGACGACGCCAGCGACTACGTTGCTCTCATGCAGCAGAACCTCGCAGCCCTCCAGCGAGCCAACGGATGCTGAACACCGCGGGAACCCCCGTCGTCGAGGCGCGTGACGTCACCGTCACCCTCGGCGGGCGACCGGTGCTGCGTGGCAACAACCTGACCGTGCGCGAGGGCGAGTTCGTCGCCCTGATGGGGGCCAACGGCTCGGGCAAGAGCACCCTGGTGCGCGCCCTCACCGGCCTGCTTCCCCTCACGCAGGGCTCGGTGCTCCTCTTCGGGACGGCCGTGGGCGACTTCAGGGCCCGTCACCGCATCGGCTACGTGCCCCAACGAGGTACGGCCGCGGGCGGCGTACCAGCCAACGTGCGCGAGGTCGTGGCGTCCGGACGGCTGACGCGCCGAGGCCTCCTGCGACCCACCAGCCGCGCCGACCGCGCCGCCATCGACGACGCCATCGGCGTCGTCGGACTCAGTGCCAAGGCCAGCGACAGCGTCTCCACGCTGTCGGGGGGCCAGCAGCAGCGGGTGCTCATCGCCCGCGCGCTGGCCGGGGAGCCCGACCTGTTCTTCCTCGACGAGCCGGCTGCGGGCGTGGACCTGCCCAGCCAGCTCGCCCTCGCCGACGCCCTTCGCATCCTCTCCGAGCGCGGTGCCAGCGTGGTCCTCGTCGCCCACGAGCTCGGCCCGCTCGAGCCCCTGGTCGACCGGGCGGTCGTCATGCGCGGCGGGAGGGTCGCCTACGACGGCCCGCCGCTCCCCCAGGACGACGTCCACGGCCACCACCACCCAGGGGGCCCCGCGCACGACCACGCGCCTCACGTCGGCTCCCCCTTCGACACGTTCCAGTCGCAGACCCGAGAGGGCGGCCGATGAGCCCCGTCGAGCTTCTCGACCTGCTCAGTCGCGACTTCATGCAGCGCGCGCTGCTCGCCGCACTGTTCACCGGCCTCGCGGCGCCCGCCATCGGCACCTTCCTCGTCCAGCGTCGACTCGCGCTGCTCGGCGACGGCATCGGCCACGTGGCCGTCACCGGTGTGGCGCTCGGTCTGCTCACCGGGACCTCGCCGACGTGGACGGCAGTGGTCGTGGCGATCCTCGGCGCCGTACTTATCGAGGTCATCCGCGAGCAGGGCCACACCAACGGCGACGTCGCCCTGGCGCTGCTCTTCTACGGCGGCCTCGCGGGCGGGGTGCTGATCACCGGACTTGCTGGGCAGGGCGCCAACAAGCTGCAGGCCTACCTCTTCGGGTCGATCACCAGCCTGTCCGACGCGGATGTCTGGTTCACCCTCGCGCTCGCGGTCGTCATCCTGGCGGTGACTCTCGGACTGCTCCCACGGCTGTTCGCGGTCGCCTCCGACCCGGAGTTCGCGAAGGTCGCCGGTCTTCGGGTGCGGTTCTACAACCTTCTCATCGCCGTGCTCGCCGCCATCACCGTCACGGTGGCGATGCGCACCGTCGGCCTGCTGCTGGTCTCGGCGCTGATGATCGTCCCGGTGGCGACGTCGCAACAGATGGCCCGCTCGTTCCGGACGACACTCGCGGGCGCGATGGCCGTCGGCGCGGTGGCCGCCGTCGGTGGTCTGCTGATCGCTGCGTCGTTCCCTGCGAACACCACCGTGGCGCCCGGTCCCACCATCGTGCTGCTCGCCCTGGCGATGTTCGCCGCTACGTGGCCTGTCGGCGTGTGGTTGCGCCGTCGCAGTCGACTGGCCGAGCCGTTCCCCATCCTCACCGACGACTCCCCCGACGACCACGAGGTCGGGCATGCCGACGGTGAGCACCTCCACCAGCACGGCGACGACTGCGGGCACCCGGCGGTGGAGCACGGCGACCACGTCGACTACGTGCACGACGGCCACCGGCACGCCCCACACGGAGAGCACTATGACGAGCACTGAAGGAATGGGCCTTGAACGCGTGAGCACCGAACGCACTCCCCTGCGCCCGACCCGGCAGCGCACCGCCGTCGCCGAGGCGCTGGCGTCCGTCGACGACTTCAGGTCGGCCCAGGACATCCACGACCTGCTCAGCCGGGCCGCGACGCCGGTCGGACTGGCGACGGTCTACCGGACCCTCAACGCGCTGGTCGAGGCCGGCGAGGTCGACATGCTCCGCACCGAGGACGGTGAGGCGATCTATCGCCGCTGCTCGGAGACCCATCATCACCACCTCGTCTGCCGCTCCTGCGGGGCGACCATCGAGGTCGAGGGCCCGGCCGTCGAGCGGTGGACCACGGCCATCGCTGCCGAGCACGGCTACTCCGAGGTGTCCCACGCGCTGGAGATCTTCGGCACCTGTGGTTCCTGCCAGCGCTGACGGCTCCCGGGTGTGGGTCTGCCGCAGGCGACCCTTACACGGGTCAGGGGTTGCAACGCCTGACACGTGATGGAGTCCCCGGATATCCGGGGACTCCATCACCCCTCAGAAGTTCGGCTGTGCTCCGCCGTACCTCCGGTCACGCCCGGCATAGGTCTCGATGGCGCGCCAGAGGTCGCGGCGGTCGACGTCGGGCCTGAGCACGTCGGAGAAGACGAACTCGCTGTACGCCGCCTGCCACAGCATGAAGTTGGAGAGCCGCTGCTCACCG
>NZ_JAOPXV010000029.1 GCF_025964975.1 Nocardioides sp.
GTGAGCCGGACAGCCAGCAGCACGACATCGTCCTGGGGATCGGGCGCCATCGTCACCAAGAGCTGGTCGCACAGCTCGTCCAGTGGAAGTCCCTCAAGATCGCCAAGGACGTCCAGCAAGCGCGCAAGGCCTGCGTCGAGGCCCTCGTCCCGACGCTCGACCAGGCCGTCGGTGTAGAGGAGCACCAACGGGCCGTCGGGGAGCTCCACCTCGTGGGCACTGCGTGCAGCCGCGGGGTCGAGGCCGAGCAGGAGTTCGGGCTCTCGGGCCAGGAGGCTCGGTGCCTGCCCGGGTGCGACGAGCACGGGCGGCGGGTGGCCGGCGTTGCTCCATTCGAACATTCGAGTGCCTGCGTCGCCTGCGGTGACCTTGCCCAGCACACAGGTGGCGAAGGGTCGGACATGGCATACGCCGTGCCGCGGAGCAGGGCCCTCCCCTGACCCATGGCGGCTGCCGCCTCGCGGTCGTGTCCGCTGATGTCTCCCACGACGAGCTTGGTTGCGCCGTCGCGTAGCAGGAAGCTGTCATACCAGTCGCCGCCCACGGCAGCGTCGAGTGCAGCAGGCTGGTAGCGCACCGCGATCTCGGCGTCGGAAGCGTGGAGGCGTCGACAGGAGGCTGTTCTGCAGTGCTTCAGAAAGCCGGCGCTGCTGGCGGACGAGCTGGGCGTTCTCCCACGCGCCCCCGGCACGGCGTCCGATCTCGACCGCCGTCGCGGTCTCGTCGGCGGTCCATGCTCCCCGCCCGGCCGAGCGAACGAGCGTCATGGCGCCGAGCGTCGCCCGGTTGCCGGCGATCGACACCATCAAGATGCGGTCCGGCCCCAGTGCCCAAAGCTGGTCCCGCGCCGAATCGGTGGCGAGGGACGGCGGGAGCTGACTGGCCATGTAGTCCTCCACGAGGAGGGGCTCACCGGTGCGGGTCACGGTCGACAGAGCTGTGGTCTCGGTGATCGCCTCGAGCATGGGCCCGACGAACGCGTCGAGGCTCGGCAGCTTGTCAGCGTCGGCGTGCGCACGGCCCAGCTCGTGGAACCGGCCGGCTAGGTCGCCTCGCGCGCCGACGTGATGAAAGGCCTCGCCGGCACCGGCCACGACGGTCTGCTCGGTCGCGAGGAGGGACACCTGCGCGGACGGGGCGCCAACCAGCTGGGCTGCGAGCGAGGCCAACCGGTCGAGCGCCGGGCGTCGCCCCTCGGGCGGAAGCAGCCGCTCGGCTGACCGGGGGCCCGGGCCGGGTCGGCGAGGAACTCGGTGGAGGTGGTTGAAAATGCATCCAGGGGTGACCACCATGATGACGACGGAGCAATGGCGATTCGCGTGCCGAGCCGCGCCGGCCGCCTGGTCATCCCGGACTAGTCCGAAGTGACTACAGACGTTCCAACGTTCCCCTGCCTACCCTTGTCTCGTTCCCGCAAGGGATCATGCTTGATGGCGAGTTTGGGTGGCTTCGGCCCGACCCTCACCCCAGCCTACAGTTCAACCAGAACCGCCCACGGACCCGAGACCGTGGGCGGTTTTGTCGGTCCGGACAGAGCGCTGCTGCACTACGGAACATCCGGTGCAGGGCACGTCAACAGGTTGGTAAACCCCACACCAGTCGGCTGTGACGCAACTAACGTGAGCGGCCACGGAACCGTCAAGGGACCCGAGACCCTTGGCGGTTCCGTGGATCAGGGTGTGAACACTCGGCGCGGTTCTCATCACCAGGACGTCGGTGGATGCCACCGCGAAAAGACAGGTCACCGATGAACGCCGTGCTCCGTGGAGTCTCCACCATGTCGTTGCTTGTTCTCTTGGCTGCTTGTGGCGGAAGCGCCGATGCCAGCAAGACGGTCTCCGTGCCGGCTGACAAGCCCATGCAGGAATCGATGTCGACCTGTATCGGCATGTGGATGGACGAATACGACGACGTGGCCTCGGTCACCAAGACCCTGGGCAACCCGGGAACTATGACCAGGGTCCAGCTTGAGCAGTGCGGAAACCAAAGGATCAAGAGCAGGGGAATCGGTGCGGGTTATGCCTGCGACCCCGACGGTTGCTACGCGAGCGACAAGCACGGCTTCGACTGGACCGACGCAGCGCGTGACTGGGCCTGTGACAACAACCGTCCGGAAGTCTGCGCCAAGAAGGAGTGACCCTCATACGCGCCTGTAACCGTCGTCGTCGCGCGAGGGTCACCCCGGCTGTCACTCGAGAACCGCCCGCGAAGCTCTCGTCCGCGGGCGGTTCTGCCGTTCGAGGGCATCTGCGGGCGTGGCAGGGGGCCGCGGATGGGGCCTCGATCGGATGAGCCGATTCGCGTCATACCCGGGCGATCCTGCTTGAAACCTCATTCATCAAAATTTTTTTCCGGCCGTCTGAGCCCGGGTCGAAGCCACCCGAGGTATGGCGCCGCCGGCCGCCCAGGGCGTGAGCCCCGGGCGGTCGGTGTTTTCTGGGGGACCACGCCAGCAGCACCTGAGATGCCTGGGTGCTGCCGGCGTGGCGAGTCATCTCGTGGCCGGGGTGAGGGTCGGGCCAATTGCCACCCAAACTCGCCATCCACCTGCCGGAACCAACTTCTCGACGCTCCGGCGAACTACGACCAAAGCACAGATGTGCACTCAGTCGGGGCCGACTTCACCCATCAGAGGGGACCGACTCCAATTGATGATTCAGCCACCAGGCACAGGGACACATGAGGTTGCCCCTGAACCGCGTGTCCGCGGTCAGGGGCATGTTCTCGTGCTGGTGGGCGATACTGGGATTGAACCAGTGACCTCTTCCGTGTCAGGGAGATGACTCATGCCGATAGAAGGCCTTACTGCTCCACTATCGGCGTTGTCCCCGCCGGTAGACGGCATTTCGAGACAGCGGTCGGTCCGATAGCGTCACTATCGGTAGTCACAATCCAACACTCA
>NZ_JAOPXV010000023.1 GCF_025964975.1 Nocardioides sp.
GCAAGCACGGTTGCCGTCGTCGTACCGTCACCGGCGACGTCGTCGGTCTTCTTCGCGACCTCCTTGACCAGCTCGGCGCCGATCTTCTCGTAGGGGTCCTCGAGCTCGATCTCCTTGGCGATGCTCACACCATCGTTGGTGATGGTGGGCGCGCCCCACTTCTTCTCGAGCACGACGTTGCGACCCTTGGGGCCGAGCGTGACCTTGACCGCGTCGGCGAGGGTGTTCATCCCTCGCTCGAGACCACGGCGGGCCTCCTCGTTGAAAGCAATCAGCTTGGGCATATGTCTCAGACTTCCTTCGTCATGAGTCGGGGGCGGACCGGTGGGCTGCCCGCGACGGACGGTCTCCGCTCTCCGACGAACCATTCCCGTCGGCGCGTGAGACCTCAGCTTCACCAGTCTCGCGTTGGCACTCTCATAGCGAGACTGCCAGCATCATGTTTAGCACTCGACCCCTGAGAGTGCAAACGCTCAAGAGACTCAGACACCTCCGCCCCGGCCGTCCGGCGCAGGGAGGGCACGAGCCAGTGCGCGCCGGCCGGACCTACTCGATGAGCCGGATCGGCTCGCCCTCGACGCGGGCGGTCCAAGTGGTCGCGTCGGTGACCGTGCTTCCAGGGAAGCTCACCTGAGCCCGCCACCAGCATCCACCCGTGCTGGTGCTCTGGCACGAGTACGTGCTTGGGATGGGCACTCGGAGGATCTGCAGCTTGCCGTTGTAGCTCGCGGACGTGATGCCGGAGATCGTGCAGTTCGACAGGGTCCCGTTGGTCACGCCGGTGCCGACGCAATTGGAGACGGAGGTGAGGTTGCTGTCAGCCGGAGGCACCAGGCGCACCGAACCACCGCTGCCGCCCGTGGCCTCACCGACGTCGAAGAAGCTCACCACGAGCGTCTTGTTCTGGGCTGCCGGCACCACGCGCACCAAGTTGAAGGTGGTCGTCGCCGAGTCCGCGTTGGCGTAGATGCGCATCCGCTCGTACGAGGCCACCGACACTGCCCCGGCCGGGGCGTTCGAGATCGCACGAATGCCGAACATGTTGTTGCCATTGCCCTTGACGCTGGTGTCGTCCCCGGCCTGGTTGACGACCGCGTTGTTGCCTGCGTAAGCGCCCGTCGAGTCCAGCGTGGCTCCACTTGGGATGGCCACGTTGTTGCGCACCTGGATGTACCAGTCACCCGCGCGGTTCGGGACGAAGTCGCACATGGTGACCCACTGGTGGAAGACGCGCGCGACGTCGACCTTGTAGTTGCCGCCGCTCGGGTCGTAGAGGTAGTTGAGGTTGGGGTTGCTGTAGCCCGGGTACTGCTTGGTGCACTGTGCCGGCAGGTAAGCCGGTGCGGCGAAGGGGTTCAGCGTGTCGACCGGCTCGCGCAGCGCGAACGAGGTGACGGTCGGGACTTCCGCAGCAGGTGAACCGCTACCGAAGCGCCTGCCGGCGTTGTCGGAGTCACCGGAGCAGAATGAGTTGGCGGCGTTCTTGTATCGCTCATTGGCGTCCGTGGTGCCGAACGGGAACCGGTAGTTCTGCGAGGAGCTGAAGGTCCCGACCGGGCCACCGTTGCACGAACCGCCCCCCGAGTCGACGTAGGCCGGGTCGTAGATCTGCAGCTTGATGTTCTGACCAACCGCGGCCGGTGCGACGCGAACCATGTAGATGAAGCCCCGTGGGTCGTACTCGATGTTGGCGGCACCGGTGCCGTTGCCCGAGCAGCCGTCCTCGCCGCCGCCACACTTGCGGGTCTCGAACTGGGAACCCTGGTCCTTGTACGTCTCCGGTCCGGCGATCGAGCCCCAGAACTGGGGGTTGGTCGAGCAGACAGCGTAGGGAGGCGTTTTCAAGGCGCTGACCTGGGGTCCGAGGGCGGCGCTCCCGGCCGGCTCGTTGCCGAACGTGTTGCACGGACTTCCCATCGGCGCAGGACCGTTGAAGTCCGCGACGGCCGAGCGGGTCAGGGTGCTCGTGTTCACCCCGAACGAACTGGCAAAGAAGTTCTCCACCGTACGGCTGATCGTGACTTTGAGCTGGGTTGGCTTCTCGCCCGGTCCGACCACCACGGTCGTGCCGGAACCGGCGGTGTAGCCGTTGATCGACGCGTACTCCGTCGCCCGGGCCGACGCTGCCGCGAAGTCCTCAGGCATGTAAGTCACCCCGGCCGTAGCAGCAGCGTCTGCGGCGGCTTGGAGCCGCTGGGCCTCGACCCACCAGCGCGCCGTGTCCACGCCGAGGGCGCACAGCGGGAGAGCGAGGAACGCGAACATCAGTGCGCCGATCACCATGGCCGCACCCCGTTCTCCGCGATCGCGGCGACGATGCGAAGCGGTTCTAGTGCTCATGTCTGTGCCCTTCACTGGTGCGCGTTGAACGTGCCGGGCTTGCACCGGTCTTGCTCGAGCGGCTCGAACTGCATGAGCGTGCGCTCTTGGATGATCTTGCTCGCCCCGAAGAAGCCCGAGACCATGCCGTGGGTCACCTGCATCCCCACTCCGACACTGTCCCTCCCAGGATCGTTGAGGCAGGCGTTGACGGACGCCGATGCCCAGCTGCCACTGGCATAGCGGAACTTCGAGAGGCCCGCGTCCCAGATGTACTTCACGCAGTTGCTGCCACATGTCAGCGTTGACTGACCCAGCGGGAAGCCGTTGGCCCCCGGCTCGTAGACGAGGATGAAGTTGATGTCGTTCGTGTCGAGCGCTGTCGCGGTGGTCTGGATGGAGTCAGCGGCCCCCTGGGCGAACGCCGGGACGCTCGCGGGCGAGCACGGCGGCGGGCTGGCGCTCGCGACGCAGGTGCCCGGGCCGCCGTCGGCGGCAGCCGACGCCGTGCGGGCGCCCGTGCGGACCGCACTGCTGACCGATACGTAGTCCTTCATCAGGAAGGCCGACTCCACGATCATGAACATCAAGAGGATGAGCGGCATCGCGATGAGCGCAAACTCCACGGCTGCAGCACCGCGCTCGTCCTTGCGCGCGCGTCGTGAAAGTTGCACGAGGAGTCCTCTGATCAGTGGTCGGGCTGGCCGCCGGAGATGGCGAGCGTGCCCATTAACCCAAACTCCGAGGATAGGGGCAGGCGAATCGATGCGATCCCCCCGAACGAGTCATTCGGCCTAGTCCATTCGTGCTAGGCGAGTCGGGCGGCCACCAGTTCTGCGAAGCGTTCGGCGTTGCTCGGCAGGACGTCGAGGTAGAGCCCTGGCTCGATGAGCTCGAGCTCGGAGACGACCCACTCGTCGGCGTACGAGAGGAGGTCGACCCGGACGTAGTCGAGCTCGCGCCCGAAGCGCTGTGTCAGCCAGTCGTTGGCGGTGAGGGCCACGGACGCGATCGAGGCGTCGATCGGCACCGGCCGCGAGGCTCCGCCGAACTCCTCGTGCACCCGCACCTCACCACCCGCTGGCAGCTTGCCGACCTGCGAGATCACCCGGCCGGCCAGCACGAAGACCGACACTTCACCACGCGTGCGCACCGACTCCACGAGTGGCTGCGCGATCCAGGGACCGCCGACCGGCTCGTACGTCGGGTGGCTCTGGATGGGCGTCCCCAGACGGGAGTCGAGGGGGTCGCTGACGACGATGAGACCGGCGCCACCGGCACTGACCCGAGGCTTGACGACGGCCGTCCCGAACTCGGCGATGGCCGCGGCGAACTCGGGTGGCGTCGAGGCGAGTCGGGTCGGCACGACCGGCAACGGGTCGAGGTCGGTGAGGTAGGCCTTGTCGTGGTTCCACTCGAAGACGTCCGCGCCGTTGAGCAGCCGGGACTGGTCGAGCGACCGGGTCCACCGGAGGAACTCCTCGGCGCGGGTGGCGTAGTCCCAGGTCGCCCGGACCACTACGAGCGACGCTCCGGCCCAGTCGACGTCCGGGTCGTCCCACGGCACCCAGGCGAAGTCGATGTCGCGGGCGGCCAGGGCCCCGTCGAGCGCCTCGAAGCCCGGCTCGCCGTCGGGCAGGTCGGCACAGGTCGCGAGCAGGACCGTCACCTGGCCTCCTCATGATCCTCGTGGGCGGGGTCGTCGTTGCTGCCGTGGAAGGTGTGTGCGGCCGTGTCGCGGTTGCTGCCCTCGACGTTGTCACCCTTCTCGATGACCACGAGGTTGTGATAGCAGTGCACGGCCTTGACGTGCCGGTCGGTGAAGCTCGGCTCGTAGCCCTCGACGAGGAACTCCTCGAAGTTCAGGCCGTCGACCAGGTCCTTGACCAGGTCCATCGAGGTGCCGGGAGCCCTCGGGTCCACGGCTCCGCCCCACGCCGGCCAGTAGGAGGTCTGGATGTCCTCGATGCAGTAGATCGCGCCGTCGGGGAGCAGCGGGAAGAGGATGGCGAACGTGGCGCGGACGTGCTCGGGGATGTGGCTGCCGTCGTCGATCACCACGAGCGGCGCGCCCTGCTCCTCCACGATGCGCTGCAAGATGACCGGATCCGTCTGGTCGCCGAGGTAGGTCGTGATGTGCCCCCCGTCGAGGAACGACTTGTCCTCGATGTCGAGACCGACGACGCGGGCGCGTGGGAAGAACCAGCGCCACATCCTCAGCGACGCGCCGCTCCGCCGCTTCCGGGAATAGCCACCGATGCCGATCTCGAGCAACGTGAACTTGTCGCCACGCAGGTGCTGGAGGTGCCGCTCGTAGTGGGGGGTGTAGCGGTGCACGCCCCACTTGTCGGTGCCGAACTCGACCGCGAGCTCCGTCAGGTCGAGCGCCATCAGCCGCTCGCGTCGCTCGACCTTCTGAGCGGCGCCGGAGGCGGGGCGCGGCGCCGGGCGCAGCCGCTTCACGGCGCGGCGTCCGACGTGGACAACGGAGTCGCGGAGAGGCACGATCGAGACCCTAGCCCCGGACGCGGATCAGCCGAGCGCCAGGCTCAGCGCGATCAGCGTCATGACGACAGCGATGGACGCATCGAGAACCCGCCAGGCGATCGGCCTCGCGAAGACGGGGGCGAGCCTGCGTGCGCCGTACCCGAGGCCGAAGAACCAGCCCACGCTCGCCAGGACGGCTCCCGCGGCAAAGACCCAGCGGCCGTCGTCGCCGTGCTGGTTGGCGATGGACCCGACGAGCAGGACCGTGTCGAGGTAGACGTGGGGGTTCAGGAAGGTCAGCGCCGCCGCAGTCGTGAGTGTCGCGGCCAGGGTGGTCCCGGTCCCGTCCTCCGCCGCGCGCAGGGCGTCGGGTCGGACCGCTCGCCGGAGGGCGACGAGCGCATAGCCGAGGAGGAACACGACCCCGCCCCACTTGACGACGTCCAGCACGACCGGTGCGCGTTCGACGACCGTGCCGATGCCCAGCACTCCGGCGACGACCAGGAGAGCGTCGGAGACGGCGCACAGCCCGGCCACCGCCCCCACGTGCTCGCGGCGGATGCCCTGTCGGAGCACGAACGCGTTCTGCGCGCCGATGGCCACGATGAGAGAGAGGCCAGTGACGAGGCCGGCGAGAAGGGGGGTGAGCACCCCTTGAGGCTAGAGCTCACCACTGATTGAATCCAGCGAAAGAAACTCCACATCCGTTAGCATCGCTTCATGTACGACCGCGCCCAGCTGGCCGCCCTCGCAGCGGTGGTCACGGGGGGGTCCTTCGAGGCGGCCGCCCGCGAGCTCCATCTCACACCCTCCGCCGTCTCCCAGCGCGTGCGTGCGCTGGAGAACGCGGCCGGAGCAGTGCTGGTGCAAAGGACCCGCCCGTGCGCGGCGACCAGTGCCGGCGAGCACCTCGTCCGTCTCGCCCGCCAGGTGGCCGACCTGGAGGCCGACACCGATGCCGAGCTCCGTCACCACGACACCCGACCCACCCTGGCCATCGCTGCCAACGCCGACTCGGTCTCGACCTGGTTCGTCGCGGCCCTGCGAGCAGCCGGGGACGCCACAGGAGCGAGCTTCGACGTCCGGGTCGACGACGAGAACCACACCGCCGCCCTCCTGCGGGCAGGGGCCGTCATGGGCGCCGTGACGACCGCCGGGGACGTGGTGCAGGGCTGTCGCGCCGTGTCGATCGGGTCGCTCAGATATCGGGCGGTGGCCGCCCCCGACCTCGGGATCACGGACATCGCCACCCTCGTGACCGCTCCCCGCGCGAAGTTCCACGCGACCGACGACCTGCCCGACCGGCTGGTCGCAAAGGCCACGCGACGGGCGCTCACCGGACAGGTCCACACCGTCACCGCCGGCGACGG
The DNA here is from genome assembly GCF_025964975.1 of Nocardioides sp. Lineage (GTDB taxonomy): Bacteria > Actinomycetota > Actinomycetes > Propionibacteriales > Nocardioidaceae > Nocardioides. The sequence continues at coordinate 6,177 of NZ_JAOPXV010000023.1, forward strand.
CTACCTGGCAGCGATCCGAGCCGGACTCGGGTGGGGCGCCGTGCCGGAGCTCCTCGCGGCCGAGCACCTGGCCAGCGGGTCGCTGGTCGAGGTCGCCGGCGGACGGCACCTCGACGTACCCCTGCACTGGCAGCACTGGCGCATCGCCTCCACCGCCCTCGTCGCCCTGTCCGACGCCGTGGTCACGACTGCTCGCACGCACCTCGTCCGGCCACGGCGGCGAAGCTGACCCGAACGCGCTACTCGGGTGGGGGCGCGTACTCAGGCGGGAGGGGGCGCGAGGGGCCACCATGAGCCTATGGACACCATGCAGACCAAGCAGCGCCAGCACCCCGTGAGCAGTGAGCACTACCGCTGGCTGCGTCGTGAGGTCGTCGAGTGGCAGACCGAGGGCCTCGTGGACGCAGACACTGCGCAGGCGATCACCGGTCGCTATCTCGACGCGGGGACCTCCCACCGCCGCTTCTCGCTCGGCCGACTGCTGCTCTTCCTCGGTGGCGCCTTCGTGGGCGTCGGACTGATCTGGCTGGTGGCCGCGAACGTGGACGAGCTGCCGCCGATGCTGCGCTTCGTCGCCGTCGCGGCCATCTGGCTGGCGCTCATCGCGGCCGCCGAGCTGACCCCGGCCACGGGGTCGGTGCGGGGAGCGCTGCGGCTGATGGCATCGCTCGCCTTCGGAGCAGTGGTCTTCCAAGCAGCCCAGTCCTTGCAGGTCCCGGCCTACTCCCCCGCACTGGTCGGCTTCTGGGCGGCCGGGGCGCTGGCGTACGCCTACGGCTTCCGAGCCCTCATGCCGCTCGTGGTCGGAGTCATCACCGGCGTCGGGTGGTGGGTCTCGCAACCGCTGTGGGACGACGGCACCGCCGCCGGGGCTGTCGTCGCCTTCGGTACGGCCGGGGTGGCGGCCATCTCGTTGGCCGTGGTCCACGATCGCGGGCTCACCCGCTTCGGACAGGTATGGCGATCGGTCGGTGCCTTGCTCGGCATGGTCACCCTGTTCGTCGCCGCCGTGCCCTCCACCACCACCGACGACTTCGCCTGGAACGGCTGGCTGGTCGGCTCGCTCGTCGTGGCGGCCGCACTTGTCGCCGCGGCCCTGGTGATCGTGCGCGGCCGGGCCCGTCTGGAACCCCTGGTCGCCGTCGCCGCCCTGGCTGCGGCCGTCCTGATGGTGCTCTGGGACACCGGCACGGACACCTCGGACGTCAACGCTGCCGACTGGGCCCACGCCGCGGTCAGCGTCGTCGCCTTCGTCGCCCTGGCCGTCGCCCTTGTCGCGATCGGCACCCTGCGGGACAACCCGGTGCTTACCGTGATCGCCATGGTCGGCCTCGTGATCTTCACGACCTTCCAGAGCTTCGCGGTGTTCGCCGCCATCGTCGAGGGGGCCTGGCTGTTCCTCGTGCTCGGCCTCGTCTTCCTGGCAACCGGCTTCCTCTTCGACCGAGCCCGACGCGAGATCGTCGCCTCGCTCGAGGACGCCCGCGAGGGCGACACGCAGCAGGACACCCACCAGGAAGGAACAGGACGATGAAGAAGATCGTCACGCTCGCCGTCGTCGTCGCAGTCCAGGCCACCCTTGTCGGCGCCGCCGTCGCCCCCCAGCTGTCGGCCCGCGCCACCGGCGACACCTATGCCTTCAACGTCGCCCCGGTCGATCCGATCGACCCGTTTCGGGGCGCCTACGTCAGGTTGGGCTACCCGGACCTGCAGCGAGCCGAGACTCTCTCCTACGGCGACGGGCCGGTCTACATCACGCTCGTCGAGGAGGACGGGGTCATGGTCGCCGACGACTACCAGCGCCAGCGCCCTTCCGGTGACCAGCCCTACCTGGCGTGCGAGGACGGCTGGCAGGTCCGGTGCGGGATCGAGAGCCTGTTCCTCTCCCAGGACGACGCAGCCGCCATGGATGAGGTGCTCGGCGACGGAGCGATCGCCGAGGTGCGCGTCGACGGGCGGGGCCACGCCGCGCTCATCGACGTACGAGCCCCGTGACGCCCGCGCGAGCCGTCAGAGTCGACTGAGGCTGACGGAGTAGTAGGACTCCTCGTCGGCCGCGAGCTCCTCCGGGTCGATCGTGATCGACTTGGGCACGCCGCGCGGGGTGTAGGTCACCTCGACGTGGTCGGCGGTGGCGTGGGCTTCGCGAACCATCTCGAACAGCTGGTCCATGGAGTGGCCCTTGCGGTGGGCCAGACGCTTGTCGCCCTGGGTCACCTTGCGCACCTCGCCGTCGCGGACCACGGTGCGGATGGCAGGGATGGTCGGACAGAAGCAGCTCAGCTTGACCGTGGTCGTGTAGTCGTCGATGCCCTTCGCCTCCCAGTCTTGCCAGGCGGCCACGAGCTCCGGGTCGTCGGTGGGTGCCGGCTCGAAGCCCTGGGCGTGCGCCGCCGCCGGCACGGAGGTCAGGGCGAGGGCGAGGAGCAGGGCACGGACCGTGGTCTTCATGGGAGTCATGGTCGCTTGGACGCGGCGCTCGGTCCAGCGGTTCCTGGGGCGTACGGCGACCTGTCAGCCGCCCGCGACCGCCGGGATCACCGAGATCTGGGTGCCGTCCGGGGTGGGCGTGTCGAGATTGTCCAGGAACCGCACGTCGTCGTTGCCGACGTAGACGTTGACGAAGCGCCGCAAGTTGCCCGCCTCGTCGAGCACCCGGCCCTTGATGCCGGAGTAGCTCGCGTCCAGGTCGTCGAGCACGGCCGCGAGGTTGTCGCCCTGGGCACTGACCTCGGACTCGCCGTTGGTGTAGGTGCGCAGGATGGTCGGGATTCGGACCGAGACGGCCATGGAGGTCTCCTAGAGAGAAGGTGGCTAGACGAGGTTGGCGGCGGTGAAGGCAGAGTAGGTCGGCTCGATGGTCGCGGCGGCGCTCACCCGGTCGGAGACGGCATCGAGGGTCTTGAGGCCGTGGCCGGTGTTGATCACGACCGTCTCGAGGGTGGTGTCGAGCTGACCCGTCTCGACGAGCTTCTTCAGCACGCCCACGGTGGTGCCGCCCGCGGTCTCGGTGAAGATGCCTTCGGTGCGTGCCAGCAGCACGATCGCGGCGCGTACCTCGTCGTCGCTGATGTCCTCCACCGCACCGCCGGTGCGGCGGCAGACATCGAGGACGTAGATCCCGTCGGCGGGGTTGCCGATGGCCAGGCTCTTGGCGATGGTGTCGGGCTTGACCGGACGGATGGCGTCGGTGGCGGCCTTGTACGCGACGCTGACCGGGGAGCAACCGGTGGCCTGGGCGCCGTACACCCGGTAGGGCTTGTCCTCGACGAGCCCGAGCTTGATGAGCTCCTGGAACGACTTGTCGACCTTCGTCAGCTGCGAGCCAGAGGCCACCGGGATGACGATCTGGTCGGGCAGGCGCCAGCCGAGCTGCTCGGCGATCTCGTAGCCGAGGGTCTTGGATCCCTCGGCGTAGAAGGGACGCACGTTGACGTTGACGAACGCCCAGCCCTCCTCCTCGCCGGCGATCTCCGAGGCGAGCTTGTTGACGTCGTCGTAGTTGCCGTTGACGGCGACGAGCCGGTCGGTGAAGACGGCCGAGTTGACCTGCTTGGGCTGCTCGAGGTTGCTCGGGATGAAGACCACGGTCTTGATCCCGGCTCGCGCCCCCGCCGCGGCGACCGCGTTGGCGAGGTTGCCCGTGGAGGGGCAGGCGAAGACCTTGGCCCCGAGCTCGCGGGCTGCACTGAGGGCGCAGGCCACGACCCGGTCCTTGAACGAGTTGGTCGGGTTGGTGGAGTCGTCCTTGACCCAGAGGTTGTCGATGCCCAGCTCGCGCCCGAGGTTGTCCGCCTTGAGCAGGCGGGTGAAGCCCGGCTCCATGTTGGGACTCTGCTCGATGTCGCTCGGGACGGGCAGCAGAGCCTTGTAGCGCCAGATGTTGGCCGGACCTGCCGCGATCTCCTCGCGGGTCACGTGCGGGAAGTTGTAGGCGACCTCCAGCGGACCGAAGCACTCCGGACACGCGTAGTGCGGACCGAGGTCGACCTCGTGGCTGCACTCGCGGCACACCAGGACGCGGGCATTGCCGAAGGCTCCAGCGCGGAACGTCTTCGAGGGGGCGGTTTCTGCAACGACAGACATGACGAAGTCCTCCTTCTCATCGACCCCGGGCGACTTTCGCGCCGGGACGGAATTGGCACCGTTTCCGCGACTGCCGCAGGCGACAGGAGGTTCGTGGCGGTTGCCGGGACTTCGTCGGGCCGTTCCCTCAGTCCCTCGTGATGAGGCCTTCAGAGTAGACAGGCCGTCTCAGCATGTGCACATCGTGTCCACATGCTGGCGGAGGGGTTCAGGCCCGCTGGACCTCGCCGGCATCGACGATGAGCTGCCGCAGCAGCTCGAGCACGCCGTCGGGACCGGGCACGGTCACGTCGGCAAGCGGCATGAGGGCGGACTCCTCGTCGGAGGCCGCGTAGACCAGCAGCGTGGCGATTCCCCGGTCCCTCAGCGCAGCAACGGCCTCGAACGCCTCGACGTCGCCGAGGTCGTCACCTGCGTAGAGGAAACCGCCTGCCGCCTGTTCCTTGACCAGGGTCTCCACGGCGTGGCCCTTGTGCTGACCGGGGGCCCGCACCTCGATCACGTTGCGTCCCGGCTCGACGACCAGGCCGTGCGTCTGGGCCAGCTCGGTGATCGGGGGCAGCAGTCGCTCGTAGGCCGCCGCGGGGTCCTCGAGACGACGCGTGTGTACGGCGACCGCCAGCCCCTTCTCCTCGACGAACGCATCGGCGGCGTCACTGCGCCGCAACAGTGCCGGAAGCTCGCGGCCGAAGCTGGCCAACCCGTGCGGCGGGCGGGGAGACACCACCCGCCGGTTCGTGGACGACCAGCGCTCGTTGCCGTACTGCCCGAAGATGAAGAGCTCCTTGCCGTGCTGGCCGATCGCGTCGCCCACCTCGTCGAGCCCTCCCAGGGCGAGCGCCTGACGAGCCGGACGACCCGTGACCACTGCGACCGCGCGCACGACGTCACTCAGGTCGACCAGGACCTGGGGCGCCGAGGTGTGGATGTGCGCCTGGGCCGGGTCCTCGACGATGGGCGACAGGACGCCGTCGAAGTCCAGCCCGACGACCACTTCGCCGACGCGTGCGACGAGGTCGGCATATCGCTGCTCGGCTTCCGGGGAGGTGAACTCCATGAGGAGAGCCAATCACGAGGGCCGGCTCAGGCCTCCATCAGGCGGCGTCGCCCGTCAGCACGATCGTGAGCCGGTCCATCTTCATCGGTTCGACCGCCAACGCCGTGCGGGTGATGCCGAGGTCAAGCGCCAGCTGCTTCGCAGCGGCCTGCAGTCGCTGGGGGTGGTAGACGGTGGACGCCGGTATGGCGCCGTACCAGTTGTCCTCGCCCACGACCTGCCAACCGACCTGGGTCGCCTTGGCGGCCGTGGTGGCCGCGAGGCCCTTGATCCCGGAGTTGTTGTAGACCTCGACGTAGACCTCGCCGCGCTTGACGACCGGCTGTGGCTTGGGCTTCTTGGTCGGCGGGAGCACCGTCGCCTCAGGCGTCTCGACGGGAGTCGCGGACGCGGTGGTGATCTTGCGCTCGGTCGGCGGTGCGTCGCGGGTGGCGGCGAACGTGAAGCCGGCCATCGCGATCGCGATGACACTGAACATCACCAGCGGGGAGGGAAAAGCGGCACCCCGCTCGGAGCGGGAGCGACGTGCGGGTGATGCGGTCATGGGTGCCTCGCTGGGGGAAGTAGGCGCGAACACGTGGGTCAGACCTCGAACCCGAGGCGGCGAGCCGAGCGCTGACGCTGGCGAGAGGCGCGCAGCCGGCGAAGGCGTCGCACGAGCAGGGGGTCGGCCTCGAGGGCCTCGGGACGGTCGATGAGGGCGTTGAGCACCTGGTAGTAGCGGGTGGAGCCCATGTCGAACTTCTCGCGGACCGCCTGCTCCTTGGCGCCGGCGAACTTCCACCAGTGGCGCTCGAACTCGAGGATGTCGCGATCGCGCTGGCTCAGACCGGGGGTGCCGTCACCCTCGGGTGAGACGTATACGTTCGCGGCGTCCATGGCACAGCTCCTGACTGGGGGTTTCCTGCTCCCCCACTGTAGGCGACGAACAACACCCATGTCATTCGCTCCCGGCGAGTCGTCGCCACCTGTGGGTGAGTCGGGCCCCCACCCTCTGGGTGAGTCGGACACCGAAGCGGCCGGTTAGGGTGGAAATGTGTCTCAACCCCGGCTCGCCGACCTCGTGATCGTTGCCAATCGACTGCCGGTGGACCGCGTGACCATGCCCGACGGGGACTCGGACTGGCGTCGGTCCCCCGGCGGCCTCGTCTCCGCCCTGGAGCCGGTGATGCGCGCCCACGACGGCGCCTGGATCGGCTGGCCGGGATCGACCGACGACGCCGACCTGGAGCCCTTCGTCGAGGACGGCCTCCAGCTGGTGCCGGTGCACCTGAGCGAGCAGGAGGTCGAGGAGTTCTACGAAGGCTTCTCGAACGGCACCCTGTGGCCGCTCTACCACGACCTGGTGGCCAAGCCGGGGTTCCACCGGGAGTGGTGGGACTCCTACGTCCGGGTCAACCAGCGCTTCGCCGAGCGGGCTGCGGAGGTCTCCGCCGAGGGCGCGACCGTGTGGGTGCAGGACTACCAGCTCCAGCTGGTGCCACAGATGCTCCGCGAGCTCCGCCCCGACCTGCGGATCGGCTTCTACCTCCACATCCCCTTCCCGCCCGCCGAGCTGTTCAGCCAGCTGCCGTGGCGTCGACAGATCCTCGAGGGACTCCTGGGAGCCGACCTGATCGGCTTCCAGCTGCCCGGCGGGGCGGGCAACTTCGTGCGCCTGGTCCGGGGCCGCGTCGGGCACAAGACGCACCGAGACCTCGTCTACCTGCCGGACGGCCGCACGGTGAAGGCCTGCGCGTTCCCGATCTCCATCGACGCGGCCGGGTTCATCGAGCTCGCTCGCACACCTGCGGTCCAGGATCGGGCCAAGGAGATCCGCGAGGCGCTCGGCAACCCGCGCAAGGTCTTCCTCGGCATCGACCGGCTCGACTACACCAAGGGCATCTACCCCCGACTGCGTGCCTTCGCCGAGCTGATCGCCGACGGCCTGCTCGACGTCGAGGACGTCGTCTTCGTGCAGGTGGCGACACCCTCGCGCGAGCGGGTCGAGGAATACCGCATCCTGCGCGACGAGATCGACCGGCTGGTCGGCCGGATCAACGGAGACCTCGGCCGGATCGGCCGTCCGGCGATCTCGTACCTGCACTCGTCCTACCCGCGCGAGGAGATGGCCGCTCTCTATCGCGCCGCGGACATCATGGTCGTGACGCCCTACCGCGACGGCATGAACCTCGTGGCCAAGGAATACGTCGCCTGTCGCTACGACGACGACGGCGCCCTCGTGCTGTCGGAGTTCGCCGGAGCGGCACACGAGCTGCGCCAGGCCTATCTGGTCAATCCCTACGACATCAACGGCATGAAGGCCTCGCTCATGGAGGCCTATCACGCGCCGCCCAAGGAGACCACGCGGCGGATGCGCGCCATGCGCAAGCAGGTCGTCGACAACGACGTCAGCGCATGGGCCAAGAGCTTCCTCTCCGCGCTCGCCGACATCCGGCCCGAGCACGGCAAGACCGTGCGGCCCGCCCGGGGGGAATGACTCAGCCGGGGTGGTGGGCGTGGGTGCCAGCCATGATCGCGGTGATCTCAGCTGCGAGCTCCGGGCCCACCGTGCCCCAGTTGCGCCCGTAGCCGTAGACCTCGCGCATGGGCTGGGACGACTGCAGCCCGTCGATGAGGTCGATGTCGTCGGCCGTGATCAGGGCGGGATGAGCGACTCCCACGGCCTCGGAGACCTTGAGCAGGTCGCGGCGCAGGGTCTTGACGTAGTTGGCCACGCGTACCGACTTCGACGCTGGGTCGAGGCCGTGCATGAGCCAGGGCTGCTGGGTGGCCACCCCGGTCGGGCACTCGTCGGTATGGCACTTCTGGGCCTGGATGCAGCCGATGGCCAACATCGCCTCCCGGCCGACGTTGACCATGTCGCAGCCGAGGGCGAAGGCGACCAGGGCGTTGTCGGGCAGCCCGAGCTTGCCCGCGCCGATGAAGGTGATGTCGTCGGTGAGCCCAGCCTCGGCGAAGCGCTTGTAGACCTTGGAGAACCCCACTCGAAACGGGAAGGACACCGAATCGGCGAACACCAGAGGCGCTGCGCCGGTGCCACCCTCGCCGCCGTCGATGTTGATGAAGTCGAGCATCCGCTCCGGGCTCATGGCCGCGATGAGGTCGTCCCAGAAGTCCATGTTGCCGACGGCGCTCTTGATGCCGACGGGCAGACCCGTGGCGTCGGCGACCATCTCGACGAAGTCCAGCATCGAGTCGACGTCGTGGAAGACCTTGTGCCGGCTCGGTGACGCGCAGTCGACCCCAGCGGGGATCCCGCGGATCTCGGCGATCTCCTCGGTGACCTTGACCCCGGGCAGCATGCCGCCCAGGCCGGGCTTGGCGCCCTGGGAGAGCTTGATCTCGATCATCCGGATGGGCGCTCCTGCGCACAGGTCCACCAGGCGTTGGAGGTCGAAGACCCCATCGGCATCGCGGCAGCCGAAATAGGCCGTGCCGATCTGGAAGACGAGGTCACCGCCCTGGCGGTGGTACGGCGACAACGCACCCTCGCCGGTGTTCTGCATGCAGCCCGCGAGCGCGGCGCCCTTGTTCAGCGCCTCGATGGCGTTGCTGCTCAGCGAGCCGTAGCTCATCCCCGAGATGTTGACGATGGACTCCGGTCGGAACGCCTTGGCGCGTCGCCGCGGCCCGCCGATGACCTTGACGCACGGGAGGGGGGTCTCCTCGCCGGTGTGGGCGTGGGTGGAAGGGGCGACGTCGGAGAACGTGCGCTGCTTGATGATCGGATAGCCGGTGTGGCCCTCGAGGTCGTTGTCGGTGCCGAAGCCGAAGTAGTTGTTCTGCAGCTTCGAGCTCGCGTAGACCCAGCGCCGCTGGTCGCGGCTGAAGGGTCGTTCCTCGTCGTTGCCGGTGACGATGTACTGCCGCAGCTCGGGGCCGATGGTCTCGAGCATGTAGCGCAGGTTGGCGATGACCGGGAAGTTGCGCTTGAGGGCGTGTTCCTTCTGCGTAAGGTCTCGCACGGCCACCGCACCGACAGCTGCCGCACCCAGGGCGGCGAGAGTCTTCATCATGTGTTCTGTCTAGTCCTGCCGTCACGCTTGGGCAACATCCCCGGGGCGAGGGACCCGGCGTATCTTCTGAGCCCATGGACCTCCTCCCGCCCAAACCCGACCAGCTGGTCTCGGCTGCGACCAACGTCGCCCACAAGCTGCTATACGGGGGACTGGCGGACCTGCGGCCGATGCCGCGGACCCTGATCGACGACGGGGAGCTGCGGGAGGTCTACCACTACCGGCCGGCAGCGCGCGTGGTCGAGTCGGGCGATCCGATCCTGCTCGTGACGCCGCTGGCCGCCCCCGCCCTGTGCTTCGACCTGCGCCGCGGCTGCTCGCTGGTCGAGCACTTCGTCACCCGCGGTCGACGGACCTACCTCGTCGAGTACGGCCAGGTGTCCTTTCGCAACCGCGGGCTGGGCATGGAGCACTGGGTCGACGAGGTCCTGCCCGCCGCGATCAACGCCGTCTCCGGGCATGCCGGCGGCCGTCCGGTGCACGTGATCGGGTGGAGCCTGGGGGGCATCTTCACGATGCTCACCGCCGCCGACCAACCGACGCTGCCGATCGCTTCGCTGACGGTGGTCGGCTCGCCCGTCGACGTACGCAAGGTGCCTCTGGTCGCTCCGATGCGGCCGCTGCTCAACCTCACCGAGGGCCGCGGTGGCATCACTCGCGCCTACCAGGCGCTCGGCGGGGTGCCGACGCCGCTCGTGAAGTGGGCCTTCCAGCTCGCCAGCGTACAGAAGATGCTCACCAAGCCGCTCGCCGTGGCGACCCACCTGGACGACGCCGACTACCTCGCCCAGCTCGAGGCCGTGGACCGCTTCATGGCCAACATGATCGCCTACCCCGGCCGCAGCTTCGGTCAGCTCTACCACCGCATGATCAAGGGCAACGCACTCGTCGAGGGGTCCATGCCGTTCGATGACCGCACCATCGAGCTCGCCGACATCAAGGCGCCCGTGCTCGTGTTCGGCGGGGCCACCGATGGGATCGCCCCGATCAAGGCGGTCAAGGCGGTCGTGCCCCTCCTGACCGGCTCGAGGGAGGTGCGTTTCGAGATCGTGCCGGGGGGTCACCTCGGGATGCTGACCGGCAGGGCAGCGCGCGACTCGACGTGGCGGGTGATGGACGAGTGGATCGAGAAGTGGTCGAGCACCAGTCCCGCGCCGTCCGCGAAGAAGACGACTGCCAAGAAGACCACGACGAAGAAGGCGGCACCCAAGAAGACGACTGCCAAGAGGTCCACCGCGAAGAAGTCGCCTGCGAAGAAGGCGGCGGCGCCCGAGTCCATCGGGGCCAACCCGGTGCGGCGCTACGGCTCGGCCGGGTCCCGATCGCTCAGGTCCTGACGTGGCTGACTCATCGGCAGCCTCAGCGGGAGCACTCCCCCGCAGCGTGCGCATCGGCTACGGCTCGGGCTCGGTGGCGACCGGCGCCTTCGGCACGGTGCCGGGCCTGATGCTCCTGCCCTACCTCACCGACCAGCTCGGCATCGCCGCGCTCTGGGCCGGGCTGATCGTCTTCCTGCCCAAGGCCTGGGACGTGGTGCTGAACCCGATCGCAGGTCGCATCTCCGACCGCACCGTCGATCCGGCGGGCCCGCGTCGCCCGTGGCTCCTCCGCGCCGGGATCATGCTGGCGGGTGCCTTCGCGCTGATCTTCGCAGCGCCCGACCTCGGGTCGCAGGGCCTCGAAGCCGCTTGGGTGCTGGTGTTCTTCGTGCTGGCGGCCTCGGCGTACGCCTTCTTCCAGGTGCCGTACGTCGCCATGCCCGCGGAGATCACCTCGAGCTACCACGAGCGCACGCGCCTCATGACGGCACGCGTGGCGATCCTGGCCTTCACGATCATGCTGGCCGGCGCCACCGCGCCGGTGATCCGAGACGCCGTGGGGGGTCGGGCCGGCTACCAGGTGATGGGGCTGGTGATGGCGCTGATCATCGCCGTGGGGGTCGTGAGTGCGTACGTCGGCACGCGGCGCGCCCCGATCGGCGCCGTCGAGGCCGGGGCCGGGTCACTGCGCGACCAGCTCCGGATCGTGGCGACCGCCCGGGACTTCCGGCTGCTGCTGTCGACCTTCATGCTCCAGGGCCTCGCGATCGGGTGCATGCTCGCCGGGGTGGACTACCTGGCCCGAGAGGTGCTCGAGAACCAGGGTGCCTCGACCCTCCTGTTCGTCTGCTTCGTCGGGCCGGCACTGGTGCTCACGCCGGTCTGGGCCGCCTACGGCGAACGCGTCGGGAAGAAGCAGGGCTACGTCGTGGCCTCGCTGATCCTCGCGGCGGGCGCCGCCCTCGCTGCGTTCGCCCAGGTGGCTCCCGCCGTTCTCGTCTTCACCGCCACTGCGCTGGTGGGGGTGGGCTACGCAGGCTGCCAGGTCTTCCCGATGGCCATGTTGCCCGACGCGGCCGCCACCGACGCCGCGCGCACCGGGGAGAATCGCGCCGGCGTCTACACCGGCGTGTGGACCGCCGGTGAGACCCTCGGCCTAGCCCTCGGACCGGGCGTGTTCGCGATCGTGCTGGCCGTGGGCGGCTACGTCTCCTCGGAGGGGGGTGACGTGGCACAGCCGGGGTCGGCACTGACCGCGATCACCCTCGGGTTCTCGGTGCTGCCCGCCGTCCTGATCCTGCTCAGCCTGTGGTGGCTGAGCCGCTACTCGCTCGACGCCGACGAGGTTGCGGCTGCCGCGCGCCCGGGGGTGCCGGCATGAACGCGCTCGAGCGGCTCCACCTGCTGCAGGCCGGCGACCTGCCGGTCCACGGCGGACGGACCCTGGCCTACGTCTACGACGGCGGCGACGCGGAGGTCGACCGGGTGGGACGGGCGGCTGTTGCGGCGTACGCCGGATCCAACGCCCTCGACCCCACCGCCTTCCCCTCGCTGCTCACGATGGAGAACGAGCTGATCGGCTTCGCGGCCCGGCTCCTGGACGCCCCCGACACCGTGGTCGGCACCGTGACCTCGGGCGGGACCGAGTCCATCCTGCTGGCCGTGCAGGGCGCCCGGGACTCCCGACCCGACCTCGACCGGCCGACGATGGTGATGCCGTCCACGGCGCACGCCGCCTTCCACAAGGCCGCCCACTACTTCGGCGTGCGAGCCGTCGTGGTCCCGGTGGGTCCCGACTTCCGTGCCGATCCCGAGGCCATGGCGGCCGCCACGGACGACAGCACCGTCCTCGTCGTGGCCAGCGCTCCGTCGTACGCCCATGGGGTGATCGACCCGGTGCGCGAGATCGCCGCAGCGGCCTCGGCCGCCGGCGTGCGCTGCCACGTGGACGCCTGCATCGGCGGCTGGGTGCTGCCGTACGCCGCACGGCTGGGCCGACCGGTGCAGGAGTGGACCTTCGCCGTCGAGGGCGTCACCTCGATCTCGGTCGACACCCACAAGTACGCCTACGCCCCCAAGGGCACCTCGTTGCTGCTGCACCGCGACACGGCCCTGCGGCGACCGCAGTTCTTCGCCTCCGCTGCCTGGCCCGGCTACACGATGCTCAACCAGACGACCCAGTCGACACGGTCCGGCGGGCCGATCGCCGGGACCTGGGCGGTCGTCACGACGATCGGCGACGAGGGCTACCTCAGGCTGGCCCGCGAGGTGTTCGAGGCGGTCGACCGCATCGTCGCGGTCCTCGCCGCCGAGCCCTGCCTGCGACTCGTGGCGGAGCCCGACTCCACACTGGTGGCCTTCGCCACCGACGACTCGTGCGACCCGTTCACCGTGACCGACGAGCTCGTCTCGCGGGGGTGGTACGTCCAGCCGCAGCTGGCCTTCGAGGGGCAGCCGGCGTCCGTGCACCTGTCGGTGAGCGCGGCGACCCTGGCGCACCTCGACGACTTCACGGTCGCACTTCGGGAGTCCGTGGTAGCGGCGCGGGAGGCTGGGCCGGTGGTGGTGGACGACGACGTCGTGGCCTTCATCGCGTCCCTCGACCCGGCGACCCTGAGCGACGCGGACTTCGACGGGCTGCTGGCGGCCTGCGGGCTGGTGGGCGCTTCCGCCGACGGCTCGATGGAGCTACCGAGCCGGATGGCGTCGGTGAACGCGATGCTCGACCTGGCCTCGACGGCGATGCGCGAGGCACTGCTGCTCGCCTTCCTCGACCGGCTGTCCCGGCCGTCAGCAGCGCCGGCCCCGTGAGCGCTCTCCAGGGCCTGGTCGACCAGGGCCTGATGGCCCCCGACTGGGCTGCGGCCCTCGCCCCGGTAGACGAGCGCATCGGCGAGCTGGGTCGGTTCCTGCGGGAGGAGGTAGCAGCGGGGCGTGGCTACCAGCCGGCGGGCGAGCTCGTCTTCCGGGCCTTCCAGCGCCCGCTCGCCGACGTACGGGTCCTTGTCCTGGGCCAGGATCCCTATCCCAACCCCCGGCACCCGATCGGGTTGAGCTTCGCCGTCGATCGGCACGTCCGGCCGCTGCCGCCAAGCCTGGCCAACATCTACCGCGAGCTCCACGACGACCTCGGGATCGAGCCCGCCGGCCACGGGGACCTGTCGGCCTGGGCCGACCGAGGCGTGATGCTGCTCAACCGGGTCCTCACCGTGCGCCCCGGCGATTCGAACAGCCACCGCGGCAAGGGCTGGGAGGCGGTCACCGAGCGCGCCATCGCCGCGCTGGCCGGGCGCGGCGGCCCCTGCGCCGCGATCCTCTGGGGCGGCCCCGCGCAGAAGGCCACCCCCCTGCTCGGCGCGATCCCGTGGGTCGCGTCCGCGCACCCGTCGCCGCTGTCCGCCTACCGCGACTTCTTCGGGTCGAAGCCCTTCAGCCGGGTCAACTCGCTGCTGGCCGACCAGGGTGCGCAGCCGGTTGACTGGACGCTCCCACCCGCCGCCTGATCGGGATATCCATGGACGAGATGGTCGCCTCTCTGGCGTTTCTGGAGCCATATCGTCCATGGATATGTTGAAGATAGTTCGGATTTCAACTAGTATGAGCCCATGACAGACCGCATGCCTGCCCTCTACATCGGCCACGGCGCCCCACCGCTGCTCGACGATTCCGTGTGGTCCGGGCAGCTGGCGTCGCTGGCCAGCGGCCTCCCGGTGCCCTCGGCCATCCTCATCGTGAGCGCCCACTGGGAGTCCGCGCCGGTGACCCTGTCGGCCAGCCGGGCGCCCCTCGTCTACGACTTCGGCGGCTTCGCCCCGAAGTACTACACGATGACCTACAAGACCCCGGACTCCAGCGCCCTGGCCCGTCGGGTGGCCGCGATGATGCCGAGCGACGAACCGGTCCACCAGCACCGCAGCCGCGGGCTCGACCACGGCGCCTGTGTGCCGCTGAAGGTCATGTATCCGAACGCCGACATCCCCGTCCTGCAGATGTCGCTGCCCACCCACGACCCGGTGAAGCTGTTGGCGCTCGGCGAGCGGCTCAAGCCGCTGCGCGACGAGGGCGTGCTCATCATCGGCTCCGGCTTCCTCACCCACGGCCTGCCGTTCCTCACCGACTGGAGCATCGACGCGGCCGTCCCCGGCTGGTCGCACGACTTCGATGCCTGGGCCGCCGAGGCGATGGCCCGTGGCGACGTCGATGCCCTGGCGGCGTACGCGTCGAAGGCCCCGGGCATGCCCTACGCCCATCCGACCGTCGAGCACTACACGCCGCTGTTCGTCACGCTCGGCGCTGCCACCACCCCGGACGAGCCGGGGGCCCAGGTCATCGACGGCTTCTGGCTGGGGCTGTCGAAGAGGTCGCTGCAGGTCGCCTGAGTCCCGGGTTGCCTTAGCCTGACCTGGTGAAGATCCTCTCCATCCAGTCCTCGGTCGCCTACGGCCACGTCGGCAACTCTGCCGCCGTCTTCCCCCTCCAGCGGCTGGGCCACGAGGTGTGGCCGGTGTCCACCGTGCACTTCTCCAACCACACGGGGTACGGCGCCTGGCGCGGGCCGCTGCTCTCGCCGGAGGACGTCGCCGCGGTCATCACCGGCATCGCCGAGCGCGGGGTCCTGCCGTCGTGCGACGCGGTGCTGTCCGGCTACCAGGGCGGCGCCGGGATCGCCGAGGTGATCCTGTCCGCGGTGGCCCAGGTCAAGGCGGCCAACCCGGCGGCGACGTACACGTGTGACCCCGTCATGGGCAATGCCACCTCCGGCTGCTTCGTCGACCCGGCGATCCCGCCGATCATCCGCGAGCTCGTGGTGCCGCAGGCAGACCTCATCACGCCCAACCAGTTCGAGCTCGGATTCTTGACCGACACCTCGCCGACCTCCCTGTCGGACACCCTCGACTCGGCCGACCTCGCCCGGCAGATGGGGCCCTCGACGGTGCTGGTGACCTCGGTGTTCGACGGGGACGCCCAGACCTCGGACACCATCGGCATGCTGGCCGTCACGGGCGACGGCGCCTGGCTCGTCGAGACACCGCGGCTGGCGATGAAGGCCAACGGGTCCGGCGACATCACCGCCGCGATGTTCACCGCCCACCTGCACGAGACGGGCTCCCCCGCGGACGCGCTGGCGCGCACGGCGTCGTCGGTCTTCGCCGTGCTGCAGGCGACGCTCGAGTCGGGCGAGCGCGAGCTGCGGTTGGTCGCCGCACAGGACGCGATCGCCCACCCGGCGAGCGAGTTCGAGGTGCGGCAGGTCCGGTGAACGGCGACCCTGCGGACTTCGTGTCACCTGGTGGCACCAGGTCCACGCGGACGGCTCAGGGCAGCTGGATGCGGCCCCAGACCAGAGAGCCGGTGACAGGAATCGAACCCGCGACATCCATATTACAAGTATGGCGCTCTACCAACTGAGCTACACCGGCGCGCACCAGCGGGCGCGCGCACATGCTAGTTGACCTAGGGTTTCGTTCGTGCCTGACCTCCTACGACTGCCCCACCACGACGGGTCGCCGACCTATGTCGGGACGGAGGCACCCCAGCTCGGGGAGACGGTCACCGTCCGGATGCGTAGCCACCCCGACGACCAGATCCAGGACGTGTGGCTGCGCACGACGTACGACGCCGAGCCGGTCTTCCACGGCTTGGCGAGGACCCTCGGCGACGACCACACGGTGTGGTGGTCGGGCGACCTGCTGGTGCACAACCCGGTCACCCACTACCGCTTCCTCCTGGTCCGCCCCGACGGTGAGCAGCTCTGGCTGACCGGCTCCGGGCTCGTCGACATCGACGTGCCGGACGCGGGGGACTTCAAGCTCAGCTCGCACGCTCCGGCACCCGACTGGGCGAGGGACGGAGTCGTCTACCAGATCTTCCCCGACCGGTTTGCCCGCTCCGCCGCTGCGGCTGACCGCCCGACCCCACCCTGGGCGGTCCCTGCCACCTGGACCGACACCGTGGTCTTCGAGCTCGACGACCCGCGCACCGCCGTACAGCTCTACGGCGGAGACCTCGACGGGATCGTCGAGCACCTCGACCACCTGG
The DNA here is from genome assembly GCF_025964975.1 of Nocardioides sp. GTDB lineage: Bacteria > Actinomycetota > Actinomycetes > Propionibacteriales > Nocardioidaceae > Nocardioides. The sequence goes on from NZ_JAOPXV010000023.1 coordinate 22,697, forward strand.
AGCGGGTCGGCGCCGACATCGTCTACACGACCCCTGTCTTCCCGGCCGAGAGCAACCACCGCTACAACGCCACCACCTTCGACGAGGTCGATCCGCTGCTCGGGGGCGATGCGGCCTACGAACGCCTGAGCACCGCGGTGCACGATCGGGGGTGGCGGATCCTCGGCGACCTGACGACCAACCACACCGGAGACACCCACGAGTGGTTCATCAGGGCCCAGGCCGATCCGGAGTCAGCGACGCGGTCGTTCTACTACTTCGACGAGGACGGCTCCTACGCCGACTGGATGGGCTTCGCCACGTTGCCCAAGATCAACCACGGCGATCCCGACCTGCGCGCGGCGATGGTCGAGGGGCCGGGATCGGTCGTCGGGCGCTGGCTGCAGCCGCCGTACGACGTCGACGGCTGGCGCATCGACGTCGCCAACATGACCGGCCGGCTGGGGGCCCTCGACGTGGCCCATGAGGTCGCCCGCGCCGTACGCCGCACGGCCCAGTCGCTGCGGGAGGACCCCTTCGTCATCGGCGAGCACAACCATGACGCCTCCGGCGACGTCGACGGTGACGGCTGGCACGCGACCATGAACTACTCCGGGTTCTCATGGCCGGTCTGGTCGTGGCTGCGCTCGGAGGACACCGCCGCGAGGGCGTTCGGCCGACCGGTCCAGGTGGCTCGTCGCTCCGGGCCTGCGGTCGTCGAGACCTTCCGCACCTGGCAGGGCGCCCTCGGCTGGCGTGCCACCTCCTCCAGCTGGAACCTCGTGGGCTCCCACGACTCCGCGCGCATCCGCACCCTGGTCGGCGGCGATCCCGCCCTGCACCGCGTGGCGGCGGGGCTGCAGTTCACGATGCCCGGCGTCCCGATGCTCTTCGCCGGCGACGAGCTCGGCCTCGAAGGTGTCGTGGGCGAGGACTCCCGGCGCCCGATGCCGTGGGACGACGAGTCGTCCTGGGACACCGCCACGATGACGGCCTACGCAGAGCTCGCCCGCGTACGCCGCTCGCGGGCTGCACTCCGCAGAGGTGGTCAGCGGTGGGCACACGTCGACGACGACACCATCGCCTTCCTGCGTGAGCACGCGGACGGGTCCGTGCTGGTGGTCGCGCGCCGGGCAGCGGGCCCGGCCTTCAGCCTCCCGCTCACGCTAAGTGACCACCTCTTCGGCACCGAGCCCGGCTCTCCCGTCGTCGAGGTGCCGGACGGGGCATCGTCCGTCGTCCCCGCCAGCGACGGACCTCGGCTGGACGTCTGGGCGCTCGAGCCCGGCCCTGACCCAGCGTGACGCTGCGCCTGTCACAAGCCTGAGGCGGCGACCGTCATACAGATGACCCGCACCCCACAGAACCGAAGAAGACCATGACTGTCGCCAGCTGGGCGGCCCCTGCGACCTGGAGCACCGGGGCAAGTCGGCCGACGACGTCATCAAGGCCCAGGACCGACACCTGAAGGAGACCGAGAAGGCCCGAGACGCGACCCACCAGGAGGCGCGCGACGCGATGAAGGGGCGTTGGCGGCGTCCCAAGAAGTCGCTCGACTGGTACAACGCCACGAAGAGGTTCTTCGCCGACCAGCCCGAGGACTGAGCCCGAGGACTGGGCAGCCTCGGCTCGTCGATGCGCGTCCACCGCCGGGTCGAGTAGGTTCGCGACCATGGCCCTGCGCATCGTCGCGAGCAGGCCCGACCCGGCGATCGTCACCTTGCCGTGGTCGACGCCGCTCGAGGAGTGGACCGACGACCACGTCGTCCCGCTGCCCCGCGGGCTGAGCCGGCACATCGTGCGGATCGTGCGGTTGGGCCAGCGCACGTACGCCGTGAAGGAGACCCAGGAGGACATTGCGTTCCGGGAATACCGCCTCCTGCGCAACCTGCAGCGCGAAGGCATGCCCACCGTCGTCCCGCAGGGCGTCGTCACCGGGCGCACCGACGCCGACGGGGAGGAGCTGAACGCGGCGCTGCTCACCGAGCACCTCCGGTTCTCCCTGCCCTATCGGAGCCTGTTCGCCCACGGGATGACGGCCGACAACCTCCCGAGCCTGGTCGACGCGATCGTGGTCCTGCTCGTGCGGCTCCACCTGGCGGGCTTCTACTGGGGCGACGTCTCGCTGAGCAACGTCCTGTTCCGTCGCAGCGCGGGCCAGTTCGCGGCCTACCTCGTCGACGCCGAGACCGGGGCGCACCACGACACGGTCAGCGACCGGATGCGCGACTACGACCTCACGGTCGGCAGCGAGAACATCTTCGCCGAGCTGATGGACCTCCAGGCGAGCGGAGCGGTGGGCACCGACGTCGACGCACTGGCGATCATCGCCCGCCTGCGGGAGCAGTACGAGAAGCTCTGGCACGAGCTGACCCGCACGGAGGAGTTCAACGCCGAGGAGATGTGGCGCATCGAGGAGCGCATCGAGCGGCTCAACCAGCTCGGCTTCGACGTCGACGAGCTCGACATCATCACCGACTTCGACGGCGACCGGATCCGGATCCAGCCCAAGGTCGTGGAGCTCGGACACCACCGACGCGAGCTGCAGGCGCTGACCGGGATGACCGTGGAGGACAACCAGGCTCGGCGTCTCCTCAACGACCTCGCCGCCTTCACCGCGCACCACGACCTCGGGCGCGAGGACCGCCATCTCGTCGCCAACAAGTGGCTGACCGAGATCTATGAGCCGATCATGGCGATGATTCCCTCCGAGGCGCGAGGCAAGCTCGAGCCGGCCGAGGTCTTCCACGAGATCCTCGTCCACCGGTGGTACCTCTCGGAGCAGGCCGGACACGAGATCGGCATCTTCGAGACTGCCCGCAGCTACATCGACACCGTGCTGACCAGCAAGCCCGACGAGGCGATCACCGCCGACGACGAGGTCGACCCGGACTGAGCGGGCGCTCGGCACGTCGACGTTCCAGAGTCCCCACATCCCGATCCCCCTGCGGGACAACGACGGCTGGCTTCCCAGGCTGGCAGACGTCGCCATCTCGGGTTCCCTCTCGGGAACTGCCCCAAGACCTGCGTCTTTCTGCCGCACGTGATTGTCCGACGGGTGGCGAGCGCATTCCGTGCCGCGCTTTTGAATGACCACCAGACTCCGGGGCCGGCAGCGAGGCCGGCCACCTCTGCTGGCATGTCACTGGCGAATCCGTGGGATGCTCGACATCCAACGGTGCCTTGGATCCTTGCCAAGTTGCGGCGCGGACCAGGCTAGTGGTGGCACCGCGCTCGGCCTCACGGGGAAGCAGGATGGATGGGGCAGGATCGCTGGGCGCAGTCACTGTCGAGGATCGATCGCAGATGGCTCGTGGTCGGTTCAGGGGTGATTGCGCTCCTGGCCTGGCTCCCCACGTGGTGGTTACCTGCCTCGGCGGACGAGTCGGGGTTCTTGATGGTCGCGTCACAGTGGCACGAGGGGACGTCGCTGTACGGAGACTACTGGGTCGATCGACCTCCGCTGCTGATCATCTTGTACGCCACGGCGGACGCCGCGGGCGGGCTCGGGGCGCTTCGAGTCCTGGGGTGCCTGGCCGTGTTCGTCTCGGTGATCCTGGCAGGTCTGATCGGCCGACTTGCCTCACCGGCTCCTGGCGCGCCACTCGCAGCGGCTGCCACGGCGACCGTGTTCATGGGGAGCCCGCTCTTCGGCCGAGGCGTGGTCAACGGCGAGGTCCTTGCGCTGCCGTTCGTGCTGGCCGGCGTAGCGGCTCTGCTTGCAGCGCGAGGAGAGGCCCGTGCAGGCCGGAGCGCAGTCTTGTGGGCCGCCGCGGGCGCGGCCGCGGCGTCAGCCGCCCTGATCAAGCAGAACTTCCTGGACGTGTTCTTCGTCGCCGCGGTGATGCTGGCGCTGCCGGTCGTGGGCGTGCTGCGGGCGCGCGTGGGCGCGGCATTCGTCCTCGGTGCCGGTCTTGTGCTCGCGTTAGTCCTGTTGGTCGCCTCTTCCCGGGGGACGACCCCAGCCGAGCTGTGGGTGGCTGTGGTGACCTTCCGGATCGATGCCAATCAGATGATCGGTTCATCGGCCAGTTCGGCCACACCTTTGCGGGCCGCCCGTCTGGGGCTCGTGCTGGTCCTGAGTGGCGCCGTGCCCCTGCTGGTCCTGGCCGCGCGCCGGCTCGTGCGGTCAGCGGCAACCGACGGCCTCGACATCCGGATCGCGGCCGCCATCCTGGTCGCCTGGGAAGTATTGTCCGTCGCACTGGGCGGCAGCTATTGGTTGCACTACCTGATGGGACTCGTGCCTGGACTTGTCCTGGTGGCCGCACTGGTCACCGTCAGCTCACCGATCGGGTCGGCCGTGTGGCAGCGCACAAGCACCCGACTCCTGACCTATTCCGCGGTGGTGTCCCTGGGTTCGCTCTTCTGGGTCGCCATATTCCCCGCCCCGACCCATGAGGACGTCTCCGCCTACCTGACGGCACATGGAAGGACCGGGGACACGGCTGTGGTGGCGTTCGGGAAGCCGGACATCTTGTACGGCGCAGGGATGAGCAGCCCCTATCCGATGCTGTGGAGCCTCCCGGTGCGCGTCCTTGATCCGCAGCTTCACCAGCTGGCCCGTCTGCTCGGCTCGCACGCCCGCCCCACCTGGCTGATCACCAGCCGCCTCGGCCTCGCCGGCTGGGGTCTTGATCCTTCCGGCTCGGCCCTGACCGAGTTCGCCGACAACTACCAGCGCGTGGCCGAGTTCGAAGGCCTCGTGGTCTATCGGACGCGGGTACGACAGTCTGACTCAGTGCCCGAGAGTCCCGCGTGACCCAGTTGCTCACGACCGAGCAGGACGAGCAGCAACCGAGCAGGCTCCGGGTGGCCTGGCTCGTCCGCCTGGGCGGAGTCATCGTCTTCCTCGCGGCCCTCTCGACGTGGGTTGCTGTGATGGGGATGCCCAAGCAGACCGCACTTGTCGTCGGATGGATCTGGTTGGCGGTCATCGCGTGGGACGTTCGACGGCCGTGGCGCGAGCACCTGTCCTTCCTGCTCGACTGGTGGATCCCTCTGGCGCTCCTGACTGTCTACTGTCTACCTCTACAGCCGTGGACTCTCCGAGGACCTGGCGTTCGTCGCCGTCCACGTCACCGAGCCGATAGCCATCGACAGGTGGCTCTTCGGGGGCACCCTCCCCACGGAGTGGCTGCAAGCTCACCTGTGTGGTGTCCCGTGCGAGCGCTCGCAGCCGCCGCGGTGGTACGACGTAGCACTGACCACCGTCTACTACTCGCACTTCGTGGTCGCCCTCGGAACAGGCGGCGTCCTGTGGGTTCGCAGCCGGACTCAATGGATCCACTACATGCGTCTATATGTCTCGTTGTCAGCCTTCGCGCTCGTCGTCTACGTTCTCTACCCCATGGCGCCGCCCTGGATGGCTGCCCGGGATGGCTACATCTCGCCGGCGGTCCATCGGATCACCGGGCGTGGTTGGTACGACCTCGGTCAGTCCCACGGTTCCGGCGGGGCTCACGAGCAGATCTCTGCTGTCGGCAACCAAGTGGCGGCGATGCCGTCCTTGCACGCAGCGCTGGCCCTGTTCGTGGCTGTCTACGCACTAAGGCACCTGCGTACACGATGGCGTTGGACGCTGCCGCTCTATCCGCTCACCATGTCGTTCATGCTGGTCTACTACGCCGAGCACTACGTCGTGGACGTCCTTGCCGGATACGCAGCTGTTGCCCTCGTCATGTCCGGATGGGCCCGGTGGGATCGACGTCAGCGGCACCGAGGCGCCGGTCAGCAAGCAGGCGGTACGCAGCAGCCGTCCCGACGGGCGTGCATGACGAGCTCAACCGGAGTTTCTGCGTAGGCTGGGTCCAACACGCGAACGATGAACGCGACCATCGCTCACGATCTCGTCATCAGCGTCAAGACGGTGCGCGAAATGACGTGTCCAACATCTTCACCAAGTTGCAGGTCCCCGACAGGTCTGCAGCCATCGTGAAGGCCCGAGAAGCCAGCCTCGCCCGCGAGTCCTGATCTGCGGCGAAGTCCGATCGGCTGCTCAAGCCCTGGCAGTCCACCTGCGACGCTCCTATGCTTCGTCGAGGAGCTGACGCCCCGCTTTCGAGGAGTCGGTAGTGGTCGCGGGCGACGTGGCGGGCAAGGCAGCAACGCCACCACGGTGCTGGTTGTCCCGATGTCCCAGGAGGCGTGTGAGGTCGGCATGCTCCTCGACCTGCAGGGCCGTGAGGGCGTCCAGCGGGACGCCGCCGCGCCGCTTGGCGATCATGGACTGGCGCAGCGTCTCCTTCAGGCCGGTCGCCATGAGTGCCATCCCGGTGGTGTGGCCCGCCATTGCCCTGACGTCCCATCCGGGACAGTCGGTGGCCTTGTTCCAGTCCTCGGGCCGCAGTGAGCGCAGCAGGTCGAGGAAACGCTCGTACTCAGTCTCCGCCAGCCGCATCGCCACCTCGCGGTCCATCCTGGGCCGCCGTGGGCCAGTCTCGGCGTGGGGGTGGTCGGTGGTGTTCATGGGGTCTTCTTCCTTCGTGTCGTGTCGGGTCCGACTTCGCTGAGGAACATGTCGACAGCTCGGGGGACGAGCCGACGCCAGCGCTCGCCCCCGGGGTCGTTGGCGTTCTGCTGGCTGGCCAGACCTGCGAGGATCGCGGTCCACAGGTCTGAGGCGTCGGGGTCGGTGACGCCTGAGCGGTCCAGGAGGTGGTGCAGTCGCTCGATGGTCTGCACGGCGAACGCGTAGGACTCGGCGCTCGGCGTGAAGCCGGGGATCGGACGCTGGTTCATCAGTGCGTTCCGCTCCGGGTCCGCCGCCATCGCGTCGAGCCAGGTCGTCGCGACCGCCAGCAACGCCGTGCGCGGGTCATCGGGGAGGCCGGACTCTTTCGCCGCTGCGGTTGCGTCGAACTCCGCCCATGCCTGGCCGAACATCGCACCGATGATCGTGAGCTTGGAGTCGAAGTGTCCATACAGCGAGGGCGCGCGCATGCCTACTCGCTCCGCGACACTCCGCTGGGTGAGTCCCGACCAGCCCAACTCACGCACCACCGACCACGCAGCGTCGAGGATCTCGTTCCGCGTGCCTTGACGACGACGCGTCATCCTATCGTCGTTCGGTTCTCCTAACATAGTTAGAGCGTGGACGTGATGATGATTCTCATCAAGGGGGGAACCCGGATTTGGTGTGGACCACCTGGTTGTCAATCCGCCGGCGATCCGCGCATCAGCTGACAAACCGATCGCTATGTGGGACCGCGATCGACACGGCCAGCCCATCGAGCCGGGCACTCTGGTCTGCCACTCTGATGCTGGCAGCCCGCCCAGTACACCTCACTGCGCTACACCGAGCACCTCGCACTCGAGGCCATCGCACCCTCGATCGGCACCGTAGGAGACGCCTACGACAACGGGCTGATGGAATCGTTCATCAGCCTGTACAAGACCGAGGCCATCGCCACGAACGTCTTCCACGTTGGACCTGTGAAGACTCTCCTCGACGTCGAGTACGCCACCGCCTGCTGGGTCGACTGGTGGAACCACCGCCGCCTGCACTCCAGCACCGGCCAGATCCCACCAGCCGAGCACGAGCAGAACTACTACGCTGCCCTCAACCGAGAGGCGCACCCCGTAGAGGAACGGCAGAGAACCCGTGACGGTTCACAGTCACACCGGGCCCGAACCTTCAGTCCTGTGGGCGTCAGCGACGAGGTGCTGGTAGATGCTGTCTGAGTTCCGTCGCTTGGGGCACCGGACCGCTTGCTGCGGCTTCGTGCCAGCGGCGTTTGCCTCGGTAGCAGTGACGTCCTCGGTATCGAGGCGCAACTGGGTGACGGCGGCGATATGGATGATGTGGTCGAGCCGACCTGTTCCCGGCTCGGCACAGACATCCGTCAGGACGGGAGGTCGACGGTGAAGTGGGTGCCGGTGAATCCACTGCGCCACTCGGTGACTTCTGGTCCGACGGCGGCGGCGGACTCCGGACCAGCGAGTCCGCGGGCGATGAACGACGCGAGGGTCGGCATGTCGTCGACCTTCATCCCGAGCCGAGCCAACTCGGGGGTGCCGATGCGAAGGCCGTTGAGGTCTCCGTCGATGGGGATGGTCGGTAGACCGATGCCGCAGGCCAGGAGATGGGCCGCCCGGAGGTCCCGAGCGGCCCTCTGGCCGCCGCCATACCGGTGGGCGAGGATGGCGAACTGGTGTGACGTCGTGACCCCGCGGTCGGCGGCAAAGAGTGGGACGTCGAGCGTGCTGAGGCTCCCGGCGAGGGCCTGCGCCAAGTCGACCATCCGCGCCGCGTAGGCCGATCCGGCAATTTCCCAGTCCGCCAGAGTGACCGCAAGCGCTGCCGTCTTGCCAGCGTCGAAGTTCGCGGTCAGCCCGGGGTAGGCAATGGCCTCGAGCCGCTCGGCGAGCGTGGCGTCGTTGGTGACGACGAGCCCGCTGGGCGGTCCGCCGAGGCTCTTGTAGGTGCTCATCGTCATGACGTGCGCGCCTTCGGCGAGCGGGTTGGGCCACGCCCCGCCGGCGAACATCCCGCACTGGTGGGCGGCATCGAAGAGGACGAGAGCCCCCACCTCGTCGGCGACCTCGCGGATCGCCGCGACCGGGTGCGGGAACAGGTTGAGGCTGCCGCCGATGGTGATGAGGCGGGGTCGCGTGCCGTGTGCGAGTGCCCGGAGGGCGTCGACATCGACGGTGTAGCCGTCGACGTCGACGGGAGCCTCGACGGTCGTCAGTCCATAGAGCCCAGCGGCACCGCTGAGGTGGTGCGTCACGTGCCCGCCGATGGCGGCCGGCGGAGCAATGATCGTGTCGCCAGGTCGGCAGGTGGCCATGAACGAGTAGAGGTTGCCGAGTGCACCGGAACCGACGCGGACCTCGGCGTACGTCGCACCGAAGACGCGACAGGCGGCGTCGGCGGCGAGCACCTCGATCTGCTCAATGGCCTCGAGGCCGGTCTCGTACTTCTCACCCGGGTAGCCCAACGATGCGCGGGACCCCAAGTTCGCCGAGAGGAGCGCCTCGGCTCGCGGATTCATCACATTGGTCGCCGGGTTGAGGTTGAGGCAGGTGACGTCGTGGATCCGGTGGTTCTCCTCGGCCAGCCGTTCGATCTCGAACTGAAGGGCACTGCCGGTCAACGCGGTTGACGACACTCCCCGGACACGGTCGGCCACGGCGACGGGCAACCATGGGCGGGCGGCGACGGTCTGGGTCACGTCGAGTCTCCTTTTTCGTTCGCGGCGCTGGGGATGTCTGAAACGGGTTCCCGTCCTCTTCCCACGCTAGACAGCCCGCAGCTTCAGAGTCATCGAGCGGACGGCGCAAGTTCAGAGGTTCCTCTCCTACACTTGTAGAAACCAACGGGCACACTGGGAGGCGCCATGCAGGCTGAGCTGGACCGCCTCGCGGCGCTACTGGGTCGCAGTGTGTCCGTGGACAGCCCGTCGGGTCAGTTGTTGGGATACAGCGTCCAGTCGGACGACGCCGACGGAGCGCGCATTATGGCCATCCTGGCGCGCCAGGTGCCGGAACCTGTTCGGCGCTGGCAGGACGAACATGAGCTCAGCACAGCAAGCAGACCCGTCCGCCTTCCGAAGAACGACGAGCTCCACATGACGGCGCGGTTGTGCGTCCCGCTCCGTCGACACGGTGTCCTGCGCGCCCACCTATGGATCGTCGAGGGCTCTACGGAGCTCACGCCCCAGCAGTTGGGCGAGGCCCTCCAGTGCGGCGAAAGGGTCCTCGCCAGGCTGCCCCAAAACCCGGCGCAGGGCGGGGCGAGAAGTCTGGCGGAGCTGTTCGTCGACCTGATCGCGCCCGCCCCAGTCGGTGAAGCTGAGCACCTAGTCAGCGCCATGATCGACGCCGAGCCCGACCTGCTGGGCAGCACGGTTCGGCTTGTGGTCGGCACCCCCATCACCTCGACAGGGGGGCACGGCGCGCTGACGGCACGCGACGTCGCGCGTGTGACTCGACGGCTCCCAGACCTGCGAGTGTTGGCCAGTTCGGTGACGCCGACCAAGACGGTGCTGCTGGTGCGCGACTCTCATTCGAGTCCTGCCGCACGTCAGCTCGAATCTTTGCCGTCTGGGTTGCTCGCCACCGGAGCCGGACCGGTGGTGCCCTTCGACGCACCCGGCTTGCTCCACGGGTTGGAGATGGCCACCTTCACTGCCACGTGCGTTGCGGCTGACCCGTGCCTCCCACGCGACCTGGCGTGGGAACAGCTCGGGATGTACCGACTCTTGGCGCGGGGCGAACACGGCCCATGGCTCGACATGCTGGCCCCGGTTGCCGATCAGGGTGAGGCGGGCGACGTCTTCCTTAGCACCCTCGAGACCTACCTCGACCTCGCTGGGAACGCGCAGAGGACCGCAGCGGAGCTGATGCTCCATAGGACCACGCTCTACTACCGACTGCACCGGGCCGCTACCCAGCTCGACGGGGATCTAAGTGACGGGCTGTGGCGTACGAACCTTCACATAGCCTTGAAAGCGCGACGCCTGCAACGGACAGAAGCCCGCTAACAACACGACCGATCGACGGAAACCCCCAAGCGGTAGCCGCGATCTGTGGGCTGCACGCCCTGCGTCATATCGACGCGAATGTCTGTCAACGCGGGTCGCCCTGTGCTCGACTGCGCACTGCATTGCGTCCCGCGACCCGATCGACGCACCCGCCGGTGAGGGCGACGTCGAACTTGGACCAGGCCGTCAAGCAGCGGATGTCGCCCGTAAGGCGGACCCGGGTAGCTACTGGACCTTCGTCAGAACGGTTCTCGGTCGAGGCTGGTTGATGGTGTCTCTCCGAACGTCTGCCGGTAGGTGGCGGCGAAGTGGCCCATGTGTATGAAGCCGAATCGGGTGGCGATGGCGCGGACGGTGGTGGCGTGCCGGTGGGCAAGAAGCAGTTGTTTGCGTACGTGTCGGAGCCGGACCTGGCGCAGGTGCGCTATCGGCGGTAGCCCGGTCTCGCGCTTAAAGCCCTCCTGCAGCGCGCGGACACTGAGATGGACCTCCTGAGCAAGGC